>JBIOJM010000336.1:0-11265 GCA_044450785.1 Isosphaerales bacterium
CAATTCAGGATGCAAACGATCGGACTGCAATCGGTGTAGCGATGGAATGGCCAGTGTTGGGAAAGACGTTTCCTGACTCAATCAATAAACTCAGATGGCGATTCAATTCGATGGGGATCCGTCATAAGTGGCACAAGGAGATCGGCGACCGCGACAACGACTTCTTCTTCGTGCTCGGTCGAATCGACCGCCGATTCGCGAGCGACCTTCAAGTCCAACGGGCTTCGGAAGAAGCACGCGTCTTCCTCGCTGGCATTGAGAATGGCACGAGGGTCCAAGTTTTTAGGGATACGCTTCAGATCGTTGCGTACCTTGATCCGCAATTGCCGCTGGAGACGTCATGCGCCTATCGCGTAACAGACCCGCGACTGCGGCCTGAGGATCTTTTGGATTTATGCGAGCCGCTCGAGTAGCTTCACTGGAACCGTGGGCGTCGTGTTCGAGAAGGCAAGCGTGTGCCGAATCGGCGGAAAGTCGTATGGCCTGCCTTCAATCGGTGTTCAAAAAGCCCGCCACCTCAGGAATCCGCTATGAAAACGCCGGTCGTTATCGCTGTGGTTGGTCTTCCGGGTGCCGGGAAAACCGAAGCGTCGGCACGCTTTGTGAAGCACCAGTTTGTCCGGGTCGGATTTAATGACCTCTTCTACGAGGAATTCGACCGGTGGGGACTTGAACGCGATGAAAACAATGAGCAGCTTGTGCGCGACGGGATGCGAAAAAAATATGGTGTTACCGTTTTGGCGGAACGCGCCCTTCCCATCATTGAACAGTCAGTCCAAGGTGGGAAACATGTCCTCATCGAAAGTCTCTATGCATGGTTGGAGTATAAGTTACTCAAAGAGCGGCTCCGTGAGCGCTTCCAGGTGCTGGCGATTTACGCGCCGCCGGCTCTCCGATACGCGAGACTTACCGTCCGACCAGAACGCCCTTACAACGTGGAGCTGGCACGTTCTCGTGACTGCGCGCAAATCGAATCGTTGCAGCAAGCCGGCCCCATAGCGATGGCCGATTGGACGATTCAAAATACCGGCACGAAGGAAGAGCTACTTGCGGCGGTGGATGCATTTATCCAAGACGTCTTGGAGCAGAATGTCCAGGTCGATCAGGCACAATAGGATTTTGTCCCATTCTTGTTAGGCGGCGAGGGTAGGAGTGAGGAACATGGCGCAAGTCGAGTACAAGATCTTCTCGAAGATGTCAAAGACGACCGGGGGCGGTCAATCGACTCTCCGAGCGTCCTGAGCACCCATCCGCCGACGTCGCGGTGGAGGTCGACGACCCGATCAAGGGCGTGGATGAAGATGGGCGCGGTCAAGAGCACGAAGCCGAGCGTGGTCGCAATGGCCAGCGGCCTGGGAACGCGACGGCCGACGACGGCATGAAAAGTCCGGCCGAGCCGGAACCCGGCGATTGCGCCCAGTCCGTGAAGGACGAAGAACGTGAGTTGCCAGCCAAACAGATCGGGAGCGAAGGGCAGGAAGAAGTACTCGTGCACCAGCCCGCTGAAGACAAAGACAGCCAGGATGCCGAGCGCCGGCCGGCGCCGCCGGGCGATCGGCTCGAAGATGTGTCGCTTGAGCCAGCGGTGGATCCACACGTTGTACCGACTCCAGAAATCAAGGACGGAGTGGGCCAGGATGGGATAGCGAAATCCGTCGAATACGCGGTAGCCGGCCAGGGCGAACGCCGCGACCAGGAGATTGTTGGCGCCCCCGGCCAGCAGGTAGATCTCCAGCGACTTGAACGAGCCGTCGAGCAAGAACCCCCGGTCCGGGACCATCAGCGTCTGACCGAGAGCGGCCAGCGCAAGACCGCCCGCCAGGCCGGCGAGTCCCGCTGCGCCGCGGTGGATCACATCCCCGATCCGTTCCCTCAGCCTCGGGAGCCGGATTCCCACGTCCTCGATCTCGAGCGCGGGCCAGACCGTCAGCACGAGCCAGATGCGGATGAGATCGCCTTCCAGCCGGGGGCGGGCAAGCCAATCGATCACCCGGATCATCACGATCCCACCGAGGATCCCGACCAACCAGGTCACCGCCGGAGACGCGAGACCAGACACGACCCATGGTGCAGCCAGCGGCTCGAGGCAGAGGAGTGTCGCACATAAACCCCACGGCCCAGGCGGGATTCGCCCGCGCACGCGGACCAGAGCTGGCGCGAACAGCGCGGGCATTCCCAGCGACGCCAGGATCGTTACGAGTCGGGCCGTTATCATGCCGGTTCCGCCTCATTTCCTTTCGGTCGGATTCGTCGCGAGTCGGCGATCTCCGCACCGATTATAGTCCGGGCAAAAGGCGCCCGCCGCTCATCTCCGATAACTCTCGAAGAGAAGTGGGAGACTGATTCGACAGGCGGCGCGGGTGTTGATCCGTCCGGTTGACCCTCGAATGAGGGCCATCCTATAATGCCTCACGACGGCAGAGGGGGCACTTTCCTTGCGGTGGATCGGAATAACACGTGCGGGTCGTGACCACGCCATGGCCACCACGTACTACAAGCGGTTTCGCATGGAGATCGACCTGGACGGTGCGATCAAGGCGTCGCTGTTGCCTCGCCGCTTCGCCTGGGTACCGTGGGACGAGTCGCTGCTGGACCTGCACGCGGAGGTGAAGTATCTGAGTTTCCTCGGCGAGGTCGATGCCTACGTGTTCCCTTGCCTGGGCGATCGGTTCGGTTGCCGGCGTTTGATGTGTGAAATCCGGCGTAAGCCGGGATTCCTGCCCGGCGCGACCTGGCTGATCGCCTGCTCCGATGGGTATGTCGGTACAGTCCAGGGGGTCATGGATCAAGGTCCGATCGGGGCGATCCAGAACGTCGGAGTGATCCGCACCTTCCGGGGACTGGGACTGGGCCAAGCCCTCGTCCGGCGTGCGCTGGCCGGATTCTCCCAGGCGGGCCTGCGCCGGGCGTATCTCGAGGTGACCGCAGAGAACGGAGCCGCCGTGCAACTGTATCGTAATGTCGGGTTCCGACGGGCCAAGACGCTCTACAAGGCCGTTGACGCATAAAAAGGCCGGACCGGCGGCATCAAGGTGAATCTGACGATTCAGGAACCGGCCCGAGCCAGCTTCCCCTCGGGATTGTTCATGGGGCCGACACTCTTGTCCTGTCGGCGGCCTTTCGCCTGGAGAAGCGAGCGCGAAGCTTGGAATTCTTGCGCGCGGAAAACGATCACAATTTCCAATCGCTCTTCAACGATGCCGGACCATTCTGGTAGGCTCTTTGGATCGTGATCGGGATTCGGTAGGCCGGGAGGCAACGGGTGCGGGCCGCGACAACGGTTGTGCGTCCCGGCGGAATCAGCACGCGATAACGGCGAGAAGCCGACACTCTGCGCATGAGGTGGCCGTGTCCGTCGCAACGTCATCGTCGATTGAACGACACCTATTTTCGAATGGGCTGGTGCTGCTGGCCGAGACGATGCCGGGCGTCCAGTCGGCGGCGTTCACATTGCTCTTGCCGGCGGGGTCGGCCTACGAGGGGGCCGATGGTCTGGATCTGAAGGGGGGCGCGGCAACGATGGCGGCGGAGTGGATCACGCGCGGGGCGGGCCCGCGTGACAGCCGCGCGCTGCTCACCGCGCTGGACACCCTCGGGGTCAGCCATGCAGAGAGCGCCCAGACGCTTCACACGTCTCTGGCCGGGGCGACGCTGGGCCGCAACCTGGAACCGGCCCTTGAAATCTTCGCCGACATGGCGCGCCGCCCCCACCTGGATGAGGACGAGATCGAGCCGATCCGGGCACTCTGTTCGCAGAACTTGCGGAGCCTCGAGGACGACCCGGGCACGAAGGTCATCTATGAGCTGCGGCGCCGCCATTTCCCCGATCCCTGGGGGCGACCGTCGCCGGGGACGTCCGAGGGAGTCAGCTCGCTCACGTCGGAAGAGCTGCGCCGATTTCTCAAGAAGACGTACCGTCCCAACGGTGCGATCCTGGGCGTCGCCGGAGCGATCGACTGGCCTCGGCTCCGCGACACCATCGAGCGGCTGTTCGGCTCATGGGCGGAGCAGCCGGAGCCGCGGGTGGCGGAACGGCCCGGCGGGCCGCACCGCGACCATATCCTGCGAGAGACGCAGCAGATTCAGATCGCGCTGGCCTATCCCGCGGCGACCGTCGCTAGCCCCGACTACTACCGGGCGCGCGCGGCCGCCGCGATCCTGGGTGGTTTTTCCTCGGCCCGCCTCTTCACGGAAGTCCGCGAAAAGCGCGGCTTGTGTTACTCCGTTTACGCCACCTATGAAGGCCAGCTCGATCGGGCGGCCATGCTTTGTTACGCAGGAACCTCGGCGGACCGGGCGCAGCAAACGCTGGACGTGATGCTGGCCGAGATCGAGCGACTGGGCCGCGGCGGGGTTTCCCTCGACGAGCTGGAGACGATGCGAGCGGGCCTGAAGAGCTCGCTGATCATGGCCCAGGAATCCAGCATGAGCCGTTCGGGCTCGCTCGCCTCCGACTGGTTCTTCCTGGGAAGGGTCCGCCCGATCGAGGAGATCGCGGCCGAGCTGGATGCACTGACGCCCCAGGCCGTCTCCGACTATGCCACGTGCTTCCTTGAACCCCGCGAGTTGACGATCCTGACCCTCGGGCCGAGTGCGCTCAGGATGCCTGAATAGTTTTCAGTTTTCAGTTTTCAGTTTTCAGTTTCTGGATTTCCGTGATCGGCGAGGGACACGATGTACCACACATTCGAGGAACGGGAGGTCTGGAAGAAGGGTTGCCAACTTGCGGTCGTCGTGTACGAATCTCTGCGAGAATCTCGTGAGTTCGCATTGCGGGACCAGATGCAGCGAGCGGCTGTATCCATTCCGTCCAACATTGCGGAAGGAGCCGAACGAGGCGGCAAGGATTTCGAAAGATTCCTTCGCATTGCGCGCGGATCAGCCGCGGAACTTCGCACGCAGGTTTACATCGCCAAGAAGATCGGCCTATTGCCTGACGAGAGGTTCTCCCATTTGATCTCCGAACTGAAGGAAATATCGAGAATGCTCACGGGCCTCGCCCACTCGCTAACCCGTAAACCCGAGAGTTGAACACGGAATATTACTTACTGAAAACTGAAAACTGAAAACTGAAAACTCTCATGCAATTTCAACAAACGACGCTCGACAACGGGCTCGAGATCATCGCCGAGTTGAACGACCGGGCGCTGTCGGTCGCCGCGGGATTCCTGGTCAAGACGGGGAGCCGCGACGAGTCGAGCGAGCTGGCGGGCGTCTCGCACTTCCTCGAGCACATGACGTTCAAGGGGACAGCGCGGCGCGATGCGGTGGCCGTCAACCGCGACTTCGACCAGGTGGGAGCCAAGCACAACGCGCAGACGTCTGAGGAAGACACGTTCTACCACGTCACCTGCCTGCCCGAGTACCTGCCGCCGGCCTTCGACGTGCTGGCCGACATCCTGCGTCCGAGCCTGCGGGGCGAGGATTTCGAGACCGAGAAGCAAGTCATCATCGAAGAGATCCGGATGTACCTGGACAACCCGATGTCCGTTGCCTACGAGGCAGCCAAGACCGCCCACTACGGGTCGCACCCGCTGGGCAACAGCATCCTGGGCACGATCCAGTCGATCACCGCGCTCGAGGCGGACCAGATGCGTGACTATTTCGCGAGGCGGTACAGCCCGTCCAACATCGTGCTGGCTTTCGCCGGTAAGGCGGAATGGGGCGCGCTGGTTGATCTGGCGAAGGCCCACTGCGCAGGCTGGCAGGGCGGGACGGCGACACGGGAGGCAGTCCCGCATCACGGCACGGGCTCATTCCGGGCGATCCTGCGCGCGGACGACCAGCAGCAGACGGTGGTGGCGGTCTGCGACGGGCCCCCACTGGAGAGCCCCGACCGCTACGCGGCGCACCTGCTGGCGACCATCCTGGGCGACCACACCGGCTCGCGGCTCTACTGGACACTGATCGACCCCGGCCTGGCCGACGGCGCCGAGCTCTCGTACCAAGACTACAACCAGGCGGGCGCGTTCTTCACCTTCCTGAGCTGCGAGCCGGACTCGACCCAGGCCAATCTCGGCCGGATCGCCGAGGTGTACAAAACGGCGATCGCCCAGGGGCTGACCGAGCAGGAGCTGAACCAGGCGAAGAACAAGGTGCTCTCCCGCTCGGTCCTCAGGAGCGAGCGCCCGATGGGACGCCTTGCATCGCTCGGATTCCACTGGATGTACCGCCACGCCTATATTCCCCTCGAAGAGGAGCTCGAGGCGTTCAACAGCGTCACGCTGGATCACCTGCGCCGACTGCTGCTCGAATGGCCGCTCTGGCCGCTGACGGTCGTTTCGGTCGGCCCGACGACCGACTTGCACGCGACGAAATAACCACATGAGCTATGTCTCTCACCTTTCTTGCACGGTTTGCGGTGCCGAGTATCCGGCAGGCCGGGTGATGAACTTGTGCGAGCGTGACGGCCGGCCGCTCCAGGTCGTGCTCGAGCTCGATCGACTGAGGGCGGAGCGCGGCCGGGACGGCTGGTGGACTCCGTCGCGGCGGGACCTGTGGCGATTCGGCGGCCTGTTGCCCGTGGACGTCGACCTACCCGAGGATCGCCGCTACGTCATCACGCGCGGGGAGGGTTTCACGCCGTCGCGTGCGTATCCTCATCCGCTGGCCGACCGACTCGGCTGTCGACTCGAAGTGAAGGACGAGGGGAAGCACTACCCCGGCCACGGGGGAAATCCAACGCTGTCCTTCAAGGACCGAGGCATGGCCATGACCGTCTCCGTGGCCAAATCGCTCGGCTTGAGCCGACTCGCTGTTCCGACTCAAGGGAACGCCGGCGATTCCCTGGCTGAATACGCGGTCGCGGCCGAGATCGAGGCGGTCATCGTCATGTCTCCGGATACCGATCTGCCGGTGCTGGGAAGAGTGGCCGCTTTGGCTCGCCTTCACCCCGAGCGTGTCAAGCTGGACATCGTGGCGGGAACGATCATCGATTGTGGCAAGCGCGTTCGCGAAGAATACGTGCCGCGCGGCTACTTCAACGTCGCCACCTTCCAGGAGCCCGGCTGGCGCACTGAAGGGAAGAAGACGCTGGGGCTCGAGATGGCCGAACCGTCCGGCGAACGCCTGACAGAACGGCGCTGGAAGCTGCCGGACGTGATCGTCTATCCGACGGGGGGCGGCACCGGGGTGGTCGGCATGGCGAAGGCGTTCGACGAGCTCGAGGTCCTGGGCTTGGTCGGCCCCGAGCGGCCGCGGATGGTGTGCGTCCAGAGCACCGCGAGCACGCCTCTCGTTCGCGCCTTTGAAACCGGCGCCGCGGACATCGAGCCGAAACCCCCCGGCCGAACGATCGCCACGGGTCTGAACGTGGCACAGAACGTCGGGCATGTCAACGTCCTGCGGATCGTCCGCGCGACCGGCGGTTGTGCCATTTCGGTCTCCGAGGAGGCGATTAGCGAAACGATCCGCGGCGAATGGCGCGATCGCCGGTTCGCATGGTCGCCGGAAGGGGCCGCGACCCTCGCGGCGGTTCCCGAGCTTGCCGATCGGGGGATGATCCGTCCCCATGACCGCGTGGTCCTGGTCAACACGGCCTCCGCCGAGAAATACATGCCGGCGATCCGCGATCTGCTGGACGGTGGGCTTTGACTTGACTACTCGGGGCTCGGTTTGACGCTGTCCAGGAGTGCCTGGAAAGTGGGCTCGTTGCGGAAGCGGGCGAGATCGGGGTCAGTGCGCAGCGCGACGGAGTCGCGGTATCCGTTACGGATCGCCGCGCCCAGGGCCTCGAGCAACCGCGACACGTCGCGCCGGCGGCGCTCGACGTCGGGTTCGCCGGCCGCGGACGCGGCGAAGCAGCGTGCCAGGGGAAGCAACACGGCCGGGCGCAGGGCGGCCCGAGGAAAGATGTCCTCGGCCTTCCGCACCGCCTCGTCGCGCCGGCCGCAGCGAGCCAGCGCGAGGGCGAGCGCCGCCTGAAAAGGCACGATGCGGGGCTCGAGCTGAGCCAGCTCGGCGCGGATCTCCAGGGCCGTGCGCCAGCCGCGTTCCGCGTCGTCGGTCTTGCCGCGCCGGAGCGCGTTCGCGGCCTTGCGCTCGTGGCCTGCGGCCACGAGCAGCCGAGGCGCCAGGTCCTCCGGGTCGTGGTCCCGGACCGCCAAGGCGTGGTGCAGTGACCGGGCAAAAGCCGTTTCGGCCTCGCCGTCCTCCCCGCGGCGCGCCAGCGCGTCGCCGTAATCGCCGCAGACGGCCGCCAGGTCCCCCTGGAAGCTGAAGTCCCGGGGAAACTGATGGGTCAGATCTTCGCAGATTCGAATGGCCTGGTTGAATTGGTCGCGAGCAGCCGGCCAGTCGTCGAGGTGGCTCTGCGCGACTCCCAGCCAGACGTGGGCTTCGGACAGGTAGCTCCGGGCCGAGACGTTCTTGGGTTCCGCCTTGGACCAGGCTGTACGATTCTCGAGCGCGACTTGAAGCTGGTCGCGCGCGAGGGCGGGGTGCCCGAGGCTCAGCTCGGCGACGCCCAGCTTCAGGGCGATGTGCGAGAGGAGCCGATGATTGTCGACGTCCTTGAAATGTCCGCTGCGCGGCTGCCGGGCGATCTGCTCCTGGATGTCCCAGGCTCGGCGGAATTCGTCCCGCGCCCGCTTGAAGTCGCCATCGAGATCCTGGGCGGTCTCGCCGAGCCGCAGGAGCATGAGGGCGAGGTTGGCGCGTGCCTGGTCATTGTCCGGCTGAACGCGGGCGAACCGGGCGAGCACGTCATAACCCTGCTGATACTGCCGCCGTGCGTCCTCGCCCTGGCCGAGCTTTCTGAGCAAGTCGCCCAACTGCTGGTGAGTGGCGGCCACGGCGAACGAGGTGACCTCCTGCCCCTCGATCCGCTCGGCCATCGGGACCACGTCCTCGACGAGCATGGTCGTCAGGTCGTCGCGGAGTCGGAGCCACTCAGCCTCGGCGCGCTCCGGGGCGTGCTTGGCGAGGAGACGGCGCAGCACCTGCTCTCCGAGGCGGAGCATGTGCGCGATGGCGTCGCGAGCGGTCGTCGTGGCGACCGCGGCGCGGCGCCGGGCCAGGTCCTCGCTCGACCGGGCCCGCTGCGCATTCTGGCGGGCCGTCTCGGCGTTCTTGCTTGCGAGTTCCTCGTTTTGCCGCGCCGTCTCGGCGTTGTGCCTGGCGAGGGCTTCGTTTCGGCGGGCCGTCTCGGCGTTGGCGACTGCGACCCGCTCGTGGGCCAGCGCCAGCCGGTAGAGCAAGGTCGAGGTGACCGACCAGGCGACGACCAGCAGGGCGACGGCCCCGCTCAAGGCGGCGACCCGCCGGTTGCGCCGGCACCAGCGCCACAGCCGCTCGGCAGGGCCGACGGGCCGCGCCAGGATCGGCTCGCCAACTTCGTAGCGGCGGAGGTCCTCCTCCAGTCCAACCGCGGTCATGTACCGCTTCGCCGGGTCTTTCTGGAGGCACTTGAGACAGATCGTCTCCAGGTCGCGCGGCACCTTCGGCTGGAACTGCGACGGCGGGATCGGCTCTTGCGTGCGGACCTGCTGCAACGTGTCGAGGACCGAGGCCGCGCGGAACGGCGGCCGGCCGCTCAACAACTCATAGAGAATGGCGCCGAGCCCGTAGACGTCGGCCCGCGGGCCGATTTCCTTGATGCGGCCCTCGGCTTGCTCGGGCGCCATGTAGCTGGGGGTGCCCAGGATCGAGCCGGACTGGGTCTGACCGGCATCGTCCTCGAGCCGCTTGACCAGCCCGAAGTCGCTGATTTTCGGCTCACCGCCGGCCGTCAGCAGGATGTTGGCGGGCTTCAGGTCTCGATGCACGATGCCTCGAGCGTGAGCGAATTCCATGCCGCCGGCCAGTGCGCGCACCAGCCGCGCCGCCTCCGGCGCTGGCTGTGGCGTTCCGTTGATCTTCCTGGCCAGGCTCTCTCCTTCGACGTACTCGAGGGAAAAGAAGGGGTGGCCGTCTTCCTCACCGACCTCATAGATCTGCACGATGTTTGGATGTTGCAGGTCGGCCACCGCCACGGCCTCGGTACGGAACCGGGCCAGTTCGTTGGCGCCGTAATGCCGGCCCGCGCGGATCATCTTCAAGGCGACCATCCGCCTCAGACCGCGCTGGCGGGCCTTGTAGACGACCCCCATCCCCCCATGGCCCAGAACGCCCAGGATCTCATAACCGGAGATTCTGGGTGGGAGTCCGAGAGGGTCGTCTGCCCCGCCGTCGTGAATGAGCTCGGCCGGGTCCACCAGCGTGAACGGAGGGCTACACGCGCCGACTTTTCCAAACAGCGATTCGCCGGTCGAGGATTCGGTCGAACGCCCGGTCTTTGGCGCGATGTCGACGGTCCCGGCGGCCGTGATGGCCGGCCAGGCAGCGTCCACTTCGGCCAGCGTCGCCGCGTTCGCCTGGGGCGAGTCGACGATGGTGGCTTCCGGCGCGTCGGCCGCCCGGGCTTCGTCCGCCACAGTCTCCGCCGTCCCGGCTGGTCTTTTCTCAGGGACCCCGACTGGTCCGAGAGCGAAGTCGAGGTCGTGTGTTCCCGGGGCCGGATCGGGCGGCTGGCTCATGGGGGATGTTCCGGGTGCGGTGGTGACCATCGGGCAAGGGGTCGCGCCCTCTGACGCGATCCGTAGCCCAGATTCCAGATTCCAGCATATCGGGAACGCCGAATTCTGGAAAATGGGACCTGACCGTTCCGTCCCGTTCGAGGGGCCGAAATCGCCGCAGCCGAACCGATGCGTGGAGCGTGGAGCGTGGTCGGTTTAAGGAGGCGTGAATGCCCCAGCGAGGGCGGGAGGAGCGCAAGTCCCAAGCGGGGGCGACGAGCGCACAATTCGTCGGTTGGGGGCGTGAAAATCACGACATTGCGCCATTTGCTTGGTAGTTTTGGACTTGCGCATGTCGTGTCTTTTCAGGGGTATTATTCGGCTCAGGACCCAACTGCTCGTCTGCCATGAGGTTGCGCATGTCGCATCTTTTTGCGGAGAATAAGTCATTGGGACGGGGATGATCGGAAGGACGGAGGACGGAAGACCGAACAAGGGGTACGGAGAAGACGGTAAACCCGGATGGGAGGGGCCGGGTGCGTGATCGGTTCACGGACGCGTGGATGTCCGAGCGATGGCGAAGCGCGCACACAACGCGTTTGGGGTCGAAAATGTCGACATGTCGACATGGCCTTGGTCGCATTGACTCGCGCGCGGGCCAGACGCGCGCGATCCCAGAAACCGAACGGACGCGTTACGGCCGACGGCGGAGGTCGGGGCCGAAATCGCCCGGGATCGCTGGAGAGCGACCATCTGATTCTGCGCCCAAGGA
>JBIOJM010000337.1:0-11224 GCA_044450785.1 Isosphaerales bacterium
CCCCTGGCCCCCCCTTCACAAGGGGGGGAAAGGGTTCGGTCGCTCGCGCCGTCGTTCGATCGCGCGCAACAAAAACACGCGCCTCGAAACCGTACGTCCAATACGGTAAACACCAACTTTTCATCAGCCCAGGCGTGGGCTCTCTTGCGCGTTCACGCCCCTACCCACCGGCCGGTCACGAAATCGCCCTCGAATACGGTGCTGATCACGGGCAGCTCGGATTCGAGAAGGAGTGTGAAGGGGTCTTGCTCGTCGCGGTCAGGCAGGGAGACGACGGCCAGGTCGGCCGACCTGCCGGGCTTCAAGCTGCCGGTCGTGGTCTCGGCTCGCAGCGCCCAGGCGCCGAAGAGGGTCGCCATGGTCAGCAAGAGCGCGCCGGAGAGCGAGTCGTCGCGGCGGTGAAGGAAACGAAGCTCGTCAAGGATGCTGAGGCTCCCACTGGAAGCGAGGCTATCGGTCCCGAGGCAGACGATTGCGCCGCGTTCCAGCAGCGCGCGATAAGGGTGAGGGGCATGCCCGAACCGGGCATGCGTCCTGGGGCAGAACGCGACGGCCACGCGGCGGCCGTCCGGGGCGGCCTCGGGGCGCAGTTGCCAGAAGTCGTCGGGCTCGAGGTAGGTCCCGTGGGCGATCAGCCAGTCGGCGTTGCGCAGCTCGCCGCGGCGCACATAGTCGGCCGGCCGGGGCCCGATCGGCTCCCACTCCTCGTCCCAGGCGCCCAGGTCCTCGAGGAAGCGCCGCAATGGCCCGTCGCGGTACTTCAATAACCGCAGCTCCTCGGGCATTTCCGCCAGGTGGGTCGAGAGCGGCATCCGGCTGGCAACGGCCTTGTAATAGAGCCAGCCCGCGGTGCTGTACGGCGCGTGGGGACTCAGTCCGGGCCGCGCGCAGGCGGCCACCTGGGTCTCGGGGCGGATCGAACCCAGCCATCTCCAGGCGGAATCGCTGGCCTGAAGGCCGCGGTCGCGCTGAAGTCCGATCAGCTCGGCGAATACGACGGCACGCAGCGGCGCTTCGGCGATCGGTCCCCAGGACAGACCGGCGGTCGTCGTGTCGGCCAGGAAGGTCGTCCCCGCCTCGATCGAGGCTTTGACGTTCCTTGCCACAGCCGCGCACTGCGATTTCTCGGTTCCCGACCGCCGCTGGTCGACCACCTTCCGCAGCCACGACACTTCGTCCTCCTCAAGGCCGGCAGGTTGTCCCGCCCGTCCGAGCGGCTCGAGCTCGAGGTGTGTGTGCGCATTGACGAAGCCCGGCACGATCGCCACGTTGCCGAGATCCAGGTCGCCCCGGCGCTCCTTCGCCGGGCCCACCCAGGCAATCCGTCCCTGCTGGATCGTCAGGCAGCCGTCCCTGATCGGCGGACCTTCCACCGGATAGACGTACCGCGCCTGGAGAGTGAGCGTGCCGCGTCTCAAAAGGGCGTCTCCCCGGGCGAACGCCGGAATGGGGATGCTGGGTTCGTCCCAGATGACTTCCTGCTGGGACGGGGTCGAAGAGAGATCAGAACGCGGGTTCGACGGGGCCGGCGCGGCTGGAGGCCAACCGGCCGGGGCGTTCGAACCTCAGATTCCAAAGATGGAACAGCAAGAGCACCGAGAACAGCTCGCTCGCCACGATCCATTGCACATGATAAAGACCTGCCGCCGGGTCGCGATAGATCCAAGGAACGATGGACGCGGCCCGCGGGTCGTTCACGAGAGAGCCCAGCGAGACGGCCAGGGCGTTATTCAGGAAATGAAAGACGATCCCCGGCAGGATGCTGCGGCTCCGCACGGCTAGCAGACCCAGAACGACGCCCAACAGCGTCGCGTTGAAGAGTTGCTGAAACAGGGAGAGGAGCACGTGGAGGAACCCGAACAGCAAGGCCGAGAGCAAGATGGCGGACCGGGTCCGGTGCTGATGCTCGAGACCCGAGAGGATGAAGCCGCGAAAGGCGAATTCCTCGCAGACGGCGGGAACCAAGGCGAAGACGAGAACGGAGACTGCCAGCCCCGGCGACTGGGACATGACCTGGTCGAGCGTGAGCTTGATCAGCGACGGGATGGGGAAGAGCGACTCGACCAGGGGCCTCAGCTCATTGACCAGAGGATTCAGCGCCACGACCAGGGCCACGGCCAGCACGAGGTAACGCGGCTCGGGCCACGTCAATCGTAGCGTGTTCCTCGGGGCCGACGTGAGCAGGATTGCCATGATCACGGGGGGAATGAGGATGACGAGCTGACCGGCGATCACGGCGGACAGCGTCAGACCCACCTGCGGTAGAAGGAACTGAATCAAGAACCAGGACAGCGTCAGGATGAGCGCGAAGCACAAGGTCGCCTGGCCACCGGTCGGCATCGGCTCGCGGTCGCGGACCAAGTGCCGAAACCACGAGTGCAGGCTGAACTGTTCCGCTTCGCGGAACAAGACATCCTCGCGCTGAAACTGGTCGATCGCCCAGCGGAGCGCGACCGCGGCGTAAATCAACGTCGGCACGAGCACAGGCAGGAAGAACTGCGATGCGACGTGGTAATTCCCCAGGATCAACGCCCTCAGGAGCAAGGCAACGCCCGTGATCGGAACCAGGCTGTAGAAGAGGTTGAGCTCGATTCCGGGCATCAGCGTCAGGAAGATCAGCGGCATACAGATGAGATAGAGGGGCGTCATGTAATACTGGCCTTCCTTCATGCTCCGGGCCAGTACAGCCAACGACAGGCAGACCGCGCTGAAAAACGCCGCCAGGGGAATCAGGAGCACGACCATCCAGAAAGCGGCCTGAAGCGTCGGTGGCGCGAGAATCGAGGCGGCGGATCGACGGCTCCCGTCGGCCGCGAGCACACCCACCTGGTGGGCCAGTTGGATACCCGTCAGGCCCATGGAGAGCAGGTTCAAGAATGCGGTCACCACGCTCGCCAGCATCACCGTCAGGAACTTCCCCAGCACGATTTCGGACCGACTCGCCGGACTGATCAGCAGCGTCTCCATGGTGCCCCGCTCTTTCTCGCCGGCACATAAGTCGATCGCCGGGTAGAAGGCCCCGGTCAGCGACATCATGACCAGCAAGAACGGAAAGATCCGGCTCCAGAGGCTACCCCCCACCTCAGTCCGGGTGGCCACGTCCTGCGCCTTCACCTGGATCGGCTCGGTGTAGCTCTGGGTCTTGAGATCGCGCCTGAGCCGGCCGGCGACGATGCTCTGCCTCCACCGTGATAAGATTTCGCTGATCCGCAGTTGGGTGTTCTTGCTCGATTCGTCGACGCTGTTGTATCGGATCGGGATGTCGATTTCCTTCTCGCCCAAGAGCTGTTCGGGCAGCTCTCGAGGGATCACCATCACTGCCTGGGCCCTGCCGTTGCGGATCGCTTGCTCGCTCGATCGAGGGTCGCCCATGGGGCTCGAGGCGGGTTCCGGGCGAACGACGACCCGCCCGGCCTCGGCGGGCGAATCGAACAGCGCGGGATTGAAGCCGTCCCGGGTCGGATTCAGCAGCGGGGGTGCCTTCGGCAAATATTCCGCGCCGACGACCACGACCACGAGGGGTTTCTGCTCGAGCAACGTCGCAAACTGGAAGGCGCCGATCCCCAGGATCGGGTAGAGCAGGATCGGCATCACGAAGATCATGAACAGGGTGCGCCGATCGCGGATCTGATCGCGTACCTCGTGGCGGAAGATGACAAACAGGTTCGACCAGCGCACGAAGGATCTCGTCATGGCTTCACGATTCCAGCGCTACACGGTGGGATCGACCTCTTTCGCGCCGGCGGAGGCCCGGACTGCGGGGCCATCGTGGATCAGGCCCGAGTCGGCGCGCTCGACCAAGAAAAAGAATAGCTCTTCCAGATCAGGCTGGTCAAACTGTTCCAAGAGCTCACGGGGCGTGCCCTGGGCCTGGACGCGTCCCTTATGGATGATCGCCACACGCGCGCACAGCTTCTGGACTTCTTGCATCGAGTGCGTCGAGAAGACGATCGTTTTGCCCCGATCCCGGAGCTCGAGGATATTCTGCAGGACCGCGCGGGCCACCAGCACGTCGAGTCCCGACGTCGGCTCGTCGAAGATCAGCACGGGGGGGTCGTGGACGATCGTCCGGGCGATCGACACCTTCTGCTTCATGCCGGTCGACATCTTCGAGCCTAATACGTCACGGAAGTCGTTCATCTTGAGCCAGGCGAAGATGTCTTCCATCCGCGCGCGCCGGAGCACGGCGGGCATGCCGTAGAGCTGCCCGAAGTACTCAACCAGCTCCCAGGCGGTCATCCGGTCGTAGATCCCGGTGCTGGCCGACATGTAGCCGATGTTGGCGCGCACCGCCTGAGGATTCGTGATTACGTCGTGGCCGGCGACGATCGCGCGGCCGCCGGTGGGCTTCAGTACGGTGCTCAAGATCCGGAGCGTCGTCGTCTTGCCGGCCCCGTTGGGGCCGAGCAGCCCGAAAATCGCACCGGGCTGACACTCGAACGAGACATCCGAAATCGCGCTGACCCAGCCGCGCTGATAGTCGAGGAAACGTTTGCATAACCCTTCGACCTGTATCAACGAATCGCGTCCCGGCGGGCGCAAAAGCCCGTCCTATTGGGGAATCCGGTTTTCAGCAGGGGGTACACCCAGTGCCTCGGTAGGGCGCGTGGCCAGTCTTCGCCGGCAGCGCCGCCAAGCCGCCACCACCGGTCTTAGCTACTCAGGAACAGGTCGGAAATAAGTTCCCGATTTAGCTTCTCTGGTTTTCCGGGTGCCACTGGCTCTGCCAGTGCCCACCCAAGCATGGGGACACTGGCACATAGCCAGTGGCACACAAATACGAAGTCCGGAAGTTATTTCGGGCCTGTTCCTCAGCCGCCGACGGCCTCGACCAGCGCATTCGCCGGCTCTTCGTCGATATATTCATAGAATACGTTACGCTGCCGAGGAATGTAGCCCACGTCGCGAATCGCGCGCTTGATCTCCTCGAGGGAGAGATGATACACCGTCCCGGCCGACGACACGACATTCTCCTCGATCATCAGGCTTCCCATGTCGTTGGCCCCGAAATAGAGCGCGACCTGGCCGATCTTGGGGCCCTGCGTTACCCAGGACGACTGGATGTTCGGTACGTTGTCCAGGTAAAGCCGGGAGATCGCCTGTGTTTTCAGATACGCGAAGGCGCCGGCGGCGGGGACATCGGCCATCTCGGTGTGATCGGGCTGAAACGTCCAGGATATGAACGCCGTGAAGCCGCCGGTCTCGTCCTGCAGGCGACGGACACGGTCGAAATGCTCGACCCGCTCCTCGAGCGTCTCGACATGGCCGAACATCATCGTCGCCGTCGAACGGCCCCCCAGCTCATGCCAGATCCGGTGCACGTCCAGCCATTGATCGGTCAAGACCTTACCGCGCGTGATCGCCTTGCGAACCCGGTCGACCAGGATCTCGGCGCCGCCGCCAGGCAGGCTTCCCAGCCCGGCGGCCTTGAGCCGCGAGAGGACCTCCCGCAACCCGAGCCTGGACACCTTGGTGAAAT
Organism: Isosphaerales bacterium; assembly: GCA_044450785.1. GTDB lineage: Bacteria > Planctomycetota > Planctomycetia > Isosphaerales > Isosphaeraceae > JBIOJM01. The sequence continues at coordinate 5,480 of JBIOJM010000337.1, forward strand.
GATAAATCTCGGGCGCGCTGAAGCCGTGAACGTTGAGCCGGGGGAAGTGAGCCTTGATGTCGTGCAGCAGCTCCTCGTACCACTCGAGCTTCAAAAAAGGGTGGAGCCCCCCCTGCATCAAGATCTGGTCGCCCCCCAGCGCAACCGTCTCGCGGATCTTGTCGAGCAAGACCGGGCGGTCCAGCACGTAAGCCTCGCCATCGTCGACCTTGCGATAGAACGCACAGAAGTCGCACACGGCCGTACAGACGTTGGTGTAATTGATGTTGCGGTCGATGTTGTAGGTTCGATAGGGCTCGGGATGGAGCCGCCTGGACACAAGGTCCGCGGCCCGGCCGAGCTCGAGCAGCGAAGCCGACCGGAACAGCTCGACTCCCTCGTCGAAGCTCAACCGCCGGCCGTCAACGGCGCGGTGCAAGATCGCGGGGACGGTGGAAGACAAGGCTCACTCCTTCGGGTGCGAGGCCGAGGCGCGCCGCCATCATGGCAAATCGGCCCAACCCGGCGATCTCGGTCTCCCCAAGGTCATAGGATAGGATGCGAGTCAGATAATCGTAACACGTTGCGAAGTCGAGTCCCAGCCGGCGCCCGTGCATTCGGGCAAGTGAGGCCGCCTGGGCCAGCCCCATGGCGCGGCTCTGTTCCAGGGCCGCCGGCAAATCCTCGAGGTCCACGCCTCCGCGCGCAACCCAGAGAGCAAACACGAACGGCAGGCCGGTGAGGAAGTGCCAGGCCTCGCCCAGGTCGACCACATCATGGAACGGCTCGCGGGGCACCCGCATCGCCCGGTCGCCGATCACCAGGACGGCATCGGCCGTACTCTCGAGCGCCGAAACGCCCATTGGCAATTCCTCGACCCGCGGGGGCCTCACCCCGTACCGCTCGTCAAGCCAGATCCGCGCCAAAACCTGGCTGGTCCGCGACCCGGCATCGAGCGCCAACCGTTCGACCCGCTCCCACGGCACCCGGCTGAATAGCTTCACGCTCCGGACCGGTCCCCGAGCCGCGATCGCGAAGCCGGGGATGATCTCGTATCCCCGGCTGGCCCCGCGCAAGTACTCGACGGATGGGATGAGCGCGACGTCCAGCTCGCCGGCAGCCAGTTGATCGGCCAGACGGCTCGGTACGTCCATCGACAGCTTGACCTGGGGCGCAAACCGGTCAAGCCCGTAGTAAAGCGGCTTGGCGTTCAAGTAGCTCACCGCTCCAATCCGGATCGGCGTCGCCATGTCGTCCCGCCCTCCAGGCTGCCAAGTGGTCCACCCGCGCGTACCGCGCAGCACCGTTGCCCGCCATCCTGCGTTGCTCGAAGTGAACTTTCAATTCCTTTTGAAATTCTAGACAGAACGGCGGGAATCGCAAGGCCAGCATGCTCAAGCGCAACGTTTGGCCAGCAGGCATTGTCCGCTCCAGTTAGTGACCCTGTCTTGCTCTTTTGACCCAGGCTAAACGTTGGATTATCATCATGAGGAGTCATGGGTTCAATCGCCTGCCGCCTTCATCCGGATTGCTCTGAATTCAAGAATGTTCTCTTCGGTCACGCCCCGAGACGAGGAAGCGGACGCGGACGCGAACACGGCGGGGGCCGGCGAGTCACTTGCCGATCCGTCTCCGCGCGCGACCTGGCCGCAGGCGCTCCAGAAGGCGGCCGTCGTCGCCGGGTTCTTCGGCCTGTGGTTGTGTGCCTACGACGCGGTCAACGCGTTCGCGGCCGACCCGGTCCGGACGATCCATCTGACGAGCCCGGCGTCGGTCTTCCCATGGATCATCCAACCGTGGACGGCCGTGATCTACATCATCGGCGGGGTGATCTTCCCGCTCGTCCCCTTCCTGTATTACCGGAGCTGGCGGGGGATCGCGTTCGTGATGGCCTGCGTCACGGCAAGCTCGCTGATGTCGTTCGCCGTCTACTGGGCGTGGCCGGTGTCGATGGTCCGCCCCGAGTTTGCGGGCGGCACGCTTGGCGAGCGGGTGATGCTCTGGATCTTCCTGGTGGACAAGCCGGCAAATTGCTTCCCGAGCTTGCACGTGAACTTCGCGGTGCTCGGGGCGCATCTGATCGGCCGCGCCGGGGCCGGCCGGGTGGCGCAGCGGTTCTGGTGGGCGTTCGCCGCGGCGGTCAGCGTGACGACGGTGACCTCGGGCCAGCACTACTTCATCGATGTGCCCGGCGGCGTCGCCGTCGCCCTGGCCGGTTACACCGTCGGGCTCTGGCTCGTGCCGCCCGCGTGCCCGCGCTTGCGACCTGCGCGGTCCGCCTGAGGTCGCGGCGCGGCAGTCGGGCGGTCGTACAGGAGGGCGAACCGAGCCGGTGGTAGACGAAGTCGGAAACGTGGCAGAAAAACCTCTTGGAGCCGAATCAATCGAGGGCAAAGTTCGATGTTCACCGCGATCACGACAATCTCAGCGTTGCTTCGCCGACAAGAAGTACGTGGCCCACTGGTGCGACACGTACGGCGGAAAGTTCTCGGCGATGGGGTACGGCAAGCGAACCGGCGAAACGATCGAGTTCGAGTTCTCGTATCCGGACGGGCCGTTCTACAACACCTTCACTTGGGACGCGAAGGCGAAAGAGTGGACCTTCCGCATGGAGAACCAAGGCAAGGATGGCAGACGGGTCTTATTCGCCGAGGATCGGCTTCGGCGGTAGCGGCCCTCCGTCCCGGGAGGGAGGATGGGATGGCCTTCCGAGTTCCGAGGGCGAAAAACCGGGGCGACTGGTTGAAATCGGGCAGCCGAAACTCACCGGGGCCCAAGTTGCACCGCGCCGCCAGGTGAGTCGAAGAACGCGTTTGTGTTCAATACACCCTTTACCTGCGCCGCCCGCGTTGCGTAGGTTGGATCTCTGCGTAGGGGATGCCGGCGGAATGACCCCGGCGGGTTCTGATCGCTCGTGGGACGGCCTATTCCAGCCATTTCTGATTCTTTTCCGAATCCAAGCGGCCAGGAGGATTGCTCGTTACAAAAGGTCCACCGGATAGGAAGCGATGTAGATTTCGACCTGTTCAAAGCGCTCGAGCAGAGTCGCCTTATAGCAGGCAAAGAAATGCTGATTATCAGTTCTTCTCGCGTCTGTTCAAACAGTTCGCCGCTCACCACGCGGCCGTCGTTATGTTTTAAGGGCAAGAGAATCTCGTAGCGCCTTTTCCGCATAGTCAAATCCTCCCCGGCCCAATTCCTGGTAGTTGACCCCAAGCGACTGGAGTAACTCCAGGGCAGGTTCGGGCACGATGAAGACATCGTCAGGGAGGCAAACGACTCGGCCCCGCCGGGCCACCTCGACCAGGGACTTCACCCGGTCGCTCCGCTCCGGAACCCGAGTTTTAACCATCTGCATGGTAAGACCTTGAGAGAAACCGGTAACAGACCCTAACTCCCATGATTCTACAGGCAAGCATCGGAGGGGTAAAGGAGAGGAACCATTCGTTTTCGAGCCCCCCACCGGGGAGGAGAGGGTCGTCGGAATAGGGACGTCTGCAATCATTAACTGATTCTGGTGATCCGCTCACATGATAACTCGACGATTCTTCATTCGCGCCTTGTTTGCGATCCTCACTCTCGTTGCAGTGGTTTTGGCCGTGCTGCCGCGTTCCTCGAGCGTTACGCAGGCGCGTTTCGAGCTGCTCAGACCGGGAATGACGCAAACGGAAGCCGAACTTCTGCTTTACGGACCCCCGCGAAATAATCTCAAGAACCTTGCCATCGTTTGGATACCGCACGTAGACGGAAAGCAACGCTCCGCGTCTGTCGGCCCGGGAACACCAGGCGTTGAGTTTTTTGTGTCCGAGTATTTCCGTGACCGTCCGCCGAACGAGGTCCCCCCAAAAAAAGCTCCGGAATTCTCGTATTTCCCAGGGACAACGCCGGAGCAAGGTCATCAAGCTGTATGGATCACGGAAACGGGGCTCATTGCCGTCTGCTTCGGACAGGATGGCCGATTACAACAAAAGTACTTCTCGACAGTCCATGTGACTCGTCCGCCAACCGTGGTCGATTGGTTCGCATCAAGACCAAGAATGGTCCGCAAGTCTCTTGGTCTTTAGGTAGGCCTCGGGCATGCTGGGCAGGGGGCTAGACGAACGCGTCCGGCACCAGGTCGACCGGCTCACTCCCTTCTCACTGCTTGGCGGTCTTCGCGACCGACTGGCTCGGCTTGAGGTCTTTCATGACTTCGTGGACGGCCACTTCGAGCTGGCGATCGTGGCCGGCGAGGTTGTCCTCGGGGGTGTTCTCGACGTAAACGTCAGGCTGCACTGCGTGGTTTTCCATGTTCGTCCGTGCGGTGTCGGCGAGGAAAACACCGACGCCGGGCGTGCGGATCGACGAGCCATCGATCAGGGCATAACTGCCGGTTCCGATCACCGCCCCCATCGTCGGGGTGCCGATCACCTTTCCGAGCCCGAGCGCGCGGAAGCCCGCCGGGAACATCTCGGCGTTGGAGGCACTCCGCCAGTTCTGGAGCACGACCTTCGGGCCGAAATAGCCGGTGAAGGGGCGTTCAGTCGGCTCAACGCCGCGAGGCTGCCAGACCTCGTAGGGGCGCTGAACCAGGATCGCCAGCAATTCCTGCTCGATGTTGCCCCCGCCGTTCCAACGCTGGTCGATCACCAGCCCTTCCTTGTGGCGGAACTCCGCGAGGTCCTTCTTGAACTTGGCCAGCGAGGGTTGATCCATCGCCTTGATATGCAGGTAGCCCACGCGGCCGCCGGAGAGCTTGTCGGCCATCTCACGCCGCTCTTTCACCCAGCGGTCGTAGCGGAGATTGCCGAAGGCCGCCATCGGGATCGGCTCGTACTTGACCTTCCAGGCGCCCTCGGGCTTGGGCTTGTCGTTCAGGGTGAGCTCGACCTTGCGGTTGAGCCGGCGGCCGAGGAAGGCATCGTAGTCGTCGCCCGCCTTGACGGGCTTGCCGTCGATCGCGATCAAGTAGTTCCCCTTCTCGACCTTGATCCAGTCCTTGTCGGCCGGGCCCTCGTCGTAGACGTGCGTGACCTTGTACCGGCCGCTGGCCTGATCCGCCTGGAGATCCAGACCAAGGTGGCGGGTCATCACGCCGGCAGCCGCGACCGCGCCCGCGCCACGCTCACGGCCGGCGGAGGCACCGGTGTGTGAGGCGTTCAGCTCGCCGATCATCTCGTTGATCACGTTCATTAACTCGTGGCGGTCAGCGACGAAAGCCACCAGTGGTTTGTACTTGGCTTTCATGGCGTCCCAATCGGTACCGTGGAGCTTGGGATCGTAGAACCGATACTTCATGCAGCGCCAGGCATCGTCGAACATCTCGTCCCATTCCTGGGGCTTCTCGATCCGGACGGTGACGTTGAAGGTGATCCTCTTTCTCGCGTCGCCGGCTCCGCCGCCGGCCGGGGGAGGACCCGATTCGCCGGAGCCGCCCGAGCCGCGCTGGCCGCGGCCCGCGGCAGCCGCCATGCCTGCGAAACCCCCGCCGCCACCGCCGCCGACCGGCGTGCTGAAGACCGACTCACCCTCCTGGAAGTAGAGCGTACGACCGTCCTTGGTGAGCCGAAGGCTGGAGATCCCGCCCCGGAAACCACCCCGGAAACCGCGGGGACGGTCATCCTCGTCGCCGGTCGTGGGCCTGGGGGTGCCGGTGGCGATCCGAGTCATCCGCTTGCCGTTGTCCTGGATGGTGTAAATCGACGGCGTGCCACCGCCGCCGCGGCCGCCCATTCCGCCGGGCCCGCCCGGGCCGCCCGCGCCCCCCTCGGAACCGACGAAGATCAA
>JBIOJM010000338.1:0-11150 GCA_044450785.1 Isosphaerales bacterium
CGTGAGTTACCAAGGACATCGAGTGCTCGGAGCCGTGCTGCAACTGTATCATCACGGAATCCCAGCAGCACTCGCTACTGCGGCCTAGACACCCGAAAAGATGCGCGCACCACGCGGAGATGTTGCGGAGTCAGAATCTACTGCCTACTGCCTACTGCCTACTGCCTACTGCCTACTGCCTACTGCCTACTGCCTACTGCCTACTGCCTACTGTTCCTCACACCTCGAGCATCAGCCGTTCCGGGTCCTCGATGCAGTCCTTGACGCGGACCAGGAAGCCGACGGCCTCGCGGCCGTCGATCAGGCGGTGGTCGTACGACAGGGCGAGGTACATCATTGGACGAATCGCGACCTGATCGTCAACGACGATGGGCCGCTTCTTGATGGCGTGCATGCCGAGGATGGCGCTTTGCGGGGGGTTCAGGATCGGCGTCGATAGGAGCGAGCCGAACACCCCGCCGTTGGTGATCGTGAAGGTCCCTCCCTGGAGGTCGTCGACCGCGATCGTCCCCTGACGCGCCCGCGCCGCGAAGTCGGCGACGGCTTTTTCGATCGCGGCGAAGGAGATCCGATCGGCGTCGCGGACGACCGGGACCATGAGACCGCGCTCGGTGCTGACCGCCATGCCGATGTCATAAAAGTTGTGATAGACGATCTCGTTTCCCTCGATGCCCGCGTTGACGGCTGGAAACGCCTTCAAGGCGTCGATCGCGGCCTTGATGAAGAACGATGAGAAGCCCAGCGCGATGCCGTGCCTCTTCTGGAAAGGCTCCTTGTAGAGGTTGCGCAGCTCGATCACCCGCGACATGTCCGCCTCGTTGAATGTCGTGAGGATCGCGGCGGTCTGCTGGACCTCGACCAGGCGCTGGGCGATGCGCTCACGCAGCCCGCTCATTCGCCGGCGGGTTTCGCGGGGACCGGTTGCGCCCGGCACGCCCGCCGCGGATGACGCAGCCGCGGACGAGACCCTCGCCCCTGGCGCGGACGCCGGGTCCGGCTCCGGTGCGGACTTTGGTCCGGCCGACTCGATGAAGGCCAGGACGTCCCCCTTGGTGACGCGGCCCCCGGGGCCGGTGGCGGCGACGTGGGCGAGGTCGACGTCTTGCTCGGCGACCAGCCGGCGCACGGCCGGCGAGAGCGGTCGAATCGCGGCGGAGCCAGCGGCCGATCTAGTCTCCGGCGCTTCCGCCGCCGGCGACGCCTTGACCGTGACCGCCGGGTCGATCGTGCCGACGGTCGAGCCGATCGCCACCTTCGCTCCCTCCTCGACGTCGATCTTCAGCACCCCTGAGCTCGACGCGGGAACGTCGCTGCTGACCTTGTCGGTCTCGAGCTCGAACAGGGGCTCGCCCGCCTGGACCGATGAGCCGTCGGCCTTCAGCCAGCGCGACAGGATCCCCTCGGTGATCGATTCTCCCACGGAGGGGACGGTGACCGGGACGGCGGGCATTGGTCAGCTCACTCCTGGCCGCGCGACCGCGGCCACGTGCTTGTGAGGCGACGAGGCGGACACCAGATGAGGCACGGCCGCGCCGACGGCGGCCAGGGCGATCTCGGCTTGCTCGCGGTCGTGGACCAGCTTGGAGCCGGTGGCGGGACTGGCGCTGGCATCCCGGCCGACATACTGAACCGGAAAACCCAACAGGTCCTGCAGACGAGGGGCCGCGAACGTCCAAGCCCCCATGTTCTGCGACTCCTCCTGGACCCAGACCCATTCGCGGGCGGACTGGTACCGCGCCAGCGCCCTGCCGAGCTCTGCCGCCGGCCAGGGATAAAGCTGCTCGATGCGGACGATCGCCACCTCGCGCTGACTGCCGGACTCAGCCCGCCGGGCGAACAGGTCATGGTAGACCTTTCCCGAACACAAGAGGACGCGGCGCACCCGGTCCGGGGCGGCGGGATCGTCGAGGATGTCGTGAAAATGCCCCACGGTCAGGTGGTCGACCGGCGAAACGGCCAGCTTGTGCCGCAGCAGGCTCTTGGGCGTCATCACGATCAGGGGCTTGCGGAAGCCGCGGCGGACCTGACGACGCAGCAGGTGGAAATACTGCGCCGGCGTGGTCGGCACCGTCACCTGGATGTTCTCGTCGGCGCAGAGCTGGAGGAACCGCTCGAGGCGGGCGCTGGAATGCTCCGGCCCCTGTCCCTCGTAGCCGTGGGGCAAGAGCATGACCAGCCCGCTGGCGCGCCCCCACTTCGACTCCGCCGACGCGATGAACTGGTCGATGATCACCTGGGCGCCGTTGGCGAAATCGCCGAACTGCGCTTCCCACATGATCAGCATGTGCGGCTCATCGAGCGAGTAGCCGTAGTCGAACCCGAGCACGGCGGCCTCCGAGAGCAGGCTGTCGTAGACGCAGAACTCGGGCTGATCGTCCCTGAGATGGTTGAGCGGGGCCCAGGGTTCGCCGGTCCTCATGTCGACCAGCACGGCGTGCCGCTGGCTGAACGTGCCGCGCCGGCTGTCCTGGCCGCTCAAACGGACGGGGGTGCCTTCCCAGAGTAGCGAGCCCAGCGCGAGCATCTCGGCGAACGACCAGTCGAGCGTCCCCCGTTCTTCCATCGCCTTGACACGGCCCGCGAGCAGGCGGGCCAGCTTGGGATTGAGCACGAACCCGGCCGGGACCTGGACTTGCTTCTCGGTGATCAGCCGCAGCGTTTCGTACGCGACGCCGGTCTCGACCGGCTCGAACGAGTGGTTCGACACGAGGCCGGTCCACGCCCCCGCGAACCCGTGGGGCGCCCGCGGCTCGATCTCCCCGCACCGAACCTCCGCGAAGACTTGCTCCAGCTTGCCGGCGAACGTCTCGGCGATCGTCTCGGCCTCGCGGCTCGTGAGCTCGCCCGCCATCACGAGCTGCTCGGTGTACAGCTCGCGGATGCTGATCCGGCTCTTGATCTTCTCAACCATGAGCGGCTGGGTGAACGCGGGCTCGTCCCCCTCGTTATGCCCGTGCCGGCGGTAGCAGACCATGTCGACCACGACGTCCCTGCCGAACGCCTGGCGGAAGTCGAGCGCCAGCTCGCCGACGAACACGACGGCTTCGGGATCCTCGCCGTTCACGTGAAAGATCGGCACCTCGATCATCTTGGCCACGTCGGTGCAGTACCGGGTCGACCGCCCTTCGCTCGGGGCGGTGGTGAAGCCGATCTGGTTGTTGACCACGATATGGATCGTCCCGCCGGTCCGGTAGCCGGGGAGCTGGGACAGGTTCAAGGTCTCGGCCACCAGCCCCTGGCCGGCGAAGGCCGCGTCGCCGTGGATCAAGACCGGGACGCCGAGCCGCCGGTCGCGGTCCTTGAACCGGCGCTGCTTGGCCCGCATCCGACCCTCGACCACCGGGTCCACCGCCTCCAGGTGGCTCGGGTTGGCCGTGAGCGTCAGGTGGATCGTCTGCTTGCCGGCCGTCACGTGCTCGGCCGAGAAACCAAGGTGATACTTGACGTCGCCGTCGCCACCGACGGTCGCCGGCAGGTGGTTCCCCTCGAACTCGTTGAAAATCATTCCGTAGGGCTTGTCGAGGATGTTCGCCAGCACGTTCAGGCGGCCGCGGTGCGGCATGCCCATGACGATTTCCCGCACGCCTCCCGAGCCCGCCCGCTCGATGATCGCGTCCAGGAGCGGGATCAGCATCTCGCCCCCTTCGAGCGAGAACCGCTTCTGCCCCACGTAGTTCTTGTGCAGGAACATTTCGAACAACTCGGCCACGTTGAGCTTGTAGATGATCCGCCGCTTCTGCTTGATGTCGAAGACCGGCCGGTTCCGGACCGGCTCCATCCGGTCGAGCAGCCACTGGCGGATGCCGGCGTCGCGGATGTGCATGAACTCGACGCCGATCGAGCGGCAGTAGGTCGCGCGCAGGATCGCGATCAATTCGCCCAGGGTGGAATGGCCCGCCACCGAGAGCGGGTTGTGGAAGACCCGGTTCCGGTCAGAGTCGGAGAGCCCGAACGCCGCGGGCTCCAAGAGGTCGAGCGTCTCGCGCCTCGGGTTGAGCTTCAAGGGGTCGAGGTTGGCCACGTAATGACCGAACTCACGGTAAGCATTGATCAACCCCGTGACCGCCGCCTGGGCCCGCCCCGCCTCGAGATCGACCGGGGCGCCGGCCCCGCCGCGCGGCTCACGACCCAGCTCGTACCCTTCAAAGAACAGACGCCACGAACCTTCGACCGACGACGGATCGGCCAGCCAGCGCTGGTGGTAGTCCTCGATCAGCTCAAGGTTCCATCGGTTCGCGCTGGTCGTGCGTTCCATGTGATTTCCAGTAGGCAGTAGGCAGTAGGCAGTGAAGACAGCTCCCCAGCGTATTCACTAGCCACTCGTCCAACCGCCTACTGCCTACTGCCTACTGCCTACTGCCTACTGCCTACTGCCTACTGCCTACTGCCTACTGTCTACTGTCTACTGCCTACTGCCGACTGCCTACTGCCTACTGCCTACTGCCTACTGCATCAAAACCGCTCGATCCAGGCCGGGTTGGAAAACTTTTCGGACACAAGGGATTGGACGACGCCCAGCGGCAAGGCAGACGCCTCGGACACGCACAAGCCGGGCGAACTGTCGCTCGCGATCGCCTCCGTGAGGATTCTACGAGGCAGCCCGAGGTTGCTCAAGAAGTCTTGATGGGCTCGGCCCGCGCGATAGGCCGGCTGCCTCGCGGGAATCGTGAGGTACCGCGCGACCCGGTCGATCGCGAAATCGTAGAGGATCGAGCAGTGGACCATGAACCAGTGCTTCTTCCGCCGCTGGGCACTGCCCCCGCACTTGCGACCGCCGGTGACCAGGTCGCCCAGGCCCTCGAGGCTGACGGCAGGGCCCGCGCGGCGGATCGACGCGGCGATCCACTCCAGCACGTACCGATGCGCCACGTCGACCGCCCCCAGCCCCGGTGCCCATCCTTCGGGGAGGATCACCGACACGTTGAGCGCACCGGGCCCGACGACGACCGTGCCGCCGCCGCTCGTGCGGCGCAGAACGGGCACGCCGTCAGCCCGGCAAGCCTCGACCAGGACATCCTCGCCGATCCGCCGCGACGCGCCCAGGACGACGGCGTGTTCCGCCGGCTCCCAGAACCGGAGCGACGGGCGCCCGCGCCCGGCGTCCGCCTCGATCAAGAACGCCTCGTCGAGCGCGAGGTTCTCCCCCACGCTCGGCAGAGTCACATCGAGACAGATCATTTCTAAAACTTGTCTTCATCCACCCGGAAGTCCTTGTGGCAGTCGGTACAGACTTTCTTCACTTCGCCAAAGGCGGCCTTGGCGTCCTGAAAGGTGGCATCCGGCTTGGCGGCGACCTTGCCCAGGTGCTCGCACTTCTTGATGAGCTCGTCCATGAAATCGTCCCACGTCTTCTGGGGGTTGGCCACGTCCTTCGCTTTCTTCACCGCATCCGTGATCGGCTTGGCCTCCTTGGCGAGCTTGGCGATCGCCTTGGCGCTCTTCTCCACGTCCTTCTGGGCTTTCGCAAAGGCGACCTTGGTCCGGACGCCCTTCTGGATCGTCGAGTTGTTCTTGTTGACCCTCTCCATGATCTTGCCCAGCGGCGTCTCCTTGTCGTCCGCCCGCGAACGGCCGGGGCCGGCCAGAACACCGATCGCGACAAGAATGCCCGCGGTCAAGGAGAAAACGAGCCATTTCCGGATCATCATGCGGATCTCCGTAACAGGTGGGGTACTAAGCTGAAACTCGGCAGGTCGTTGCTGGTGGGCCGGCTTGAGCCGGGTCGAGGGCCAAGATCACAGTCGGGCAGATCGCCCCCGACCCATTTAGGATAGCCCCACCCCCCGGCACGATCAAGCACAGAGGCCCGCCAGAAACAGGGACGCAGCTAGTTTCCCCCATCCACCAAAACGGGACGCAGCTAGTTTCCGCCCCTTCGGCCACCCGCTCCCCCGCGGCGCAGACGGAAAAGAAAGCGATCTCCGGTGCTTTTTTTTGTTCCCTTCACTCCGATCTTGAGCCAGTGGCGCCCCACGACCCTTCGGCCGGGCGAAGCCGCCGCGCTTTTCAAGCTCCGGAAGAAGCCGTAAGATGGCGGGGACCGAGCCCGTCGCGTTCAAGACGCTCGCGCTCACCGGGTGAGTGAGGCTTCTCGAAGGGCCGCCAAGTCGCTAGGACCAAGGACCAAGGACCAAGGACCAAGGACCAAGGGTGAGTAAGGCTTCTCGAAGGGCCGCCGGGCCGCTCCCTTCGGTTTCGCTGATCGACGTGGCATACCCATGAACGAACCATTGGACTATCGCTCGGCCGGCGTTGACCTCCAGGTCTACGAGGAGACGATCTCCCGCCTTTCCCCCCTGCTGCGGCGGACCTACACCCCGCGCGTGCTCGACTGGAATAACGGGTTCGCCGGGCTGTTTCGACTCGATGACCAGATCGGCCTGCTCTCGCGCACCTATCGCGACCCGGTGCTCGTCGCCTCGACGGACGGGGTCGGCACCAAGCTGAAACTCGCGTTCGCCACCGGCCGGCATGCCACGGTCGGTATCGACCTGGTCGCCATGTCCGTCAACGACTGCCTGTGCGCAGGTGCCGAGCCCCTGTTTTTTCTGGATTATATCGCCACGAGCCGGGACGAGCCGGACTTGACGAACCAGGTCGTGAAAGGGATCAGCGACGCGTGCATCGAGGCGGAGTGCGCGCTCCTGGGTGGTGAGACGGCCGTGCTTCCCGACTTTTACAAGGAGGGGGAATACGACCTGGCCGGGTTCTGCGTCGGCGTCGTCGAGCGGAAGCATCTCGTGGACGGCCGGGAAATCCGCCCGGGAGACCTGGTGGTGGGCCTGGCCAGCTCGGGCCTTCATTCGAATGGCTACAGCCTCGCGAGGAAGATCGTCTTCGAACGGGCCGGCCTGGCGCCCGAGACGATCGTCGACGAGCTCGGACGATCAGTGGCCGATCTTCTGCTCGAGCCCACTCGCATCTACACAAGGGCCATGAAGACCGTCTATCACAATTACCGCGTCAAGCGGATCGTCCACGGGATCGCCCATATCACGGGGGGAGGCCTGATCGATAATCCCCCCCGTATCCTTCCCGAAGGCTGCGGGATCCGGCTCCGCCGCGGGTCATGGACGGTCCCCAAGGTCTTCCCCTGGCTGCAACGTCTCGCCGCCATCGAGGATTCCGAGATGGACCGCGTCTTCAACATGGGGATCGGCATGGTCCTCGTGGTCGCGGAGTTCAACGCCGAGGCGATCGTCCGCCGTCTGTGTCATCGGGCCCGGATCCCGGCCTGGATCATCGGCGAGGTCGTCCCGGGCGAGCGGAAAGTCACCTGGGCTTAGTCCTTGGTCCTTGGTCCTTAGTCCTTAGTCTTTGAAGTCGGGGCCGGGCACTAAGGACCAAGGACCAAGGACCAAGGACCAAGGACCAAGGACCAAGGACTAAGGACCAAGGACCAAGGACCAATCCGCTTGTCGAAGCGGGCCAGTTGCGGATAAAATCAATAGTCGTTTCACCTTCGTTTTCTGAAAGGACAGCTCATGACTTCCCGTCGTCGTCGTCTTCACCGTCAAGGCTTCACATTGATCGAGCTGCTGGTGGTGATCAGCATCATCGGCATCCTGGTCGGGCTGCTCTTGCCCGCCATCACCGCGGCACGCGAGGCGGGCCGCCGCGCCAAGTGCCAGAGCAACATGCGCAACGTCGTGCTGGGAATCCTCGGCTACGTCACCACCAATAACGTGCTCCCGCCGTCCGGCGAGTGGGGCGAAGATCCCACGCCGTCATCGGTGGCGACCTTCCAGGCCGATCCCTCCAAGGGGGCCGTCATCACCTGGACGACCGGAGGAGGCGACGGCACCGGTGCCACCACGCCGATGTACAGTTGGGTCGTCCCGATCCTGCCCTACCTCGACAGCGCTGAATTGTTCAACCAGTGGACCATGTTCAATGGCTCCTATGCCAATGGGTGCGTGCCGTACAACGCCGTGACCTCACCCATCCTTGGTCAGGCCAGCAACAACAAGATCGCCGAGACGGCAATCGGCGTCTTGATCTGCCCTGACGACAACACGATCCAGACCGGCCAAGGCAACCTGAGCTACGTCGTCAACGGCGGGTTCACGCTCTACCAGGGATATCCGATCGGCTGGGTCGGGTCCGCCTCCGACGGCTTGGGAGCTCCGTCGGTCCCCTTGATCTGGTCGAACAACGGACTGGCAGCCACGATTGGGGTCGTCTCGAAGCTGGGCGTGATGTTTCCCGAATCGACCTATGCACAAGGGATTCAGATCAGGGTTCCCTATAACATCCGCTCGTCGTTGACGGCAATCGCCGACGGCGCGAGTAACACGATCCTCATGAGCGAAAACACCCTGACCGGGGCCACCGCGCTCGCCCCGAATGCGTCCAGCTTGACCGGGTGGGCCGGCAACTGGGCCTGCCCGTTCCCCAACTTCACGTCGTTCATCGGCGCCTCGAATGTCTGCGGAGGTAAGAGTTATACCTTCCCGGCATCGGTCGATTGCACCGCCGGGCAACTGTCCCCAGTCGGCGACAGTGACGGTCTCGGCTGGTCGCTGGCGAACAAGATCGGGACCTTCGCCAACATCGGCGGCGGCCAGAACTTCACCGCCGAGGGATTGTATCCCTTCTCGAACAGCGCCCATCCCGGCGGCTGCAACATGGGCTTCTGTGACGGCGCCGTCCGGTTCATCAGCAACACCATCGACGGCACGGTCTACTCCAAGCTCATCACCCCCGCGGGAAGCAAACTCCCGGCACCGACCGCTGCGAACGGTGCCGTCGGGGCCCTCAAGCAGATGCCCTTGAACCAGGATGCCTTCGCGCAGTGATCCAAGTGCGCTGGGTGGCATCGCGTTCTGATCCCCGCCGTGGGAAGCGACGGGCGGGAAGGCCGTGCCAACCGGCTTGATGGATCGATCTGATCGAGACGACGACCGAGACCATGAGCTGATTCGCCCCGAGGAGGGTCCATGGAGGACCACTCCCCGGGGCGTTTTTTTTTCAACGCTCAGAATCAGGGTGCTCAAGATCTTGACCACGGATTTCACGGATTTCACGGATCAGAAGAAGACTTTCAACGGACGATTCGTTTCCACGAACCCCGGCTCCAATGCGTTCAAGACCGTCATCGCCGCTCCGATGATCGCCTCACTCAGATCCTGGTGAATCAGTTTATTGCTCATCGTTCACGTCGTCTTATCCGTGGAATCCGTGCAATCCGTGGTCGATCCTCCCGATCTCTGGTCTTGGTCCTTGTCTCCGGGACGCCATCCAGTGTTGAAGTGCTCGTCGTGATCGTGATCATCCTGCTGGTGAGTGCGGTGCATCCGTTCGGCCAAACCATCCTTGCCGGGCGTGGTAGCCTGGCCCCCGGACCGCGTGTGACGCGGCACCGGGAGAATCATCGCCGGGCATCGTCGTTCGGCCCCGGACCACATGTGACGCGGTACCGGGAGAATCAAATAGATTTATACACCTTGTTCTCGGGTTTTGCAGATCGTATAAGGTGATCGGATTGTGTGCGCGAATCGTCTAGAGCCATGAATGCCGGGTGGGCTCGACAGGCCGGGCGATTGTGACGGTAATGCGGACCATTCCAGTGCTGGGTCACTTCGAGCGAGGTACGCCGCATTGCCGCGCAACTCCGCATCCATGGCATAATCATCAGAGTCTACCGTTGCCACCAGGGTCGGGGCCGCCGCTACAGCGCCGCGGGCGGGATACCCGCGGCCGATCGAGCGCGGAGCACAACGCGACCGCCGCCACGGACGACTGACCAAGGACCACTTCCCCATGCAAGTACACCGACGACGGACAACCCGAGACGTCTTTATCCCGCTTGAGCCGCAGAAAGGCGCCGTTCCGCCCGGTTCCGTCCATCGGCCGCTGGCCCGGTCCGTCAAGGCTCGCCGGGGTCGGGTCGAGACCGGCACGTTCGGGCCGGAGACGCCGGCAGGCGGCGGCGCCGTTCCGCCCGGTTCCGTCCATCGGCCGCTGGCCCGGTCGGTCAAGCCTCGCCGAGGTCGGGTCGGGATCGGCACGTTCGGGCCGGAGACGCTGGCACCGCCGCCGCCGGTAACGACCCGACGGCGACCGTTGAAATGGTTCCCGGGCCTCGCCCGTCGGAGGTAGTTGCCATTTGCCACCAAAGCCGGGGGCGGAAACGCGTACGCAGCTAGTTTTCAACAGGGCTCGCACGCTTGCTTCGCTTTGCCAGCCGGCGCTCAGGGCGAGGTTAGAGAAGCGGACAGGCCCAATTTCGACAGGTTGAGCCAAAACACGGCCCATCCGCCTTCTGCACGCAAGAACTTCAGGGCTGCTCCGTTGCAGCCAACTCACGGGCTCGATCGGGATTCCCGAAGCGCTCGTGAGACGATGCCGATTGGGATGGAGTCCGCGATCGGTCCGACCCGTGTTCAGCCGGCTGTCTGGATCCAGCGCGTCCACGGTGCCCGCGTCCCGCGGCGATCGGTCCCATCCTCAGGCAATTCCTCGCCCGGCTCCGCTGCGCGTCGCCCCTCCACGAATCGGATCCGCCCCACCTCCACGCCTCGCCGGCTCGGCGTCTCCGCCAACATTCCGCACGAATCTGCGAGAATTTATGCAACCCGCCTCCCCGTTCTGTAGATCATATTGGTGGAAGGCGCTGAGGCGCAGAATGCGCAACCAATGGCTCCGCGTCTCTCTCGACAACGGGTAACGACGATACGTGGCACACCGAAAAGAGCGATCACTTGTCGGTTGCCAATTGTCAGTGAAGGAATTAGTCCGTTCATCCTTCATCCTTCATCCTTTCTGTCGGCGGTCTCCAGCTTGACATTTGATCACATAAAACCGAGGTCCGCACAGTTGAGACCGAATTCGCACAACCCATTCGACGGAGATATCGGTTTCCAAATGATTTACGCCAAGAGACGAACCACCGACAGAGGCTTTTCTTGTACCAGTTTGAGCGGACTTGTGTGGACTTTTGACCGGTGAAGGCCGTTCGGGTCGGTCTAAAGCCCGACACTCGATTTCACTCGACAAACCATTACGACGGAGCACGAAACACCATGGTCAATCCCTCATCGAACGACAACGTAATCGACAATCCCCTTGAGCGCGAAGGACCCGTCCCGGTGCTCCTGCGCCTCACCGCGAACGCGGCGTTCTTGCGATCGACCGACGGACGCTTTTAC
>JBIOJM010000339.1:0-11069 GCA_044450785.1 Isosphaerales bacterium
GCCTCACGATGCGGCGCATCGTTTCGACCCACCCTACGACCTGTTTCGGAGCAGCCGGGTCGGGAGATTGCCTCCGCGTGGGCCACGCAGTCCTTGTCGAGCCCGAACTCCCCGGCCTCGAAGGGGGCGCGATGGCTGAGCGAGAAACGCAGCGAAAACTGGAGAATCCTCGCTGATCGCCACTTGGTTTGGCGGAGCGAAACCGCGATCTCCCGGTGGTTTGCCCCCTCACCCCTGACCCTCTCCCCAAACGGGGCGAGGGCGATCAGTTAAGCCCTTCACTTCGCCAGGTCAGGAAGCCGTGGTCTCTCTCGTCTTACCCTCGCCCCAGGCGGGGAGAGGGTGGCCGAAGGCCGGGTGAGGGGGTCCCGGCGGTGGCGTCGAGCGAGGAGTCTCTGTCGCCTTCTCCTGTCATACGGGATACAATCCCCTGGGAGGAAGAACATGATGGCGACCGTCGAGAAACCCTCGTTCGTCCCGCCCGAAGAGATGGCGGACATGGAAGAGGTGATCCGACTGATCTCCGCGGGGAAAAGCGTCACCGATCCCGCGCTGCTGAAACGCATCTACGAGCGGTCCGAGAAAGTGCGGCGAGAGATGTTCGAGAAGCATGGCGTCACGAACATCGCCGTCGACTTGATCCGCGAGGTCCGAGACGAGGAATGAGATACGTCCTCGATGCCTCCGTCGGGATCAAGTGGGTCGTGAACGACAGAAGGTACTGCCGTGACGTCGCGTTATCTGCTGGCGGTGTTCGACTCGGTCTACGTCGTCGCGCTCGCGGCATGGGTCGGGAGCAGCTTGTTCTTTTCGTTCGGTTTGGCCCCGATCATTTTCAAAGTGCTCGGGGCGGAAACCGGAGGCAAGTTCGTCCGGGCGGTTTTTCCCCGGTACTACCTCTGGGGCGCGATTTCGGGATCGGTCGCGCTGCCGGCGTTCGTGGCCGGTCCGCTCTGCTATCACGAATACCGGGGGACCATGGTCGGGGTGCAGGCCCTCGCGATCATTTCCGGCATCTTGATCATGTTGTACGGGGGGAACTCGCTCACGCCGGCGATCAACCAGGCGCGTGAGGGCGGCCCGTCCAGCCACGAGCGCTGCGAGCGGCTGCATCGCCGCGCGGTCCGGCTCAACGTCATCGTCATGTTCGTCGGTCTCTCACTCCTGGTCGGCTTCGCGACCCGGCCCGCGCCCCGAACCTCCGGAATCATCGAGATGACGCCTGCGGAGCGCGTTCGCTACGACGCGGCCATCAACCGGGTGATCCACGACGTCGAAGCCAAATACGGCATGCGTCCACCTCGTGTGCTCGAGCCCGGCGAGACCACCTCGCCCGACCCGCTCATCGACCTAGGGACTATCGAGGAAATCGAGTCGTATTATGCCCGGAAACATCAACGGGACGAGGACCGGGCCAGGCGTCGCCGGTCCGCCGAGCCGGCGTCCCGTCCCGGCACCGCGGTCCAGCCCGCACCACCGCCGAACCGATCCGTGCCGCAATCGCGCCCGCCGGCAAGCTCTGGCGAATCATGAGTCGATTGACGTAGAATCAACGAGGTATGCGACCTGACGATTTGCCGCGTTCGACCTCACGTGGCTCTTGCGCGCGGCGCGGTGCCCCGGGCCCCAGCCGACGATGACGGCCGATCCCCTTACCTCTGAATCAGACCCCGATCCGGTGCTGACCCGGAGTACCCGCTCCGAGCGGTTATTGACCTCGCTGGTGCCGTTCGGCCGCGTCGTGCTGGTCTCGCACGTCAACCCCGACTCCGACTCACTCGCCAGCATGCTGGGGATGAAGGCGCTGGTTGAATCTTGCCAGCCGGGCAAACCGGTCACCATCACGGCCGACGGCATGATCGCACGCTCAGAGAACCGGGCAATGGTCGAGCTGATTCCGGTTCCCCTGGTTCCCGTCGAGACCATCGTCAGCGACCCGGAGACCGCCGTGGTCATGGTCGACACCCAGCCGTTCACCGGCCGGCGGTACAGCGAAGCCGCCATGCCGCACGTGGTGATCGATCATCACGAGACCGGAGGGGTGCTCGAGGGCGTGCTCTTCAGCGACATCCGCACCCATGTCGGCGCGACCAGCACGATGGTGACCGGCTACTTGATCGAGCAGCGAGTGGTCGTGACGCGGGAGCTGGCGACCGCTCTCCTTTATGGAGTTGAGTCGGAGACCACGGGCTATCCCCGCGAGGCCAGCTCGCTGGACGATGGGGCCCTCATCTGGCTTTTTCCCCGAGCCGACAAGGACCTGCTGGCTCGCATCCGTCATCCCAAGCTGCCCCAGAGCCATTTCGCCACGTTTCAGAACGCGCTGGCCAACGCCTTCCTTTACGACCACCTGGTCGTCAGTTGGTGTGGGGACGTGACCCAACCGGACATCATCGCGGAGATCGCCGACTTCTTCATCCGGTTCGAACAGGTCGACTGGTCCCTCGCCGCGGGGGTGTTCGACGGGCTCTTGAAACTGTCGCTCCGCGCGGGCAGTCTCGGCGGCCGAGCGGGCGAAATCCTCTCCGCCGTGGTCAACGATCTCGGTACTGCCGGCGGGCACGACAAGCGCGCCGGCGGAGCGATCATCCTCACCGACCTTCGTCCCGAGACCGTCGAATCCCTGCTGCGGTCGATCCGCCACCGTCTGCTCGACCAACTGCGGATCGACGAGCAGCAAGGACGGCGTCTCTTGAACGGCTGTTCCATGATTCAGGCGCCCTGACACCAGAAGGTTAAATCGCGCACTCTCGAGGCAAAACGTCCCATGATGGATCCGCGCTATGGGCTCCACGACCCGTCGGAGCTCTTCAGCCCGTCGCTCCTGATCTACCCCAAGCTCGTCCGGAAGAACATCCAGGACATGATCGCGCTGGCGCGTGGCCCGGCGCGGCTACGGCCGCACCTCAAGACCCACAAGATGGCGGAGATCGTCCGGATGGCCGAGTCGCTCGGCATCCGCAGGCACAAATGCTCGACGATCGCCGAAGCCGAGATGGCGGCGGCGGCGGGGGCAACCGACGTCCTGCTGGCCTATCCGCTCGTCGGGCCGAACGTGAAGCGATTCCGGCGATTGGTGTTTGGGTACGGCGGGACGACGTTTCGCGCAACGGTCGACAATCCCGACGCGGCGCGCGCCTTGTCGGCGGCCATGCAAGGGCTCGACCGGCCGGTCCCGGTCCTCCTCGACCTCGAGGTCGGCATGGGCCGGACCGGCATCACTCCGGGCGAGGCGGCCGCCGAGCTCTACGCGCTTCTGGACCGGCTGCCGAACCTGCTGCCCGACGGCCTGCACGCCTACGACGGCCATATCCACGATGGCGACCTCGCCACCCGGCGACGCGTGGCCCAATCGGGCCTGGAGAGCACGCTCGCGCTCCGCGACCGGTTGCTGAAGACAGGCCTGCCGGTTCCCCGGCTGGTCCTCGGGGGCACGCCGACCTTCCCGATCCACACCGAGCTCGACCTCGCCGGCGTCGAATGCTCGCCGGGTACGATCGTGCTCCAGGATGCCGGCTACGCCTCGCGGTATCCCGACCTGGCGTTCACACCGGCTGCCTTGCTCCTGACCCGTGTCATCAGCCATCCTTGCCCCGGCCGGCTCTGCCTCGACCTGGGCTACAAGGCGGTCGCCGCCGACCCCGTCGGCCCGCGCGCGCGCCTGCTCGAGCTGGACGATGCCCGGCCGGTCCTCCACAGCGAGGAGCACCTGGTCGTCGAGACCGCCGGAGCCGAGAACATCCCCAACGGGGCCCACCTGCTGGCGATCCCGACCCACATCTGCCCCAGCGTCGCCTTGCATCGCCGCGCCTACGTCATCGAGGACGGCGAGCTCACCGGCCAGTGGGAAATCACCGCCCGCGATCGTGTGCTCGGAATCTGACAGCGAGAAGGGCGGAGGGCGGAGGAAAGAGTACCGCGGCAGCAGCCTGGGAAACGTTGCTCAGAGAGGCCGCGATTCTGCCGCCAGGCGTGAGCTCAGGCCCGACCCGAGCTCGAGGCGGGCCATCTCGTCGGCGTGGTAGCTGGAGCGGACAAACGGTCCGCTTGCGACGTCCCTGAAGCCCAGGCCGCGGGCCTGCCGGCCCAGCTCGTCGAATTCCGCCGGAGGAAGGTAGCGCACCACCGCAAGGTGCCGTGGGGACGGCTGCAGGTACTGGCCCAGCGTGAGCAAATCGCAACCGATCGAACGGAGGTCAGCCAGCGCCTCGAATAACTCCTCAATCGTTTCGCCCAATCCGAGCATCAGACCGCTCTTGGTCCGAATCTCCGGGCAGGTCTTCTTGACGTGTTCGAGGACCGCGAGGCTCACCTCGTAGCAGCTCTTGCGCCTCACGTGATGTTGCAGACGGGCGACCGTCTCGAGGTTGTGGTTGAAAACATCGGGCCGGGCTTCGAGGACGCGGTCGATCAAGTCGCCTCGCCCGTCGAAATCGGGGGTCAGCACTTCGATGGTGGCGCCGGTTCGCCGGCGCACGGCCAGGACGCAACGGCGGAAGTGTTCCGCGCCGCCGTCAGGCAGGTCGTCGCGGGTGACTGAGGTGATGACGACATGGCGCAGCTCCAGCCGCCGGCAGGCCTCGGCGAGGCGGTCCGGCTCATCGATCGCGACCGGCTCGGGCCGCCCACGGCCGACGGCGCAGAAGCCGCAAGGACGGGTGCACACATCACCCAGGATCATGAACGTCGCCGTCCGGCGGGTCCAGCACTCGGAGCGGTTGGGACACCTGGCGCTCTCGCAGACGGTTTCGAGGCCAAGCTCACTGATCAAGCTCCGCGTGAAGGACATCCCGCCCGCCGCGGGGATCGGCCGCTTGAGCCACTCAGGCAACCGGCGTCCGCGATCGCGATCGCGCGCACCGGAATCCTGATCGGGAACGTGCGGCGCGGCCGCACCGTCGCCCAGGACCGGCAGGCTCGGTAACGCCGCCCGGTCACCCGGGGCTCTGAGCATGGACATGGGAACTGACCTTCCGACGGATCAGCGGGTGTTGGGTATAAACATGATGACGTTCCAGCCCGAAGACTTCCTCCAGCCGGCGCACCACAGCCTCGCGGACCTTCGACATGGCGGTATGCCGTTGCCGCCTGGCCTCCATCGAGGTGTACCGCAGGCACGCCTTGCCGATCCCCGGCTCCTCCAGCACGTCGAACAGGGCGAGATAAGGCCCGACGTTCAAGGTCAGACCATGGTAGGCGATCCAGCGAGTGACCGCCACGCCCACGGTGGCGATTCGCGCATGGCCCGAGAAAACACCCGGCAGGTCCGCGCGAAAGGTCCCCGCCAGATCGAACTCGGCGAGGACCAAGAGCAGAGTCGTGTGCAGCCGGTCGAGATAGTCCGCGAGCGTGAAGCCGAATGTGTGCAGGGGCAAGGCGAGATAGGCCGCGAGCTGGCCGGGGAGATGGAACACGCAGCCGCCGCCCCGATTGACCCAGTGGACCTTGATCCCCAGCGAGCGGAGCGCCTGGTCGTCGGGCCCGATGTGGGCCCGGCTGCCGGAACGGCCCACGCTGATCGTGGGCGGATGCTCGCACAGGATCAGGACCGCCCCCGCTTGTTCCCCCAGCTCATAAACGATCCGACGCTGAAGCTGCTGGACCTCCGAAAAGTCGACCAGCCCCAGCATGTACACTTCGAGCGGCGGCAGTTTCGGGGTAAGCCTCATCGTCGGTCAAGGCACCGGTAATAAGGCGAGCGGCAGAAAATGCCATACCCGTAGCGGAACTCGCCAGAGTTCCGGCCCGAAGTCTGGCGACTTCGGCTACGGGGATCATTCGACCTGCCATTCGCCTCAAGGGGTCGAAACCAGCTCCATCGTCTCGGTGACGTCGATCCTGACATCTTCAATCTACCCGCGGAAAACCCCCGCGGGCAAGTGGGGGTCAACCGGCCTGCGTGCGGGCCGCCGGGCAGGGATTCCACGGGCATCCGCCTTGCCAGAGCGGTCCTCGAACGTAACCCGTTGCCGATGGAGGCGATGTTGTTCAGAGAGGGGTACCGCGGCGACGGCGGACAGAGCGATCGCGGGGGTCTCAATCGGGTTCAGGGTTTTGTCTTACGGGCATCGACGTCCCTGAGCCGGGGGTCGTCGAGCGCCTTCGACTGGACAAGCATCTTCCCTCGGGCCTGGGCGACCGTCACCCCGTTTGCGTTCGCCAGCTCGGTGTCGACGTCGACCGACCAGCGGGCGGAGGTCCATTCTCGCGAGCTCGGATCGTAGGTCTGCTCGCCGGTCACGGTGTATGTGCCGTCCTTGATAAAATTCCCGACGACGACCCCCTCGGCCTTGAGCACACCGGAGACCTTGACCTTGACGAGTCCGCCGGTCTTGACGTCGCCGTCTTTCATTTTCTCGAACCGGAGAATGCCCTTGGCCGTATGTCCTTGACCCATCGCGAGCTGAGTCGGGGCCTCCCAGAACGCGACGTCCCTGGGGATCGGGGTGTGGATCGAGAGGAGGGTCTCGATGATGGCATGCAGCGGCCCCTCGATTCGGACGACCCGCCCGACCACCTTGGCGCGATCATCGAGGAAAACGGAAGCCGCCGGGGCGTCGAACCGTTTGAGCAGTTCCTGAAGCGCCGGCGGGGCCTGGTTGTAGGAGACGGACAGGACAGGCGCGTCAGGCAGAAAGCGACCCTGGAATCGATTTCGGCTCACTCGCGATTCCACGACCATCTGGCCGTTCTGACGGAACTTCATCTCCGCCGAATGCAGCGCGACATCCACCGCGCCGGCGATTCTCGGTGCGGTCTCGCCGCCGTCGCTTCTCTTGACCTTATCGCGCGCGGCGGCGGCCTTGCGACCGGCCGCCTTCTTCTTGGGGGAGCTGGCAGGCTTGGCCTCCGCCTCGACCCTTTCCCTCGTGTTCACGAGATACTCGACGCGGGCCCGGTAGTCGATCTGGAGCGGGCCCAGTCCGACCTCAGCCCGGAAACGAATGGTATTCTCCCCTTCGATCGTCAGGAGGTGCTGCCGCCCGGGGGGAAGCGATCTTGCGCCAGGCTTGGGCCCGGCCGCGATCATCAGTGAGGACAGAATGAAGAGCCACGCCGCCGTGGTCCGAGAACCCATGGAACCCCCCTCGCTTCGGCGAAAGGCCGACCGTTGATTCAACCGCCGTTTTGCATCCGCGATGGCTCGGGCATCGCGGCGATCCACTGTCGCACCAGCGCGACTCCTTCCTCGTGTACGAGCCGCTTTCCCAGCTCGGGCATCATGACGCCGGGATGAGTGGAGGTGATCCGGTAAACGAGGATTGATCGATCAGGGTGTCCGGGAACGATGTCGTACTCGAGCCCGCCGGATCCGAGGCCGGCGGCCACGGGTGGCTTGTGGACACCATAGGCGGTCGGGCGTTGCTGGGCGGCGAGCAAGTCGAGCCCGGAGTTGCGGGCGGGGCCTTCGGGGTTGTGGCAGTGGGCGCAGTTGATCTCGAGCCAGGCGCGGGCGCGGGCGTCCAGCGTGCCGCTCGAGGGGTCGTCCCAGACCGGCATGCGGGGGACCTTGCCCGGGTCCGGCGCCCCCACGAGTGCGCCCTGGCGGCTCCAGTGCGTCAGTTGGTTTTCCTTTCCTCCCGGATAGGCGAAGTCGCGGTTGAGATGACGCGCCTTCGGGCCGATCGGCTTCATCGTTTCACCACTCTTGTGGCACCCCTTGCACTGGTTGGAGTTGGGGATGATGTAGTTGTCGGTCCGGGGCCTTCCGTCCGTGTGAAGCCAGCTCACGTCGACCGTGTCGCCGGCCACGTCGAGCGATGCCTCGGTCTGGGCGTCGTTCCAGACGTAGGGCAGGCCCACCCAGCCATCGGGCTCGCGCTTCAAGATCCGGGTCTCGATCAGCCGCCGCCCTTGCGATCGGTCGCGCGCGTCGCGCGGGTAGGCGAACGTCTTGGCGATCACGGTGCCGACGGGAAAGTCGAAAACGTCGTCTTCGCTGTAGGTGGCGTGCTCGCCCGCCGGCAGCTTGATGAACCGCAATTTGTCCGCGTAATCGCTGAAGAGCGCCGAGTTGAGGTCGTAGGGGATGACTCCGGGAGCGGGCTCCTGCGCCGCGGCATCGCCCACGAACAGGGCATATTGCGAGAGCCTCTGGAGAGGCGGAACGAGAGCTTCCTGACTTTGCTGCCGCGCTCCGCACCCCGGGGCGGCCAGCAACATCGCGGCTGCCGAGGCAACAAACGTCGCCAGCAGGGCCGGGCAGTGGCCGAACAACGCGCGATCGCTCACTTCATCAGCCCCGGGATCGACACCTCTGCCAGCGGCGGTTGCTCTCCGTCGTACGCCTTGAGGTCCCGGACGATGTTCGGCGCCTTCCCGTTGCCGGCGGCGGCTGCCTTCAGCGCGGGGGCGTCGAAGTTAGCGAAGCCGGCATTGCCGTTGTGACGAATGCGCAGGACCTGCTGCTCGGGCTGCTTGCCGGCGGCCTGCTTCTTGGGGTCGATGATGCCGTCGTAAAGGATGTCGGGCAACGGTGTCCCCAGGACCTTGGCCAGCATCTCGCCCAGCGAACCGGCCGGCTTGCCGCCGTTGGCCGAAAAGACGTTGTCGTGGACGTAGATCGCCTCACAGAACGGGTCGTACTTGTCGTCATTGATCGGCTTTTCGGTGATCAGGTAGCTCACGACCGACAGACCGGCCGTCTGGTTCTGCTCGATGGTGTTGTTGAAGACCTCGACCTGGTCGTTGGCCATGATCATGATGCCGGTGCCCGGCGGGACCGTCGCCACTACGTTCCCCTTGGGCGCGAAGTTATCGTGGTTGTTGGCGAAGACCTTGTTGTGGAACACGCGGCAGTGACGACCCTCCTTCACCGGCAGGTCGGGCATTGTGAAGATCAGGATGCCTCCCGAGTTGTCGGTGGCCACATTGTCGTGCACGTCGGCCCTGGTCGAATTCTCGATCTCGATGCCGGCGACGTTCTTCTCGACCGTGTTGCTCTCGACGATGATGTTCTGCGATTGCCCGACATAGATGCCGGCATCGGATGCACCGGCGACCTTACAGAAGTGGATCCACACGTCCCTGCAGAGCACGGGGTAGAGCCCGTACCCGCCGTTCGTCTCCTTGGGACCACCCGTCCACTCGGCGCGGAGGTTGCGGAGGATGATTTTCTGGGTTCCCTGGATTTTGATCGCGTCACCCCGGGCGTCTTCCACGGCGAGGTCTTCCAAGGTGACGTCCTGCTTGCTGGTGATGAGAAGCCCCTCACCGCCCGTCCCCTGCCCCTGGTCCTTGAAGCCGAGGATCGTCTTATCGGGCCCCTGGCCGCGAACCGTGACGTGGCTGACGTCGAGCGAGAGAGTGGCGCGGAACTCGAACCGGCCCTCGGCGAACTCGATGACCTGACCGGGCTTGGCGTTGATCATCACCGTCTGGGCCCGCTTGGCGGAGTCGGGGCCGGCCTCGATTCGGATGACGTCCCCGGAGGATGAGGTTACCTCGGGGATCGGCTCAGTGGTGCAACCGGCGGCAAGGAGCGCGGTGCCACATAAAGCCGCGGCGGATATCGATAAGATGCGCAACTCAGGCCTCCTCGGTCGGAGCAGAGAACTCCTCGGTCCCGCTGACACCTCCCGGTTGACGGCTCCGGGCCGGAGGCGGCCACCGCACAGTCATTCTATGCCCACGGCTGCACCATTCACAACGCTTTTCCTAACGCTTCCGAGCGGTCTTCTTGCTCTTCGTGACAGTTCCCTGCCCTCTTGGCGGGCCGACGACGCCGAAGCGGATCGTGAGCCTCTTCTGGGCGCCGGGCGACAGCGTGCGTTCGGGGTTGGGCTCGTCCCACGCTTGGCCGCCCGTCTGCCTGGCGAGCCGGACGAACTCATTGACCCGCTTGTACTCATTCTCGAGCGCCCTGTATCCTCGCTCGTTCGTCCAGAGGCCGGCTTCGGGGTAATGTCTGGCAAGGACGCCTTTCTCTTCCGAGGCGGCCAGTGGGATTTGACGCGATCGCGCAAAAGCCATGAGATAGAAGTGAATGTTCTCTCGCGACGCGATTGCGCCCAAGCTGGGGGGCCGTGGATCCTCGCCGGGCGCGCGCCCTTCCGTGGCGGGAACGCCCATTGCCTCCAGGATTTCGGAGTCGACGTGGTTCCGCAGCCGATCGAGGGCCTCCGCACGGTCCGTGACGAGCAGGATGTTCGATCTCTTCTCCAGGACGGCACGTCCCGCCGAGGTCCCGAGCGTGTCGTGGTATTGCTTCATGATCGGATCGGGCTTGAGGTATCCGAGCCGGAAGAGCTGAGTTGATAGGATCTGATCCCGATTCCAGGGGCGCTCCGGACGGGTGAGCTTGGGCCGCGTTTCAGGCCGAACGAGTACGAGCTCGTCACCGCTGCCCGCGAGAACCAGGCCGTTGAAGGTGAGCGCGTAGAAACACGTCGTGTAAGCCTCGTCTCCCATCGTGTTCGGCGGCAGAAACACCGGGATTTCCCCACGCACTTCGAGAGGCTCGGCCACGCGGGAACGGAGCTTTTCATACCTCGCCATCAAACCCAGAACGTCATTGACGCCGGTCGACTTGCCGTCGAGGTGGCTCTCTTCGATTTCTCGAAGGGAGAGCCGGTGCTTCACAAGATCCGGGTCCAGCTCGGTGAAGACGCCCTTGGCCATGAAGCCGTCGATATCGAGGAGCTTCGGACCCTTTTGCGCGAATGCCGGCTCGACCACGAGAGTGAAGGAGACGACGAACACGACCAAGCTGAAAAAGGAGCGCACGGGTTGTCTCGCGAACGGTTCGGGGCGATCACGACACCCACAGTGACATGATAACGGAGGTTCGGCCCGGTTTGCACGGCATCAGGCACATCACGGAAGAGATTCACCTCGGAGAAGGAGGCATGAATGTTGCAGCGAGGGCGGAGCGCGCACAAGTGCGTTTGGAGGCCCAGAACGTCGACACGTCGACACGGCCTTGGTAGCATTATTGAGCGTCAGGTTAATGACTTCACAGGGATCCCCCCCGCGTGCCGGAAGCCAAACACCGGCGGCTAGCGCCGTGCCGCTCAGATATCATGCGGCCTCCGATTCCGCCAACCCTCGCACATCGATCTTGCCGGTGA
>JBIOJM010000340.1:0-11028 GCA_044450785.1 Isosphaerales bacterium
CCGTTGCTGACCTGGGCCACGAAGAGCCGACGTTGCTCTTGACCAATCAACTGAAGCGCTCGCCAGCCAAGCTCATCGGCCGCTACGCCAAGCGGATGCTGATCGAAAATAATATCGAAGACGGGGTGAATTTCTTCCATATGGACGCGCTGTCGTCTGCGGTCGCCTTGAAGGTCAATTGCGACCTGCAATTAACTCTGATATGGATCAAGAACCGCCGCTCCGAGCCGGATATTGACCCTTTCCACTTCTGACAGCCGAAAAACGGGGCGGCCCGCGGTGGCCAGATCCCTCGAAGAGGGGCGTAAACCTGAACAGAAGATACCGCGTCCCGGGTGCTGGAGAAAGGCTGCCATCGCAACCCCATTCTATCGCACCGCAGCTCCGGTTTTTACTACGTCGCGGCTTCAGGTTATCGCTTGTGCCGGTCCGCCATGCTAAACAGGAATGGATGCACTCACTTCGCGGCGGCCTTGACCATCGCCACGATGCCGGCGCGAACGGCCTCGGGCAACTCGGGCCAAGCGGCCACAACGACGGCCAAGTCCGGGTCATCGGGTAGCGGACTGGTAGCGCTTTCGGTAGCGCGCACGGGACGCGGACCGACGTTTGCTGTCGCTCCTTGGCGGAGAACGGACCTGTTCTTGTGCGACGCAACCCCTTCGCAATCAGGGGGTTTAGACGTGTCCTGACGCGATTCAAGACAGTTCCGTGGATCACATCGATTGCGACGAGCCGGTCGCCAGGCTACTGATCGGGCCGCCCGTCGAAATGGGGACCATCGCCTGGTACAATCGGGACTCGTGAGAGCGACCCGGAAAATGACTTGTGAGGCCGCGAACATGGCGACAACGACAACGACAACGACCGCCGACATCGGCCTGATCGGCCTGGCCGTGATGGGGGAGAACCTCGTCCTGAACATGGAGAGCCACGGCTTCACGGTCGCGGTGTTCAACCGCACAACGTCCAAGGTGGATGCGTTCGTCGCGGGGCGAGCGAATGGAAAAAAGATCGTCGGCGCGCACTCGGTCCAGGAGCTGGTCGCCGCACTCAAGGCCCCGCGCAAGATCATGATCATGGTCAAGGCCGGGTCAGCCGTGGACGACGTGATCAACGAGCTGGTGCCCCTGCTTCAGCCCGGCGACATCTTGATCGACGGCGGAAACTCGCATTTCCCCGACTCGACCCGGCGTACCCGTGACTTGAAAGCCAAGGGGCTTCTCTTCATCGGCACCGGGGTCTCGGGCGGTGAGGAAGGGGCACTGAAGGGCCCCTCGATCATGCCCGGCGGCGACCCCGGGGCCTGGCCGCAGGTCAAGCCGATCTTCCAGTCCATCGCCGCCAAGGTCGCCGACGGGACACCCTGCTGCGACTGGGTGGGCCCCGAAGGAGCCGGCCATTTCGTCAAGATGGTGCACAACGGCATCGAGTACGGAGACATGCAGCTCATCTGTGAAGCCTACTACCTGCTTCGCGAGCTGCTCGGCATGGAGCCGGCGGCAATCCACGACGTCTTCGAACGCTGGAACACCGGACCGCTCGATAGCTACTTGATCGAAATCACGCGGGACATCCTCGCCTTCATCGACCCCGAAACCAATCGGCCGATGGTTGACCTCATCCTGGACATGGCCGGACAGAAGGGAACGGGGAAGTGGACCGTCATCTCGGCTTGTGACCTGGGAGTGCCGCTGACCTTGATCGGCGAAGCCGTCTTCGCCCGCTGCCTCTCGGCGCAGAAGGACGAGCGAGTCGCCGCCTCCAAGGTGCTCAAAGGCCCATCCTCCCGACCGCGCCTCGACAAGACATCAACCATCGACGCCGTCGAGCAGGCCCTCTATGCCAGCAAGATCATCTCTTACGCACAAGGATACGCGCTTCTGGATGCGATGGGCCGCGAGTCGAGCTGGGAAATCAACAAGGGGGGCGTCGCCCTGATGTGGCGCGGCGGCTGCATCATCCGAAGTGCCTTCCTCGGGAAGATCAAGGAGGCGTTCGACCGTGACCCGAAGCTGACGAACCTCCTGCTCGATCCCTACTTCCGCGGGGAGGTTGAACGCTGCCAGGAAGGCTGGCGCACGGCGACCGCCGCCGCAATCTCCCACGGAATTCCGGCCCCGGCAATGACCTCCGCTCTTGCTTATTTCGACGGCTACCGCAGCGAGCGGCTGCCGGCCAATCTGCTCCAGGCCCAGCGCGACTACTTTGGGGCCCATACCTATGAGCGGGTCGACCAGCCCCGTGGCCGGTTCTTTCATACGAACTGGACAGGGCACGGCGGCTCGACTGCGTCGACGAGCTATAACGCCTGACGCGGCAGAGCGGCGATGGTCCTTGGTCCGAGGCTCCCGGCCGATCCTCCTCCGTGGCCGCCCACGAATCCTGACGCGCCGGCCTTCCCCAAGACGATGATTTTAAACAACTTCAGTCAATTCCGCTGATTTCGAGGTCGATTTTCCCGCTGACTCACCGAATACTATGACGTAGACAGAGCCGAACGGGTGGCCTCGCTGGTTGGCGCTCGACTGGCTCGCCATACTTCATCTGCTGCTGCTTTTCGTCACGACGGAAGGGCCTCCAAAGGAGTATACGGGCGTATTGCCATGAGCAAAGGAACGCAATCTCGGTTGGAGGCGGCAACGTCTCAGGACGACGTCTTGCCGGCGGCGGTCGAAGGACACGCGGCGGCGGTCGATCGCGAAGGTACGCGCTCGAGCAGGGCTCAACGAAAGGCGCGGGGATCCACGCTGGAGGAAACCGTCGTTCATCGACCGTCAGGTCCCCGGCCAAAGCCGGAACGATCGCGTCGTGATGACGTCGACTCGCTGCTCGGCCGGCGGGTGGGGCAATATCGAGTGGAGTCGGTGCTGGGCCGGGGCACGATGGCCTGTGTATTCAAGGCCCGGCATCTGGGTCTCTCACGCCACTGTGCCCTGAAAGTGCTCGATCCGAGGCTCGTTGTGGAGCAGCCGGGGATGCGCGAGCAGTTCTGGGCGGAGGCCCGAGCGGCCGCCAACCTGCTCCACCCGCACATCGTCACGATCCACAACCTTGGCAGCATCGACGGGTTCCACTTCATCGAGATGGAGTACATCCCGGGTGGGCTCACGTTGCGCGAATCCTTGGTGCGTGAGGGCCCCCTCGAGCCGCGCCGGGCCGCAAAGCTCGCCCGAGAAGTCGTGCTCGCTTTGGGAGCCGCCCACGATGCGGGATTGGTCCACCGCGACATCAAGCCGGCGAACGTCCTCCTGACTCCTGAGGGCCGGGCAAAGCTGGCGGATTTCGGCCTGGTACGCCGGCTCGGCGACCTGGCTCAAGGGAGCGCGCCCCTGGCCGGAACGCCGACATTCATGGCCCCCGAACTGTTCCGGGGAACTCCCGCAAGCGCGCAATCCGACA
The DNA here is from genome assembly GCA_044450785.1 of Isosphaerales bacterium. Taxonomy (GTDB): domain Bacteria; phylum Planctomycetota; class Planctomycetia; order Isosphaerales; family Isosphaeraceae; genus JBIOJM01. The sequence goes on from JBIOJM010000340.1 coordinate 3,403, forward strand.
TCTACGCCCTGGGCGTCCTCCTGTTCCATACACTCAGCGGGCGCTTGCCGTTCGCGGCGGAGAACGTCAGCCAGTTGATCCAGGTCCACCAGACTCAACCGATCCCGGACGTGCGCGAGTTCGCGAGCGCGGTGCCCGACGCGTTGGTCGAGATCCTCGAGCGCTGCCTCGCCAAGTCGCCGGCCGATCGTTTTTCAACCGCCAAGGAGCTGGCGGATTCACTCCAGATCGCCATCCACCGCCTTCGTGACACCGAGAGTCTGGTCCGCGAGAGCGCCCGGGGGCTGGATTGCTTCATCCAAGGAACCTCCGATACGTTCCGGATCATCCTTCCCTTACCCGGCGACCGCCTCCAGGAGGTCATCATCGAAGCCACCGAAGGGAAGAACAATGAGCGTTATCTCTCGGTGTTCTCCGTCTGCGGCCCGGCCGACCCGGCCTATTTCGCCTACGCGCTCAAGCTCAATGCCCAATTGACCTTCGGCAGCATCTCGATGCACGACGTGCTCGGAGACCCCATGTTCGTGATGTCTCGCACATTTCCGCGCGACACGGTCCGCCCCGAGGACGTCCGTGACGCCCTGCTCGAGATCGCGCGGCGAGCCGATTACGTCGAGAAACAATTGACTCGCCTGGACCAGTACTGATGCCCTTCGCTGACGACCTGGCCTCGACCAGCCTGATGATGTCATTTGGGATCGCCCTGATCGCGGCGTTCCTCGGGCTCCAGCAATGGTATGAAAGTCAGGCAAGAGAGTCGGACCTTTCCGATAGCGATCGCCATTACTTCTTCCGGCAGGACGTGCGGCGGGGCATGGGCGTCGCGGTGATGTTGATGCTGGCGGCGGGACTCTCGATCGGCGCCAGGATCGCGCCCCGGGTCAACGGTCGGGTGAATCTGACGTTCGTCGAGTTCTGGCTCGGGGTGATCGGGCTGCTCGTCGTCCTGATCGTTCTCGCCGGCCTCGACTGGCTGGCGACCCGACTCTACGCACGCCGGCAGCGCCGATCCATGGCTCGAGAACGGATCGAGTTAATTCGCGATGCGATCCGCGAAGCCGCCGCGACGCACTCCGATCCTGGCGGTGAAACCGACCAAGGCCTGGAGTGATGCTGCTTGACCGAGACGACGCTGGCCTCTCCAATGAGCCGTCAGTCTGCTCACACCCTGCCGAGTAGAAGAGTGGCGAAACTATAGCGGAGACTGGACCATGCCGACGCGCGCGGTGATCGCCCACATTTCCGACCTGCACTTCGGGAACCATGACGAAGACGTGGCACGCTACCTTCGAGCGGATCTGCTGAGAGAGACGAAGCCCGACTTCATCGTGGTGACCGGCGACCTGAGCGAACTCAAGTCGGCGTCGCAATTCGATAAGGCGAAAGACTTTCTGGGAGGGATCGTTTCCGCCCTGTCGGACGAGCACCGTTCGGCACGTGCCATCGTGATCCCTGGCAATCACGACGTCGGCATATTCAAGGGACGAAAGGCATGGGACGATGCATTCCGCGCCTGGAAGGTCGGCGGGATCAAAGGGGTATGCCAGCCCGGAAAACTCGTGGATTTTTACACGAAAGACAGCAAAGGAGACCCCTCCACCGCGGAGCGTCGTTCTGAGGATGATTGGAGCTATTGTGAGTATTATCCAGAGTGCCAGCTCGCCTTCTTGAAGTTCGACTCGAACAAGATCGCTCCGACCCTCTGGAACAAATTAAGCCTTCCGTGGGTCTACCGGAATTACGCGCGAGGGCGGATCGGTGGCGAGCAACTCGCGGAGATGATTGCGGTCTTGGACCGATACAAGAACGCGTTCCCCCCAGGCAAAAAAGAGCCTGCGTTCCAGGATGCGCGGAAGATCGCGCTGGTCCATCATCACATCCATTACCTGCCAAACGTCGGGTCGGACAGTATCTTCCTCATGCTCGACGCCGGGCCGTTCTGGCGGACAATGATCGACCTCGGGGTCGAACTTGTCCTGCACGGGCACAAGCACTACGCCACCCACGCCGTGATTCGTTACATGTCGCAGATTGAAGGGGGCCGGGAGGAACGAGAATTGATGGTCCTGTCGGCGGGCACCGCCGCATCGAAGGACCGGCCCGACGGTAACAGCTATTATCGTCTGGAAGCCGACATGCTGAGCTGTCGCGTCCGCAAGAGGAAGAACACGGACGTGCGCTTCGAAGACGACGGGCCGGCGATCGTCTTTCGGGTGCCCGCAGGAACGCCGCAATTCATCGACGGCTGGAACGTGGTCTGTCCGATCATCGAGTCGGTGGCCGCTCTGGGGAGCGGCGTGCTCTGCCATTACCACGAACTGCTTCCGATGCGCACAGCCTCGGCACCAGCGGACAAGACAGGCTGACCCGCCTTCTCGGCCACGAGCAGATGCTCGAATAGCGGGTACTTGTGAAGAACCTGGGCGGAAAGCGAGCCGCCGTAAATCTTCCGGATCGCCGCAATAGCGTCGTCCGACTTGAAGTAGACGCGGTCGGGCCGGGAGCGCAAGAGTTCGTGCGCCTTTATCAGCTTGGCCACGTCCTCCGCCGTGTAGAAGCACTGCCACCCCGTCGTGTCGAACTCGCGGTGCCCCGCCTCGTCGATCTGGATTTCCATCTTCCAGTCGTCGCGCGCCATCAGCGAGGTCTCGAATGCCGGCAGGAGGGCCACCAAACGCCCCCCCGGTTTGAGCACGCGCAGCGCTTGCGCAAACATCGGACCGACCAGGTCGCGCGTCTCCGGCAGGATCGAGTTGACCGAAATCACGGTGTCGAAGAACGCGTCGTCAAACGGGAGGTTGAGGTGGTCGGCGAGCACGAAGGTGACCTCTCCCTCGCGGAAGTGCCGCCGCGCCGCGTCGAGCATTTTCTGAGAATAGTCGCTCGCGTACAGCGTGACCCCCGATAGCGCAGCCAGCTTCCGGAGCAGATAGGGCGTTGGCCCGCACCCCATGTCCAGGACGCGCCCAGGCCGGACCTCCGCGACGATCCGGCGAACGACGTCCGGAAACTGCAACGGAGTGAACACCTTCTCCGTGTATCCGGCGCTGAAGGTATCCCATGCCAACTGCGGCGGCTTCGTCAACATCATACCCCCTCCGTGCTTTCGGGGCCGACCGTTGAGACGGTTGCTGGGTCGGGCGGGCCATTGGCGACAGGGGGTCTTTGGTGTACGATCATCCGCACGGCGGCCCTTGGCCCGTAACATCTGTTCAAGCCATTCTACCGGTATCCCGAACCAACCTCAAGGCGAAATCGCCCCTACGTCCCGCGTGACGATGCGCAGAAGCCACGTGGCTTCGGTGTTTTTCGGTTTGCGCCTACAGACGCGGTCACCCTAAGAAACGATCTCAATACGCCAGCCGAACATCCCTAAACTGCTGCGGGAGCGTGACTTGGGATCGCGACCCTGCGAGGGATTCAAACCAATGGCCGGCAAGTACCTGTGGCCGACCGGCCGGGGTGTTGAGATACTTTCTAAACGATGTTAGTACACGGTTCCGACGTATCCTCACCGACTCGGGTCAGATTGCGGCGTGACGCGACCCCCTGGCCATCAGGCGATTTGCCCCGCGCGGTGGACTTTTGATCATGATGGCCGCACGCGACCAGCCCCAGAGCCAAAAACCGTACGGAACTTCAAGGGGACCGGGACTTCGGGCCGTTGGGACCCGAAATCGCCAACTCCACGTCGCAATCGCCAGAAAGTCCGAGAAACGTTACCTACATCACCATGGAGAAAACGACGGACGGGCAACGGTGGTGGTACGTCAACAACGTACAGAGCGACCTGATGAGCGTGCCGGTCAGTTGCCTCAAGGAGACCTTTCGGGGGTGGCAGCGCGTGCTGTTCCTCCTCGTCGTCGGGTTGGCGCGGCAGCGAGGTGTCACCGCAATTGCCATTCCTCCGTCCAAGATCATGGCGGGGCTGGACGGAGTCGAGGACGTGGCGCGGAGGCGCGTCCGAGCGTGGCGGGGACTCTACGACGGCGTCGCCGAGTTCTTCGCCATGAGCCCGAGCCAGCAAACGTTACCCACCAACCTCCAACCCGTCTGGTTCGCCCGGCAGGCGTGGTGTTCCGACTACTATGTGGGACACGTGTCGGCCCTGATCGAGTCGTTCGCCGGGCGATGCGCCGACGAGTTATACAGAGAACCATCCGCGCATCAAGGGTTCGCCTCACGAAACGGAATACAAAACGGATCTTTTTATGAATAATGCGTGAAACATGCGCGAACTATTCGTTGACTCGATGTTAAACCTGTTATACTATTAGATGAGGTGATCCAGGATGGAACTGATCTCGAAGCGCAGATCGCCTTTGAGCGGCGGTCTGTGTCGGCGATCCGTCGGATTGCCGGCGGGCGTGGGCTTGATCGTAAGCCATTGACTGTCTTGCGAAAGAGTTCGCGCCCTTCACTCGCATCCTTGTTCTCCTCTGGTCTTTCGAGCTCCGTTTCGCCCGTCCCGGGGGGACCTGTCGATGCAACCCGCGTCCGATCGAGAAAGAAGGATCCTGGTCCAGGCCCTGACCGTTCTGATCGCGCTGGGAGCGAGTCTCCACGACGGGGCGCGAGCCGGCGAGCCCGACCCGAAGTCCTACTGGGACGTCAGCCAGATTCGGCCGGGGATGAAAGGGATTGGCCGGACGGTGATGTCGGGCACGAAGCTCGAGGAGTTTGGGGCCGAGGTCCTGGGGGTGATGCGCGACGTCAGCCCGGGCCGGGACATGGTCCTGTGCCGCTTGACCGGCTGCAATCTGGAGCACGCCGGGATCATTCAGGGGATGAGTGGGAGTCCGATCTTCATCGACGGTAAGCTGTTGGGGGCGGTGGCGTTCGCCTGGGAGTTCGCCAAAGACCCGATCGCCGGCATCACGCCGTTCCAGCAGATGATCAAGTACGTGCGGTCGAACGATCGCCGGATCGCGGCCGAGACGAGGGAACAAGCCGGTTCCAAGTACAGCGCGGCGAGGTGGCCGGTCCTACCCCTGATCGAAGGACTCGCCGATGACGGGGGGAGTGGGCTGGCTTCGTCATCCCTGGCGATCCCCGTTTCGGGAGGTGGGGCCGGCGGAATGACACCGATCGTGACGCCGCTGTCGGCGTCAGGGTTCAGCCCTCGCGCCTTGAGCCTGCTCTCCGATCGCCTGCGTCCGCTGGGTCTGGCCCCGATGGGCGGCGGCGGAGCACCCGAAAAGATCGTCCGCGAGGAGGGAGATCGGCCGCTCCAGCCAGGCTCTCCGCTTTCCGTCGCGCTCGTCACCGGCGATTTCGACCTTTCCGGCATCGGTACTGTCACCCACGTCGAAGGAGATCGCGTGTATGGCTTCGGGCATCCCATGTTCAGTCTGGGTGCCTGCGAGTTCCCGATGATGACCGGTTACATCCACACGGTCTACCCACGCGCCAGCGTGAGCATGAAGATGGGCTCGCCGCTCAAGATCGTGGGGGTGATCGATACCGACGTGAGCACAAGCGTGGCCGGCCGGCTCGGCGTCAAGCCTGACCTGCTCCCGCTCTCCGTTCGGGTCAAGACGGGCCGGTATGCCGACGCGCATTCGTATCACGTACGGACCGTGCGCGAGCCGATGCTGCTCCCTTCCCTGATCATGTCGGTGCTCACGAGCGCGATCGACACCGAGGGAAACCTGCCGGAAGAGTTGACCGCTCAATTGAGCGCGACCATCCGTGTCAAGGGTTCTCAGCCGATCACGGTCTCCGACACCTTCAGCGGGCCACGATACACGGGCCCGATGGGCGCGGCGGCCCTGTTTTCCCCACTCGCTTCGATCGCCAACATCCTGGTGCGAAACACCATGGGCCCGGTCCACATCGAGTCCATCGATTGCGATGTCCAGATCGAGCCAGGCCGCAAGGTTGCCCAGATCGAAACGGTCCGGCTCCTTTCCGACACGATCGAGCCGGGTCGCGAGCTCAAGGCATTCGTCACGGTGAAGCCGTACAAGGGAGACCGGGAGGTGATCGAGGTTTCGATCCCGATCCCGAGCGACTTCCCCGAGGGACGGTCGGAACTGGTCGTCTGTGACGCGGGCAACAGCATCCGGCGACGATTCCGCAACAATCCGTCGCTCCTCGAGCCGCGCGACCTGGAGGGGGTCTTGCGTACGATCCGGATCCAGACGGAGCCCAAGAGAACCGCCGTTTATGTCCACGTCCCTTCGCCGGAACGGGGCCTGTCGATCAAAGGACAGGACCTGCCGAATCTGCCGGGCAGCGTGCGGGCCGTTTTCGCCTCGAAACGGGAAGCGCCGACGCCGCCCTACCGGAACGATATGGTCCGCGTCGTACCGGTGGCCTGGGTCATGGAAGGCATGCAGTCCCTCCGGTTCACAGTGGCCAAGGATGCCGGCCTCTCGTTATCGTTGTACCATTGAGATGATTGGGCCCCGCCCGACTCAATGGCAACGAGGAACGAAATGAACCATCGAGCGTCCGCGACCTGGGTTCGCCTGATTTCCCGCCTCGTCTGGGCCGCCTTGATCGGGTCGGGCCCGACAGCCTGGTGGATGCCGGCGGCATCGGCCAAGGTCGAGACCTGGCGCCAGGAAGGACCCACGGCTTTCACCAAGGCGCGCCGGGAAGGTGTGGTCATTTCCGAATCCGGGCGGGTTCGGCTCGGTCACGCGGTTTCCCCGCTGGGATCGCTGAAGGTCGATCGGGTTTGGGACCTGGCGCGCACTCGCGGGGGCATCTTGTTCGCGGCCACCGGTGATGCCGGCAAGATCTTTCGCCGCGAGCCGGCAGCCGATGCGACCTGGACCGTCGTCTGTGATTCCACGGATTCACAGGCTCTTTCGCTGGTCGTCTGTCCGGACGGGACCGTCTTTGCCGGGACAGGCCCCCGTGGCCAGGTCTTGAACGTCACCGATCCCAAGCACCCCGCCTCACGCCCCGACCCCACGGTCCAGTACATCTGGGACCTTGCCTGCGACTCGCAAGGCAACCTCTTCGCCGCCACCGGGCCCCACGGACAGCTCTGGAAACGAGCGACCGACGGCAAGTGGTCCCTGGTGTACAAGAGCAAGGCCGCCCACTTGCTCTGCGTGGCGATCGGCCCTGATGGCTCACTCTACGCCGGCAGCGATGGGGAAGGCCTGATCTACCGGGTGTCGCGCGATGGGAAGGCGACGATCCTCTTTGATGCGCCGCAGGCGGAGGTCCGGACCTTGCTGTGGGCTGGCGACGGCGCGCTCTACGCGGGCACGGCGGCGGAAGCCGGCGGCGGAAGCTCGACGCGCAGCTCGCTGTTCATGACTCAGGGGGGCACGCCGCAGCTTCTGGACAGCTCCCCCTCGGATCGAGGAGCCGGCGCGCCGTCAGGCAACGACGACGAGGTACCGGCCGTGGTCCTTCAGGCTCCTCCGAACGCGCCCGCGCGGGCAAGGCAGCCGGCCGGGCGGCCCGCCCGCGGGGGGGAGGCCCCCCCCCAACCCCAAAAACCCCGCGAAAAACCCCGCAAACCCCCCCCCCCCCCCCCCGGGGCCCCCCCCCCGCCCCCCCCCCTCCCCACCCCCCCCCCCCCCCCACCACCCTATTTCTTACTCTACCACGCCCGCCGCCCCGCTCGCCTACCCCCCCCCTTGGGGGTACTTTCGTCCATCC
>JBIOJM010000341.1:0-11026 GCA_044450785.1 Isosphaerales bacterium
CTGTGCGTCGTGCCAGGCCGGAGCAGGGTAACCAAGACGTCCCAACTTAACAATAGGACATGCACTTATCTATAATCCCCATAGCCTCCAAAATAACGAAAAGATGTGTGTAACGACGAGGGCAACGCCCTGGGAACAGACCGCAGACTCGTGCGGCGCGGGCCGGCTTCTGGTAGACTTTTGCCCACCGACGACGTCCGGGCGGTCCGGCGTCGCCGGCTCAGCTCTTTTCGAGGGAGAAAGGCCGTGGCCAATCAAGTTGTGTGGGTCGATATTCCGGTGTTGGACCTCGATCGGGCGATCGGCTTCTACTCCGCCGTGCTGGGGAGTCCGGTCCAGAAGCAAGAGTATCCGGGGATGACGATCGGGCTCCTGCCCGGTTTCGAGAGCGACGTCAGCGGCTGCCTGTTCACGAAGGACGACGAGCGGCCGTCCGACCGCGGTCTGCTCATCTACCTGAACGCGCAGGGGCGCCTCGACGAGGCCGTCGCCGCGGTCGAACCGAACGGCGGCAAGGTCATCCAGCCCAAGCACCAGATCGGCCCGCACGGCTTCCGAGCCGTCATTCTCGATAGCGAAGGCAACCGGGTGGCGCTGCATTCAAGGTGAGGCCCTCCGATGATTGCCGGGCGACCCGGATGCGGCATGGTTCGACTCGGCTCTCCGACTGCGGCGGCGGCCACTCTTCGACCCGCGAACCAGCCCTGGAGAAGTTGTGTCCGTGTATCGAGGGTCGCCGCACATTAAGATTGACGGCTCACCAGTCCGCATTGCGGGCTATCTCGACCGTGGGCTGAACGGTCCCGCGGCTCGCGATCACCTGCCGAGGGAGGCGTGATGAGTCGAAGCGGGGTCGTGGACGAAGTTGCCGAACGGACCGGCGCCCGGCCTGAGGCCGTTGCCGCGATTCGGCCCGATGACTCGCAACGACTCGGGGGCAGCCGGGAGCTGCTCACGCTCGCGCTCCCGCTGATTGTCAGCCAGGGCTTCATGACCGTGCAGGTGTTCGTGGATACCATCCTGCTCTCCTGGCACGACCCGCGGGAGATGGCCGCGTCGTTTCCGGCGGTCATGTGGTTCTGGCTGCTGTTCGGGCTGCTGCAGGTGACCGCCGGGTATGTCTCCACATTCGTCGCGCAGTACACGGGGGCCGGCCGCCCTGAGCGGGTCGGTCCGGCCGTCTGGCAAGGCATTCATTTCGCCGTGCTGGCCGGGCTCCTGTTCCTGCTCATGGTCCCGGGGGCGCAATACCTGATCGCGGTCGGTGGGCACACTCCGGCCCTGCAGGCGCTCGAGGTGGTTTACCTGCGATGCCTGTGCTTCGCGGCCCTGCCGATGCTGGTCATGGCCGCGGTCAACGGGTTCTTTTCCGGACGCGGGCAGACCTGGATCGTGCTCATGATCGAGGCCGCGGGAACATCGGTGAACGTCGCCCTGGCTCTGGTCCTGATCTTCGGCCGGGCCGGTTTTCCGGAGCTGGGGATCGCCGGTGCCGGGTGGGCGACCGTGGCTGGGGCCTGGGCGTCCGCGCTGGTTGCGATCGGGCTGCTGCTCCTGCCGGAGTACCGTGAGGAATTCCACACACTGAACGGGTGGCGGCTGGAGCGAGAGCTGTTCGGCCGGCTGATGAAGTATGGCGGTCCGGCCGGGGCGCAGGTGTTCCTCGACGTGCTGGTGTTCAACCTGTTCGTCCAGCTCGTCGGCCGCCTGGGGGAAGCCGCGACCGGGGCCACCACCCTGACCATCCGGCTGAACATGGTGGCGTTCCTGCCGATGATGGGGCTGGGGCAGGCCGTCTCGATCCTGGTCGGCCAGCGGCTCGGAGCAAACCGCCCCGACCTGGCCGAGCGATCGGCCTACACCGGCCTCAGGTGGGTGTTCGGGTATATGTGCGGCGTTGCCGCCGTTTACCTGCTCATCCCAGGGGTGCTCGTCGGGGCGTTCCGGGGAGACCGGGACCCGGAAAGTTTCGCGGCGGTGGCCGCGATCGTCCCGACGCTGCTTGCGTACGTCGCCGTCTATTCGCTGGCGGACTCGGTGAACGTGACGTTCTCCTTCGCCTTGCGGGGGGCCGGTGACACCCGGTTCGTATCCCTGCTCACGTTCGCGCTCGCCTGGCCGATCATGGTGGTGCCGACGTTCGTGGTGGTCCGCGCCGGGGGCAGCATTTACGCGGCGTGGGTGTTCGCGACGGCATACATCCTCGCCATGGCCATCTGCTTCTACCTGCGGTTCCGGACCGGGAGGTGGAAGAACATGCGGGTGATCGAGGCGGCTCCGGCCGCGGGTCCCGAGGAATAGGAAGGGAAAAGGGGAAAACTCGGTCATCAGGTTCGCCGTGGGTCATCGAACGGTAATTGAACTTATCCCCTTTTCGGTGGATCGGGAGGCGGCGCGACGAATGGCGGCTTCGAGCCGGCCCAGGTCGACCGGCTTGATCAGGTGGTCGAAGAACCCGGCCTCGCGGCTTTGACGCAGGTCCTCTTCGGCGCCGAAGCCGCTCACGGCGATGCCGAGCATGTTCCCGCTGGCGCTCAGCTCGCGCATCAGGAACAGCCCGTCCCCGTCGGGCAGCTCGATATCGGAGAGCAGGAGGTCAAACGGGACCTTGGCCTCGACCACCGCGGCGCGGGCGGTGGCGACGCGGTCGGCCGTGACGACATCGTGGCCGCGCTGGCGGAGAACGGTCGCGAGGAACCGGAGGGTGTCCTTGTTGTCTTCGACCAGAAGGATCCGCAGGTCGGACCGGCGCAGGGGCGCTGATGGCGAGGTAGGCGGCGCGGTGCCAGACCCGGCGCCGGCAGGAAGAGCCGGGGCGGAAACGGTCGTCAGCTCCAGGCGGAAGGTTGAGCCTAGCCCGCTCCCTCGGCTCGACGCCGTGAGCCGTCCGCCGAGTGCCTCGGCGATCGAGCGGCCGATCGCCAGGCCCAGCCCGAGTCCACCGGACCTGCCCCGGACGTCGTCGTGGCCCCGCTCGAACGCCTCGAAGATCCGCGGTAGGACCTCAGGGTCGATGCCGATACCGGTGTCCTCGAAGTCGACGACGAGGCGATGGGGGTGACCTTGGGCAGTGCTCGAACTTTCGGGCGGGTTGGTGGTACGGATGGTGAGCCTGCCCCCGGGTGGGGTAAACTTGGCGGCGTTGCGGATCAGGTTCCAGACGATCTGCATCACGCGCGCGTGGTCGGCGGTCACGTGGTGGTGCGCGGCGTCCAGCTCGGTCACGACGTCCAGCCCGGCGACGCGTGTCTCGTCGCGACAGATCTCGATCGCGCGCCGGATCGGCTCGTGGATGTCGATCATCTCGAGGTCGAGCCGAAGCTCACCGCGGCTGAACCGCGAGAGGTCGAGCAGGTCGTCGATCAGTCGCGCCTCGAGCTCGATGTTCCGGTGGATCATCTCCAGGATCGGAAGGACGGCCAAGCCGGGGTTTGACTCCAGCATGGACGAGACGGCGATCAGCACCGGGGTCAGAGGGGTCCGGAGCTCGTGGCTGAGCACGGCGAGGAACCGGTCCTTGGCCTGGCAGGCCGCCTCGGCCAGCTCCTTGGCATCGCGCAGGTCCTCCTCCGTCCGCTTGCGATCCGTGATGTCCTCGACAATGAACGAGCAGAGCGCGCGTCCCGATCCGGAGGTCCCCATCGGCGACAGCGTTGCGGCGACCCACTTCGGGCTTGTGGGACAGACGGCCTGATACTCGAAGCGGATCGGCCGGCCAGTCGCCCGACACTGGCGGAACCGCTCGATCCACACCGCCATCATCTCGGGCGGCGCTCGCAGTTCCTTGGCGGTCCTCCCTTCCAGCTTGCCCGGGGTGAGCCCGAAGAACGTGTCCGTCAGCGCGTTGGCGGAGATGAATCGAGTGTCGTCCTCAGTCTGCTCGATGACACCCATGGCCATCACAGAGGACTCGTAGAAGCTTCGGAGCACGGACTCCTTCTCGCGGAGCGCCACTTCGGCACGCCGCAGGTCGGTGACGTCCGTGACCATCAAGAGAGATCCGCCGGTCATGCCCTCTTTCGAGGGCAGGGGGCCTCCTGGAACCTCGTCCGGCCCGATCGGCCGCGTGGTGACGACCGCGTTCCGGACCGCGCCGTCGCTACCAAGAAGTCGAACCTCCTGACAGGTGGGGGCGCCGGTCGCGACGTCTGACCAGGTCGGCGGCGCGTCCTCGTCGCCGGCAAGGAACTCACTCAGTTGGCGGCCGATGAGCTCGCCGGGTGGCGCGCCGAGCATCTCGCCCAGGCGGGGGTTGGCGTAGGTCGTCCGGCCGTCGAGGTCGAACGCCCAGATGCCCTCGCCGGCGGTCTCGACCAGGCGCCGGTAGCGGCCCTCGCTACGGCGATATTCCTGGTCCTTCAACTCGGCCCGGTGGCGGGCGGCGTGCAGCCCCTTGAACAGCACGGTGATCAAGAGCCCGAGAGACCCGAACCGGACCAGCCGTGTCAGCAAGCTCCCCAGATCCGCCGGAGCGTCATTCGCCGCGACGATCGCGAGGAGCCCCAGCCCGGTCGCGAACAGGCCGGGTCCGAGCCCGCCGATCCAGGCCGAGGCCATCACCACGACGACGAGCAAGAGCCGCACCGGCGGCGAGTCGCCGATCAGCGGAGCCAGCCACCAATGAGAAAGGCCCGCCAGTACGACTCCCGCCGCGGCGATGCCATAGCTCAGCACGAGGCGGTGGATCGTTACTGCCATGCTCTTCTCCTCCGCCGCGCATCGTGAATCCCTCCCGGTCACGCGGCGTTTCATTCCCGTCTCATCCACTCCAGGAAGGGATGCTTCCATGTTACCAACGGCTTCGCCGGGCTCCAACCCTGGGTCCCTCGAGAGACGTTCAGGACGGAGTCTGGGTGCCCAAGCCAAAAGAGGCCGATCGGCGGCTCCGGCCCAGCACATATGCACCGGGCCGAGTCGACGACCGCTTGTCGCTGCGCGACCCGGACGCATCGTGCCTTCGGGTCTGCGATCGAGCTGGGTTGACTGACGCGGAGCTTGACGGCAAGTCCTTTTGCCGCCGCCGCGATTCGGCCGATGATCCGTCGCCAAGCTCGTGGTGGGCTCATTCCTCATGCATAGCAGGCGATGCTTGGCCGAGCAACCTACCTCAGCGTCTGCGAAGTCCGTGAATGCCGGCGGCCCGACCCGAACTCCCTGCTCTGACGAAGGCCAAAGGGCTCCTGACCCCTTCTTCGTTCTCGTGACGCGGTGTTGCATTCTCGCAACACGTCGCAGAATCCTGAGCCCGCCTCTATGCGCGAGCATGCCGGCATGGGATAATCGGGTGGGAGATGATAGGCCGTATACCGAAGCCAACACACACGGCCTCGATTAGGGAGGATCGGGTCAAGTCAGGATGCGGAGACATGGGTGCCCGGACGATCGTGTTGAGTCTAGCAGCGGTTTGTTGCTCGTGCGTGTATGGGGCAAAGGCACGCGCTGGTCAGATTACGGCAGTGGATTCGTCCTTTTCAATCACCGCCGCGGCCCAAACTGGAACGAGTCCTCTCGTGACGGATATGGACTCGCAGTCTCAAGGCTCGACCATCAACTCCTTCAGCGTCACCGCGTCCGCACTGGCGACCTACCCTCCCAACCAGAGCATTCTCGCCACGGCTGCCGGGTCGGCGACGTGGACCGACGCGTCCCAGGGCCAGGTCACATTCACGAACGTAGGCTGGACGTCAGTCAATGCCAACGGTTCCGCTGATCTCTCCGGCGACACGGGGTGGAAGTACTCATTCATTTCCAACGTGACGGGCTTCTTCGTGGTCGATTACACGGTCACGGCCCAGGGCACATCCTCGAATAACCCTCCCTTGTTCGGCCTCAACGGATTCTTCATCTACGGGGGGCCGGGACAATCGTCGCTGGGAAATGTGTTCGATACCACGGGGCTGAACGCGTCCGGATACTTCGCGCTGGCGATCGCCCCCGCCAGTTCATACTGGGTGCAGATTCAAGATTCCGCCAACATCTTTGGTGCACTGGGAACAAGTAACGCAGACATGAATGGAACTTTCAATTTCGGCTTCCAGACCGAATCAGGCAGCAACGGTGGCCCGAGCGTCCCCGAACCCTCGTCATGGATCATGATGATGATCGGGCTGGGTTTCGCCGGCTATGCAATCGCGCGACGACGTGTCCGTTCGGCGCATTGATTCACGAGGGATGTGATCCAGAAACAGCCACTTCGAGGGATCGCCGGAGGATCCCCCGGTCTGCCGCCGCCGACCCGCTGTCCGCGCTGGAGAAGGTCTGGGCCGACCCCTTTTGGGCGGAGCCGGTGCGGACCGGCACACGCAATATCTGGTTCACCGAAGCTCAGGACCCCGGCAAGGTCGGCTTCGTGGACCCTGTTACAAACGACAGCACCGACTTCTCGACGCCCACGGCCAATTCTCATCCCGGGGGCATCGCCAAGTCGAATGGGGGCGCCTTATGGTTCACCGAGGGCGCGGTCAACCAGATCGGGGCGATCGATCCGACAACGCATGCCTTCACGGAAATCGCGCTCCCCGCGAACCCGAACGACCGCAACGGGCTCCGTGGCGCCCGCTTAAAAAAACGTTATGTAAGCCTGAAAAACGCAATTTGCGGGTCGGACTGGCCGATAATTGGGATGCGATACCTGTTCGTCCGACCGAAAAGCGATCTGTTGATCGGGAGCGTCAAACGCGATGATGCCGGCCTCGAGCATGATGAATCATGCCAGCACTGACCAAGGACCTGACGCCGAGAGCGCGGACGACACACTTTTGCGAGTGGCCTCGACCGCGCGTTATTTTCGCTCGACGGACGGCCGCTTGCACGCTCGGGTGCCGGTGGAAGACCGGCACGAGACATACGGGCTGAACTCGCTGGAGTTCCGCGACTGGTTGATCGAGAGATACCGGGCCGACCGGAGCGATCTTCCGCCGGCGAATGCGGTCGCTCGCGTTGTCAGGGCGGTTGCGGCCCGCGCGAGATTCGATAGTGGTACTCCGTTGGTTCATGTGCGAGTGGGCCGCGACGGCGACGGCGGCGGGCCGGACTTTTACATCGACCTCGGCGGCCCCGGCGGTCAGGCGGTCAAGATCAGTGCCCGGGAATGGTCGGTCGTGGATCGACCGCCTGTGCACTTTCGGCGGCCCGCGGGGCTGTTACCGTTGCCCATTCCCACCCGCGACGGCTCGATCGAGCTTCTGCGACGCTACGTCAACCTGGGCGAGCCGGATTTTCGACTCTTGACCGGCTGGATGGCCGCTGCTCTCCTTCCCGATGGTCCCTATCCCGTGCTCGTGGTTCATGGCGAGCACGGCTCGGCCAAGAGCACGCTGGCGAAGGTCGCCCAGTTACTGATCGACCCCCAGGCTGCGCCGGTCCTGGCGGGGCCGTGCAGCACGCGTGACCTGGTTGTCTCCGCCGCCAACGGATGGCTGATGGTTTATGACAACTTGAGCGTGATTCCAACCTGGCTTTCCGATGGCCTGTGCCGGCTGGCCACCGGCGGGGGCTTCGCGGGCCGCGCTCTCTGGTCGAACGATCAACGCAACGTCATCCACGCTCAACGGCCTGTGATCTTGAATGGGGAGGCAGTTGGGCGCGGGCTCGGCTGGCCCGAAGGTACGTTTCTCAGCGCCTACAGCGATAACCGCCAGGCGGCGACGGTGACGTCGCTCGAAGATTCCGCTGTCGCTGCCGCCCTGCTGAACCTCGCCGCATGGGACGGGCTTGAGAACTGGACGTTGTGCGCCAGCGAGATGCTCAGACAACTCGCCGCGGACGTCGACCCGAGAGTCAGAGCATCGGTCCGCTGGCCGAAGACCACTCGGTCGTTCGCCGACGAGCTTCGCCGGATCGCTCCTCAGCTCCGCACGCGCGGGATATCCGTCACGTTCACCAGGACCGCCGAAAATCGCCTGATTACCATCAATGCCGACAAGGATTTCGATCATTCCAGGAGCCCGCATTCCAATGAATGACGTGACCCGGGTGATGCGCGAGTTCCTGCCCGCCCACGATTTCGAGGCGATTCGGCAACCAGTGGAGGATTGGGTCGCACGTGGGCAGCCGCGCGACGCGATCAAGGATTACCACATTTCCCTGATTGCTTGGGCAGCTCAGGACCTCGAACGCGTCAAGCTCGGTCGGGACGAGCACCGGAGGAGGCACGTCGAAGAAGAGGCCTTGCGCGAAATGCTCGAAGCCGACGCGCTCGGACAGCGGCTGTTCTCATCGCCTGGCGGAGATCCTTGCGTCGTCGGACCTGGCCCATCTTCGCGGCGAGGCACGCGAAATTCGTCTTCTCCGGTGGTTGTCGAGGAGACCACCGGTCCAGCCTGGCTCGTGGAACGATTGGAGTCGACCGCGGCCGGATGCCGGTGGCTGCTCGAACGCTGGGCCAAGATTCGAGCCTGTTTCGAGCCGGGTCGACGCTGGATCAGTAAGCACAGCTTCTGGATGCTCAGGCTGATGGGAAGACATCCGCACGATGTGCTGGAAAGTTCTGAAGTCGTCGATATCTTCCTGGCGAATCACGCGCTCGATCGCCGCGGCAGGAACCCGTTCATGGCACTTCGAGGTGAAGTGAGCCTTGACGAAGTGAATGACCTGGTGCGCCGGCTGGGACCGCGCGTGAAATCGACGCCCGATCGCAGCGATGCCGAACAGGGACGCCGAACGCTGATCGCGATTGTGGAGCGCGCGATTGCAGGCCTGACGGCAAAAGCGGAAGAGCACGAGCAAAAGGTCGATGCCGACGAAGCTCGGAGGGCAGCCGGGCGCGCGTTCGATACTTCGCCCCAAGGACGGAGGCTTGAGCGACTCGAGCGGGATTGCAAGAGAAGCGTCAAACGAACGATTGTCACGTTTCAGAGGCTAGGGCCCTTGGGCGTGGGCGCCAACCGCGATGCAGCGGCCGGCGTGCAGGGACCGGGGCCTGCAAACCGGCACAGTCGCGCTATTCCATCCAAACGCGATCTTTGATCGCGCGCGCGTCGGATCGCGGCTGGCCGGCTGGCTTCGATCGGCATGACGCAGATGACGCAGATGACGCAGATGACGCAGATGACGCAGTGACGATGATGGTGCGCAAGTCGGTTCGCGGCTGGGGGATTGGCTTCGATCGGTATGACGCAATGACGCAGATGACGCAGATGACGCAGAAACGATGATGGTGCGCACGTCGGATTCAGGGCAGAGGGCTCGGACTTGGGCCGCTGAAAGAGCAGGTGTGACGTTTTCCGATCGGATTCGTTAACAAGAAGGACAGGGATTGAAACGCCAGCCGTTTCCGTGGGAGCGGAGGATCTACACATCCCTAACCCATTCACAGCGAAGCGGTTCGGATCTCCCGGCAATGCCTGGGCTCGGCAGATCCCCGATCGCGAGGCAGAATGTTCGAGCTCGGACCGCGCCACGTACCAGGGGCGCGTATGCGGCTGAAGTGCCTGTTGTTCCTTGCGGGAGGGGGACCAATCTGGGGCTCCAATGCCTGTCCTTTCGAGTCTGCCGCTTCAACGCGGACGGTTTCCGGTGTTTATCAGGATTTTGGGTGCTTTATCGCCGTTTATCGCCGATTCTCTGCCACGGCAGACGTTGATACGTCGATGGAAGGTTTCCCCGGTGGTGGGCCGTTACTTCCTGACGCCGACTCGCTTGTTTCGGCCTTTTCCTCGTCCCGGCGCTTCGAGGAAGCGCTGCAGGGAACGCAGGACCTCGCTCTCGCCGGCGGCGGCAGAGCCTTGGCGCTCGGGGCCGGCCATGCGTGCTTCCAGCCAGCGAATCGGGTCCTCACCGGTCGCGTTCAAAGCGCGTTGCAGTTCTTGACGGATGGTACTGAGCTTTTTCGAACCGATCACAAGAGTGCCTCCAACAGGTCCCACAGTTCTTGGAGCCGCCGAGTCGACACCTCGAGGGCCTCTCCATGGCTGAGCAATTCCACCGTGGCCTTGGCCACCAGGGCATCGCGATCCTCCTTGGCAGCACAATGCATAGCCCCCAGGAGCGATGCGAGGATTTCTTCGCTCCCGGCGGAGATGCGCACCGTCGTGACTCGCCTGGCGATGCGCGGATGTCGAGCCAAGAGCTGATGGCCGCGCTCGTGAGCCAGAATCGCCTCGAGGGAAAAGTCCTCCGGGTCGGCGTCGCGCTCGAACGCCTCGGCATACACGGTGAGTAAATCGTCATCCGCCGTGCTGCCCCGGCCGTACTGCGCGCCGCCAGTCTGGCTGTAAACGTGGCGGTACTCGACACGTCCGACAAACCCCAATTCGCGCGCGAGCCGCGCGACGTGGCGGCGGCGGGCACGCCGTTCCCGCAGGGGTCAGAGGCCGCGGTGAAACGATTGATCACGGCCCGGCAGATCAAATCCGACGGTTGACTTGCGACAACTCCTGACCCGCTGCCCTCTTCTTCCCCGACAATGCCTCCGGCTCGATGAGACGCCCGTTCCTCCGGTCGGCGATCAAGCAGCCGGTCAGTTCTTGGAGCCGGAGGGCGAACGCCTCGCTCACGCCCACCGGCCCGAGGCCGTGCCATGGCAGGACCATGTACCCATCCTTGCGTTCGGCCTTGATGCCCGGGAACTCGGCCAGCACGCGGCGGACCGTCGTCTCGTCGAGCGGCCGGGTCGCCACGGCCGCGCATTCACGGAGCGCTTCCGGGTCGAGGTGCCCCACCGTTAGGTAATGGATCACGTCACCGCTCCCGGGGTTTCCCCCTGATCGCCCGAAGAATATGGCGCGCCCCATCCGTGATCGGAAGCGTCGTGTCCGGGGCCATCGCCTCGGCAAGGTCGTGGTCGCCGGTCAGGCTCTCGGCGTCCTCGTGGGCGATGATGGCGTCGATCCTATCGCGGAGCCTCGATTTTGCCCAGACCTCCCTCACTTCGGGCCGGTTGGCCATTATACTCCGCACGGAGGTGAATGAGGCATTTCCTCTTCTCGAGGATTTTGGTACATCTACGTCGAATTCGGCAAGGAGGTCACACCCTGGGGTTGCACCGCAAGGAGGCGGACGATGGCTTGGTTTCGTGTACAACTCA
>JBIOJM010000342.1:0-10957 GCA_044450785.1 Isosphaerales bacterium
AGCCGCACCAGGTCGTAGGGTGGGTCGAAACGATGCACCGCATCGTGAGGCCCACCGATCGCCACGGCGTTCCCGGTGGGCCTCGCCGCGACGTGTAGCGGCTCGGCCCACCCTACTGCTTACGCGGCAACCACTACCGCCCAAAGATGCGCGCACGGCGCGGAGAAGGTGCGGAGTCAGAATCTAACCGGTCGCCCTCGCCCCTTTGGTGGGGAGAGGGATGGCGTGAGGGGGCGAACCGCCTGGTGAACACGGTTTCGCTCCGCCAAACCAGGCGGTGATCAGCGAGAAGTCTCATTTTCTGTCCGGGGCTGTGTCGAGTCGCTTCCGTGATGGTTGTGCCCCGTTAAAACCGGTGATCCGGCCGCTGGTCCTATCCGTCATGAACGAGATCATTTGTCTTGTCCCGAGTTCAGGACCGACAAGGGCTCAGGCCAAAAAGTCCGATAAGGCCGCATAATCGATGGCATGGGGGCGATTCTACCCCCCCGGACTACCCGCGAGAGATCAGGGCTTCTTCTGTGATTCTCCCCGGCTGATCGGCCCTGCGCCGAGATCGTTCTTGAAGTCGAGAATGCCGCCATCGTCGACGAGGTTTTTCCCGACCGAATAGACCATCCAGCCCTGCGGCAGCTTTTTCACACGCAGGGGCTCGCCGTTGTACGGGTCGATCGTCGCTTCCGCGGGCAGGCCGAGGTCGCTGAGCTTCGGCACGCGATCGCTGCCGGGGGGAACCCGAGCTTGAAGGGCGCTCAGAACGCGGAGTGAACGTGACATCGCCCGCGGGCGCTCGGCCGGTTCGCGAACTAAGGCCAGCGACGGCTCGAGCAGTCTAATCAGGGCTCCGTACAGATTCGGTCCGTGGCTCGGAGTGGGGGCCCCACTCTTGTCGGAAACCACCTCGGCATAGGGCCGCGAGCTCTTTTCCAAGTACCGATCGAAGAGATCGATTAACCCCAACGCCGCTTCGTTCGCGAAGCCCCGCATCAGCCAGAAGCCAGAGGCGGGCAATTCCCGTACCGACGACAGGGAGTAGGACCGTTCGCTCCGCAACGCCCAGTTGTATCCGTCCATCGTGTCGTGAAGGGCCAGTTCGGTGTCGAGCGCCTGGCGCGCGGAGGGAGAGACCGGGCCGGCCTGCAATACCTGGTTCACTCCGTCCATGGCCACGTGTTTGCATGCCAACGTCACCAGATACCCGATGAGCAGCGGCTCTCGGCGCCAATGACGCGTCAGCCGCAACATCAGGACCTGAGTGGCGAGCGCGTCGTCGGCGCGGCCTTTCTAGAGCAGCAAGGCGGAGCGGGCTCGCAAGACGCGAGCCAGCAGGCGATGCTTGCTCGAATGCTCCATGTAGGGTTCGACAAAACGGGTCGTGGGCAAGGTGCCGTCGAGCTGGGGATCCGAGTCGGGGCAGTCCGCCGCCTGCTCGAGGAGCGGCATCACCCTGGGATACGCGGCAAACAGTTTTTCCAGCCTCTCCTGGTCGGCCGGCGACAGCGACCCGGTTGGGTACACTGTCTTGGGATAGAACCCCAGTAGTTCTTTTTGGATCGCGTCCAGGTCGTCAGCCGCGCGGCGGAGATACACGTCCGCGTTCGTCTCGGGCGGGATCGGCTCGCGGGCGAGGTCCGCAAGCTGCACCGGATCGCCTGCCTGGCGAAGAGCGACGAGCCGGCGCTCAAGCTGTGTTCCGGTGCTCCAGACGAAGTACGCGTTGAGGATCAAAAGGATGGCGATTGCCGCTCCCGTGCAGATCGCGATCCATTTGAGAATCTTCTTGAGACGTTTCATCGGCGGTTTCCTTCATATCGACAGTGAATTGTTGGATCATCTGCTGGAGCCGGACCCCGTACTCGCGGGCGTCATCGGAGTGAGGTCGGACCGCCGCGAGCCGCTCGTACACCCATTGCCCGGTGGAGGGATCGGTGATGGAAGCTACGTCGGCGGCGATCTCCGCGGCCTGTCTGGGGACGGGCGGCGCACCGAGCACAATCGCGAGACGGCGATCGAGCGTGTCATTCACCCAGTAATTGAGCGCCAGGCTTGCAAGCACACCGATGGCGACGGCGAGTGCCGGGCGGAGCGGACGGCCGGCGGATGTCACGGAGGCCGGGCGCAACTGGGCGGCCGCGGCAGCCAGCACTCGAGGACGCAGCTCGGGCGGTGCGCCGCGGGGTGTCACTTGCTTGAGCCGGCGTTCGATGTCGTCGTTCATTTTCACTCCTTCACCATCTGACTGCGCATCTTCTCAAGGGCCGATCGGTAGCGCGTGGCGACCGTCCCCTGCGGAAGCCCGGTCAGCTCGCTGATCTCGCGGAACGTCAGGTCCGCATAGATCTTCAACTCGACAATTTCGCGAAGATCGTGGCTCAGCCTCGCCATTGAGGCGGCAGCCCATTCCGCCGTCTCGATGTCTTGGAGGCCATCACCTGTCGCCTCGAGGAACAACGATTCCCGCGAAGGGGCCGCTCGCAGCCGGCCCTCGCGCGCACGCCGTTCGACCAGTCGGATTGCCTCGTTTCGCGCAGTCGCAAATACGTAAGCCACGAGGTCCTCGACTGTTGCCAGTCGCTTCCTCGCGCGGGCCAGGCGGACGAAGGTATCTTGCAGAACGTCGTCGGCATCGGCCCTTGACCCCAACCGCACGACCAGGTAGTGGTGGACCCGATTGGCGCAGGCGTCGTACAGCTCCGCAAATGCCGCCGGGTCACCGCGGGCCAGCCGTTCGGCTCGTTGGTCCATCGCCGCTCCGGATCGGTTCGTCGGCCAGGGATGGTACCACCCAACCCCAGCATGCCCGAAGAATAGACCCGCCAGGCGGGCGGTTTTATTGGGAACTCATTCCGCGAGTTGGGGATTTTTCCGCTTGGCTTCCTTTTGCTCCGTCTCCGATTTACGCTGTGGAATCCAGAAGCCTTTAAGTCTCGGGCCAGCGTCTTGATCGAGATCGTGTACAATAAAAGGAGTCTACCTTCCAGAAGGGAACGAGTTCTCACGAGAATAAGGACGATCGAATGGAGACCACAGTGATGGGCAAGGTGGTCGTCACCGCCAAGATTGAGAACCTCGAAGACCTGTTCGATGTTGAGAAGGGATCGATTTCCTCCGACGCCGTGCGTAGCGTGGAAGTCCATGATGCTCTCGTCGATACCGGCGCCACGGGACTTCTCCTACCCAGGTCGATGATCGCTTCCCTCGGGGTGCGTCCTCTGCGAACACGACAGGCGCGTGGGCTGGGCGGAGCGTTGACGATTTCGATGTTTCGCGCCGTGCGTTTGACGATTCAGGGACGAGACTGTGCGATCGACGTCGGCGAGATTGGTGATGAATTCCCGGTCTTGGTCGGCCAGGTCCCGCTCGAGCTGCTCGACTGGGTCGTCGATCCCAAGGGCCAACGCCTGATCGGCAACCCCGAGCACGGCGGGCAACATATCATGGAGGTGTTCTGACGACTGCGCGAAAAGGGGATAAGTCCCATTATTGTTCGATGGCCGACAGCGGGCCCGATTATTGGACTTATCCCCTTTTCCCCGCCGACAGCGGGCCTGATTATTGGACTTATCCCCTTTTCCCCGCTACTTGTCACGGCTGATCGCTTGACCGCCTGCCAATGCGGCCTGGGCGGCGGCCAGGCGTGCGATCGGCACGCGGAACGGCGAGCAGGAAACATAATCCAATCCCGCCTGGTGGCAGAAAGTGACGCTGGCCGGGTCGCCTCCATGCTCGCCGCAGATCCCGATCTTGAGGTGGTCGCCGTGCTTGTCTCGCCGCGCCTTGCGGCCCAGGTTGACGCCCATCTCGATGAGCTTGCCGACCCCCTCCACGTCCAGACTCTGGAATGGGTCGATCGGCAGGATCTTCTCCTCCAGGTAGGTCGGCATGAAGCCCTTGATGTCGTCGCGGCTGAAGCCGAACGTCATCTGGGTCAGGTCGTTCGTGCCGAATGAGAAGAACTCTGCCTCCTCGGCGATCCGGCCGGCGACCAAGCAGGCGCGGGGGACTTCGATCATGGTGCCGATCAGGTACTCGACGGTGACGCCGGACCTCTTCATCCGCTCTTCGGCGATCGCGATGGCCCGTTTCTTGAGAAGAACCAGCTCCTCGACGGTTCCCACCAGCGGAATCATGATCTCGGGGAGGACCGATTTACCTCGCTTCTTGACCTCGATCGCCGCGTCGATGATTGCGCGGACCTGCATGTCGCCGATCTCGGGGTAGACGATCGGCAGCCGGCAGCCGCGGAAGCCGAGCATCGGGTTGAACTCGTGGAGCTGCTCGACGCGGTGCCTGACCCGTTCGGGATTGACGCCGAGCTGGCTGGCGACGTCGGCCTGGCCCTTCGCGTCATGCGGCAAGAATTCGTGCAGGGGAGGGTCGAGCAGCCGGATCGTCACGGGCAGGCCGTCCATCGCCGCGAAGATCCCCACGAAATCCTCGCGCTGAAACGGTTCGAGCTCCGCCAGGGCCGCCTCGCGTCCCGACTTGTCTTCGGCCAGGATCATCTTGCGCATGGCGACGATCCGTTGGTCGCCGAAGAACATGTGCTCGGTGCGGCAAAGGCCGATCCCCTCCGCGCCGAACTTGCGGGCCTTGACGGCGTCATCCGGCGTATCGGCATTGGTGCGGACCTTGAGGGTCCGGAACTGATCGGCCCACGTCATCAGTGTGAAGAATTCATCGGGAATGATCGGGTCGATCGTCGGCATCTCGGCGATCCAGACCTCGCCGGTCGAGCCATCGATGGTGATGTAGTCGCCCGCCTTGATCGTCTGGCCCTCGACCGTGACCGTACCGGCTGCCTGGTCGATGTGGATCGCCTCGCAGCCGACGATGCACGGCTTTCCCCAGCCCCGGGCGACGACCGCCGCGTGGCTCGCCTTGCCACCGGTCGAGGTCAGGATCCCCTGGGCCAAGTGCATGCCGGCGACGTCTTCAGGGCTGGTTTCCTTGCGCACGAGCATGAGTCGGGCCTTGGAATCCCTGGCGATCGCCTGCACGGCCGCCTCCGCGGAGAGCACCACCCGGCCCACGGCCGCGCCCGGGCTGGCGGAGATGCCCTGCGCCACCGGCTTCTTCTTCTGACGGAGCTTCGGCTCGATCTGGGGCATGAGCAGGTGGTTCAGGCTCTCGGGGTTGATCCGCTTGAGCGCGGTCCGCTCGTCGATCTTCCCCTCCTTGACCAGCTCGACCGCGATCCGCACGGCTGATGTTCCCGTCCGCTTGCCGGTGCGGGTCTGAAGCATGTAGAGCACGCCGTCCTGGACCGTGAACTCGATGTCCTGCATCTCCTTGTAGTGCGCCTCGAGCTTCCGCCGGATGTCGAGCAGTTGGTGGTAAACTTCGGGCATCTCCTGATCGAGCTGGCTGATCGGCTCTGGGGTGCGGATGCCGGCGACGACGTCCTCGCCCTGGGCGTTGATCAGGTAATCGCCGTAGAACGTGTCCTCGCCGCTGTTCGGGTCTCGAGTGAACGCGACGCCCGTGCCCGACTGATTACCCGTATTGCCGAAGACCATGGCCTGAACGCTGACGGCGGTGCCGTTCAAGCCCGTGATTCGCTCGATCCGGCGGTACTCGACCGCCTTGTTGCCCATCCAACTGTTGAAGACCGCCGTGATCGACTTCCAGAGCTGGACCTTGGGGTCCTGGGGGAAAGGCTCGCCGACGTGCCTCTGATAGACGGTCTTGTAGCGGCCGACCAGCTCCTTGAGGTCAAGGGCGCCCAGCTCGGTGTCGAGCTTGACCCCGCGCTCCTGCTTGAGCGTCGCCAGCTCGTGCTCGAACGCCTGATGTTCGACGTCCATCGCGGTGGAACCGAACATGTCGATCAGGCGGCGATAGCCATCGTAAGCGAACCGCGGGTTACCGGTCTTCTTCGCCAGCCCTTCCACGGAGGCGTCCGTCAAACCGAGATTTAAAATGGTGTTCATCATCCCCGGCATCGACATTGCCGCACCCGATCGAACGCTGACCAAGAGCGGATCGGCCGGGTTGCCGAACCTCTTGCCGACCGCCTCTTCCATGTGCGCGAGCGCGGCCTCGACCTGCGGCTTGACTTGCTCGGGGAGCTCGCGGCCGCGGGCGTAATAATCTGCGCAGACCTCGGTCGTGATCGTGAAACCCGGCGGGACCGGGATGCCGATCGAGCTCATCTCGGCCAGGTTCGCCCCCTTGCCGCCCAGCAGGTCCTTCATGTCGGCGCGGCCCTCGGCCGAGCCCCCGCCAAATGAATAGACGTACTTTTGTGTGTCCGGCATCATTTATTCCTTGGGAACGCCGCGGGAACGGTCGGCGCCAACCAACAGGCGGCTCTGACGGTTCCGGCTTTTCCACGTGCCCCACGTGACGGGTACGGGGCGGGCGACGCGGGCGAGTGGCTTGTTCTTGTGCTTGCCGGCGACGGCCCTCAAGGCATTTTCGTGTTCGAGCCAGAGGCTCTCGGTCCCGCGGTCGTACAGCAACGGCTTTCCATCCTGGAAATAACCCGTGGTGGCCATGGTCAAGCGGCGTTCGTCGAGAGTCGCTTCGTAAATCGAGAACTCCGCCTGGTGCGGAAGAAAGAGATTGACCACGACCAGGAACGGGTGGTCCTCGACGATGTCATTGATGACTTGAACCTTGCCCAGGACGGCGGTGGGATACACGCAGTTCTGTCCTCGCAACGTGTGGCCCACCACCATGGCCTCCGACGGAATCCGCTGCCAGATCGTGCCACCGCCGGTCTCGACCAGGGGATAATCGATGGCCCGCGAGACGTACTCACTCGTCGGCCGGCAGAGGCGAGCCGGGTCGATCTCACCCTGCTGGAAGCGGAACCAACGGTGGCCGTCGCCGTCCTTCCATCCCGACCAGAGCCGCGATTGTTCCCCGTCGATGTGATACCAATCCGCCGGGGGTTCCGCATAGGTGGTGATCGGCGCGATGTTGAGATAGCCGACGACCGCGCGCCGCTGGGACTCTCGAACTTCCCCCAGGAGCATACTGCACTCATTCCAGAGGTTTCTCGCCTGCGCTTGCAGGTAGAAGCTCACCACGACGATGGCGGCCAAGGTGAAGGCCAACGGCAGGAGGCGTTTGGGCCGCTTGGACACCGGCGGTTTCGGCCGCTCGGATCCTGGACCGGCGTCGTTCGATTCGATCCGGGTCATGGGCATGACCCTCCTTCCCGGTCGAGTTGTTCAATTCAGGACCTCTCGCGAGGGTGGGAACGAGCTGTTTTTATGCCAGAGTGCCGGGGGCCTGTCAACTACCCACCGAAGAGAAGGATGAAGGATGAAGGATGAAGGATGAACGCGGAAGGACCAAAGCGGAAGGATAAAGAACAGAGCTCTTACTCATCCTTCATCCTTCATCCTTCATCCTTTCAGTGCGAGGGTCTGCGCCTTCTTGACGATCTCCTCCTGGAAGCGGGATGGGACCTTTTGATACTTGAGGAATTCCATGCTGAAGCTTCCCTTGCCCTGGGTCATGCTTCGCAGGTCGTTGGAGTAGCCGAACATCTCGGAGAGGGGGACTTCCGAGGCGATCACGCTGTAGCCCGCCCGGGACTCGGTGCCGTGGATGACGCCGCGCTTTGCCGAGAGGGCGCCGGTGACCGGGCCCTGGAACTCGGTCGGGATCTCCACCTCGACTTTCATGATCGGTTCCAGCAGGACGGGCGCGGACTTCTTGAACGTCTCCCGGAAACAGTCGCGTGCGCAGATCTCGAACGCCATCGTGGACGAGTCGACGTCGTGGTACGAGCCGTCCTCGAGCCGCATTTGAACGCCCATCACTTCGTAGCCGGCGACGGGCCCTTTCTGGAGGGATTCGCGGAACCCCTTTTCCACGGAGGGGATGTATTCCGTGGGGATGCGGCCGCCCGTGACCTTGTTTTCGAAGACGAAGGGCTCGGGCGATTGGGGGTCGATGGGGATCAGCTTGCCCACGATGTGGGCATACTGGCCGGCCCCGCCCGTTTGTTTCTTATGTTTGTAGTTGAACGGGGTCTCCCGTGTGGGCGCCTCGCGATAGCTCACCTTGGGAGCACCGACCGAGCAGTCGACCTTGTACTCGCGCCGGATCCGTTCGACGTAGATCTCGAGGTGGAGCTCGCCCATGCCCGAGATGATCGTCTCGCTCGTCTCCTTGTCGACGTGGACCCGGAAGGTGGGGTCCTCGCGCATGAAGCGGTGCAGGGCTTTGGCAAGCTTGTCGTAATCGGCACGCTTGACCGGGTGGATCGAGAGATCGACGACGGGCTTGGCGGCGTAGATGCTCTCGAGCGACAGGTCGGCACCCTCGGTGCAGTACGTGTCGCCGGTGGCGCATTCGATCCCCATGACGGCCACGATGTCGCCGGCACTCGCCGAGTCGATGTCCACCTTCTGATCGGCGTGGATGCGGAGGATGCGGCTGATTCGCGTCCGCTTCCTCTGCCGCGAATTGAAGTAAAAGCATCCCTTGGCCAGGGTCCCCTGATAGATCCGGACGAACGTGACTTGACCGAAGGGCTCCTCGACGAGCTTGAACGCCATGGCCACCAGCGGGGCATCGGGATCGGGTGCCAGCGGCACTTCGGCCCCGCCATTGTTGTGGTCCTTGGCGAAGATTTCCCGGTCGAGGGGGCTGGGCAGGTAGCGCGTGACGGCATCGAGCAAGGGCTGGACGCCCTTGTTGCGGTATGCCGAGCCGACCAGCACGGGACAGATTTGCTGGGCGATCGTGCCGTCGCGAATGGTCTTGTGAATCAGCTCGATGGGAACGTCGGCTTCCTCGAGCAGGAGCTCCATGATTTCATCGGAGAGCATGGAAAGGGCTTCCAGCATCCCCTGGCGGGCACGTTGCACCGGCTCGACCATGTCGGGCGGGATCGGTTCGCGCCGGATCGACTCCCCCTTCTCGCCGTCGAAATAAATCGCCACCCGGTCGATCAGATCGATCACGCCCTGGAAACTCGATTCTGCGCCGATCGGAAGCTGGAGCGGAATCGCCGTAAGGCCCAGCTTGCCCTCGAGCTGCTTGATGACGTTGGCGGGGTTGGCACCCGTGCGGTCCATCTTGTTGATGAAGGCCAGGCGGGGGATCGAATAACGCTTCATCTGGCGGTCGACGGTGATCGATTGCGACTGGACCCCCGCCACGGCGCACAGCACGAGCACCGCTCCGTCCAGCACGCGGAGCGAGCGCTCGACCTCGACCGTGAAATCGACGTGACCCGGCGTGTCGATGATGTTGATCTTGTGGTCGTCCCACTGGACGGTGGTCGCCGCCGAGGTGATCGTGATCCCTCGCTCGCGCTCCAGCTCCATGTGGTCCATCACGGCCCCTTCACCCTTCACTTCCTTGATGACATGGGTCCTCCCGGTGTAATACAAGACCCGTTCGGTCAGGGTGGTCTTCCCCGAGTCGATGTGTGCCGAGATCCCGATATTCCGGACGTTGCGCAGGTTTTCCATGATCCAAGTGCACTCAGATACCGTCCAGAGGGTGGAACGCCCTTTGTTCGGGCTACGAACGACGCGTCGAGTCCAATCGACAAGTTTGAGATCAGCCCACCGTTCCAACGCGGGCTGAAAGGCATGCCGGGGAGAGTTTCGGAGGCACACCAAAACCGATCTGGCTCAAGACTAATCAATTTTGGTGTGAAGCATGGGAAGAGTCCGAGTAGAGACAATGAATGCGAGCACGATATTTTAGCAAAATCGCCCATTCCGTCAAGGGTGAAGACACTCATGGCTAACGTTCTTATTAGAACAAATGGACGACTGGTTCGTCAGCCTGATTGAATATATCGTCGTTGTATGCGAAAAAAATACTGGTCCACGATCGTTCTCTCAAGGAGACATTCATGTCGCGCGTCCCGACAGGAGGCAACGCCGGCGATCTGGCTCGGCTCATCGATCGTCGCCCGTTCGAGTCTCCCATCGGATTGAGGATGCTGGTTCCCGGCTGGCCGCATCTCTGCTGGAGCCAGCGTGCGCGCGGCTGGGTGTTTCTGGGCTCATTTGCGATCTCTCTTTTCGTGGGGCTCTGGACCTGGGGGACGTGGCAGAGCTGGGGCATTCTTGCCTTCACGTTCATCACACATGTCGCTTCAGCCACGGATGTACTGCGGCAACGTTCGTTCCCGATCGATCCCAGATGGACGGCCTTGGTCGTCGTCGCGGGGTCCCTGGGATTGTTCATTTACCTGCCGGCATTCTTCGTGTTGTCGCTCTTCGCCTGGCCGGGCTTCGAGCCCGATGGGACCGGCAACGGATTTCTCATCGATCTTTGTGCCTATCGCGGCTCCGAACCGCGCCAGGGCCACTGGATCTGGATGCGTCCCCCGCCGTACGGTGAGCCGCGAGCCGCTCAGGTTGTCGCGGTGTCCGGCCAGGAAGTCGAATGGTCCGGGCGGAGCTGGAAAATCGATGGGCAAGATCGCTCGCTGACCGCGCACCTGCGATTGACGGCCTGGCCCCAGGCCTGCCGGTTCAAGGTTCCGGCCAACCAGGTCCTGGTCGAGCCCCAGGATGACGGCGTTTCAACTCCTCAGCTCGGTCCGCTCGTGCTCGTCTCGCCGGACCGGATCATCGGTCGCGCCTGGGCCCAGTTTTATCCCGTCTGGGATCGCCGATTGCTCTGAGGACCCATCTCGACGGCAAATCCAATTCGGCGGAAAAACGGGCGCGATCGCGACAAGAAGACTCTCTGTTGATATCATCTTGGGGAGAGACAGGTTAATCCGCGGCTTGGTTCCCGGCCAGGACGGGAGGGCAGGTTGGCAAATCGAGTCGCCCTGGAGTAGCGGGTCGTGCTGAATCGGATTTGGGCTCCCTGGCGAGCGCAGTACATCCAGGCGGCCTCGGCTTCGTCGGAACCCGCTCCGAATTGCTTCTTATGCCGTGGGTTAGCGAGTAAAAACGATCGAGAGAACCTGGTTGTCCTTCGCTGCCCGAATTCGTTCGTGGTCTTGAACCGCTACCCTTAC
>JBIOJM010000343.1:0-10900 GCA_044450785.1 Isosphaerales bacterium
ATTCCGCCCATTCCACCGATGCCCCTCGAGCGGCCGCCCATCCCCATGCCGCCCATCCCCCATACTGCCCATGCCGCCACCACCCCCAAAACCGGCGCCCCCGAATGGTATCGATGAAGGGGATGTGCGTCGTCGCCGGGGACCGGACCGGTGCCTGCCGGGATCGGCGCTCACGGATGACTCGGGGACGACCAGGAGACTGGTGTATGGCGTGGCGATCGAGAAGTCGCGGGCCAGATGGATCAACTCGTCCTTGACCTCGTTCGACTCTCCGTTCAATCGGATCTGGTCGAGCAGATAGCCGACCTTGCGCCTGGCCCAGATCGGTGCGATGAAGGTGTACTCGGCCGCCGACTCAGGGAATTTCGTCTCGAACGACTCTGAGAAGAGATGGTCTCCCGCGCGCCCCTTGAGTGTGAGCATCGCGGGGCCGTGTCCTTCGAAGCGGCCGACCACCTGGAGCTGTTCGCCCTGGAAGAGGTCGGGGAGCCGAGGAGGATAGATCTCGACGAGACCGGGCCCGCCGCTGATTTCCAGCTCGAGGTCGGTCTGCACCGGTCGCTGGATCTTGGCCGAGAACGCGGACACTTTCACTTCCAGGTCCTCGGCCGGGCGCACGTAGGTGCTGCACCCGCGCGTCGTTTCCGCGAGCAGGTCGAGCAGGTGTGTATCGACGTCGTCGCCGATCCCGAACGTGTAGATTCGTGTTCCCTGGCAGTCGCGCCGATTGACGATCTCGAGGATCTTCGATGTCTCGGTCAGGCCGACCGTCGGTAAGCCGTCGGTCAGGAAGACGACCTGGAAGGTTCGTCCCGATTGCTTCTCCTTCCGAAAAGCGAGCCCGGCCTCGAGCGCGGCGGAGATGTCGGTTCCTCCGGCCGCTTTGAGATCTTCAACCCAGGCGCGGGCCTCGCGCAAATTCTGAGCGGTCGATGCCGACAGGTCCTGGCGGAACGATCGCGGTGTCGTGGCGAACGCAATCACTGCGAAGCGGTCGTCGGGGCCCAGCGAGTCGAGAGTGTGCGTCAAGGCCGCCTTGGCCTGCCGCAGCTTCTCGTCTTCCATGCTCGACGACGTGTCGACCACGAGCACGAGGTCGCGCGGTACGGGGCGGACCGTGGCCAGCGTGCTGGGGCTGAGCATCAGCAGGAAGTAGCCTCGTTCGCCGGGTGACTCGCGCTGGGTCAGGAGCGAAAAGCCGATCCGCTCGGCCTTCGGGACGAAGTAGAGCTGGAAGTCCTTGTCGAGTTTGCAGGCATTCCGCTCGAAGCTGACGACCGCTTCTCGATCGCTTCGACGGTCGATCGCCACATCGTGGCTCGGACTGTAGATCGGCCCGAGCGGGTCGGGACTCTGGATGTGGACCACCATCGTGAAATCCTTGACCGTCGTCCGGATCGTCTGGCCGGTTCGGAGGAGGTATTGGTACGAGATCATGCCTCCCTCGACCGGCAAGATCGACGTGAACGTGATCTCGATCTTTTGCTCGCCCCGGCGCGGGACGGGGTAGATCCGGACTTTCCAGAGGTCGCGCCCGATATATTCGAGCAGCCCGGGGTCCTGGAGCCGGCGGACGATGTCCTCGTAGGTTTGCCGTGCTTTCGATGCGTCGACGGCTTCGCCCCGGTACCGCTTGCCGCCGACCCACATCGAGAAGTCCCGGACCGAGGCGCCGGCCGGGAGTGGAAAGATGTACTCGGCCTCCAGGTCGCGGTCGGTGCCATTGTGGTACGACTGCTCGACCTTCGTCGTGGCCACCTGCCCCACGATCGTGACCTCGATGCGCTGATATGTCAGGCGCAACGGGGGCATTCCGCGGTCCGTGGGGATCAGCAGCCCGTCGGCGCGCACCAGGGTCGATCCCGCCAGCCCGATCAGGGCCAGCGCGAAAAGTTTGCCGCGCATGGATATTCACTCCGAGGAAAGGTGAGGTCCGCTCTCATCAGAGTCGGGCCCATCCGTGCTCTGCTCTTCCGAGATAGACGACCAGGCCCGCCGTGGTATTCAGAATTCGGCAGAACGAAGTGTTTGTGACCGCGGGCTCATCGACTTCCGGTCTATCCATCCGGCTACGCCAGGATGTCGCGAACGACATGGCCGTGGACATCGGTCAGTCGATAGTCGCGGCCTCCATGGCGGTAGGTCAGCTTCTCATGGTCGAATCCCATCAGGTGCAGAATGGTGGCGTGCAGGTCGTGGACGTGGACTTTGTCGTGGATGGCGTGCCAGCCGAATTCGTCGGTGGCCCCATGCACGAGTCCTCCGCGAACGCCGCCGCCGGCCAACCACATCGTGAATCCGAACGGGTGATGCTCCCGACCATTGTTGCCCTCGGCGGTCGGTGTGCGGCCGAACTCGCCGCCCCAGAGGACCAGAGTATCGTCGAGTAGCCCGCGAGCTTTGAGGTCGGTCAAGAGGGCGGCGATCGGCTGATCGACGGCCCGGCAGCGCTTCGGCAGGTTTTCACGCAGGCCGGTGTGATGATCCCAGGCGTTATTCGCCGGCGCGTCAAAAAGCTGCACGAAGCGCACGCCCCGTTCGACCAGCCGGCGAGCCATCAGGCACTGCCGGCCGAATTGTTCCGTGGTCGGGTCGTCGATCCCGTACAGCTTCTGTGTCACCCCGCTCTCACGCGAGACGTCGAAGGCTTCGGGCGCGTCCCTCTGCATGCGAAACGCCAGCTCGAACGAGGCGATCCGGGCGTCGAGCT
Source organism: Isosphaerales bacterium (assembly GCA_044450785.1). GTDB lineage: Bacteria > Planctomycetota > Planctomycetia > Isosphaerales > Isosphaeraceae > JBIOJM01. The sequence goes on from JBIOJM010000343.1 coordinate 2,711, forward strand.
GGCTGTCGATCACCCGGTCGCGCTTGTGGATCTCGTTGAGCCGTTGGATCGCGTCAAGCTTGGCACGTTGACGCGTGACGTCACCGGACGGGTCGGTGAGGTTGGCGATCGGATTCTTGAGGTCGCGGACCAATGTCCCTTGATACGCGCTCGGGAGAAAACTCGAGCTCCAGAGCTGCGCGCCCTGGAAGACAGCGGCGGGGCTGACGACCACGAAGGCCGGCAAGTTCTGGTTCTCGGTCCCGAGCCCGTAGACCAGCCACGAGCCGAGACTCGGCCGTGAGAAGGCCTGTTCGCCAGTGCACATCTGAAGGGCGGCCCCGGTGTGGTTGATGTTGTCGGCAACCATCGAGCGAATGACGCAGAGATCGTCGATGCAGGACGCCATCCGCGGCAACAGCTCGCTCACTTCGATGCCGGACTGCCCGTGTCTCGCGAACTTCCAGGGGGAGGCCAGCAGATTGCCGGTCTTGGTGCGTTCGAGCTTGGGTTTGTCGAACGGCAGCGGCTGGCCGTTCTTCGCGGCCACCCGCGGCTTGGGATCGAACAGGTCGATGTGCGAGGGCCCACCCGGCATGTAGAGGAAAATGCAACGCTTGGCGCGTGGCGCGTGATGGGGCGGGCGGAGCGCGTAGGGCTGGGCAGCCCGGTCCGGCCCCGCGCCGGCACGCGCCGGCGCGGCTTCAGCCAGCAAATCGGACAGCGCAAGGAGCCCGAATCCGCAGCCGGCGCCAGCCAAGAATTCGCGGCGCGAGCGATACGGTTGCGTCCCCATGGATCTCTCCTCGTTCGAAAGCATCAGTCGAGATAGACGAATTCATTGCTACACAGCAGCACGTGGGCCAGATCGGACCAGGCCGAGGCGGCGCCGCGCCCGCTGGCCCGGGCCAGGAACTCCCGGCAGATTTCGACCTCTAGGGCGCGCACCGGCCTGGAGAACAGCAGCAGGTAGGCCCGCCCGATGCGGGCCGTTTCGTCTGCCGGCACCTCGCGGGCCAATCGCTTCGCCAGACGTTCGGCCTGCGTGATCACGAACGCGTGGTTGAGGAGGAGGAGTGCCTGAGGTGCCACGGTCGAGACCATTCGCTTCTCCACGGACGAGTCGGGATTGGCCGCATCGAACAGCGTCGAATAGTTGCCGCGGTCCCAGCGGGCCGTCTGAACGTAGAGCGACCGTCTCGGCGCGCCCAGGTCATCACCGGCCGGTCCGCCTGCCGCGAGATCGAGCCGGCCGGTCACGAAGATCATCGCATCGCGAATCGCCTCGGCTTCCAGACGACGGGCGGCGAATCGGCCGGCCCAGCGGTTATCGGGATCGCGGGCGATCTGATCGCGGGGTGCGCCACCGGCTTGCCGGTAGGCGGCGGAGAGCATGATCCGGCGGTGCAGATTCTTCAGCGACCAACCGTCATCGACCAACCGGGCCGCCAACCAGTCCAGCAGCTTCCGATGAGTCGGCGGCTCCGACAGCATGCCGAAGTTGCTCGGCGTTCGCACGATGCCTTCGCCGAAATGCCACTGCCAGACCCGATTGACGATCACGCGCGCGGTCAGCGGGTTCTCTTTCGAAGCGACCCAGCGCGCCAGCTCGCGCCGGCCGCTTTCACTGACGATGGGTCGCTCTGCGTTACCGGCGAAGAAACCGGGAAGGCGTCGCGGTACCACCGAGCCCAGCCGCGTGTAACTACCGCGGATGTGCAACGGCACGTCCTGGATCTTCGGAAACAACCCGCCCGGCGTTCCCCCCTCTTGCACGGCCATCGCCAGCGGCGGCTCGGCAGGTAATTCGCCTCGCAGCTTGTCACGCCGTTTGATGAGCTTCGCCCGCTCCGGATCCTTGGCGGACGCCGGCGGCGACTTCTTGTCGAGTACCCCCAATTGCGCCTCGATCCGGTCGATCAGCCGAAGCTGCTCCTCCCGTCGCGCCACCACCGACTTCGGAACAAGTGGCACGCGATTCACTGTGTACTCGCCGCCCTTGGCGCCGAGGTCCTTCAGAATATGGGAGCTGTAGAAGATCCCCGCCAGCGCGTAGTAGTCTTGCTGCGAGACCGGGTCGAACTTGTGGTCGTGGCAACGCGCGCAACCGAGCGTCAGGCCCAGGAACGCTTTGCCGACCGTGTCGATCTGGTCGTCCACCATGTCGCTGACGATCTTTTCCTTGTCGGCGTCTCCTCTGTCCCAAACACCGTTGGAGAGGAACGTGGTTGCGATCAACCCCGCCGGGTAGACGTCTCCGCCGTCCGGGCTCGCGAGCAGGTCCCCGGCGATCTGATGGACGATGAACCGGTCGAAGGGAAGGTCGCGATTGAACGACTCGACCACCCAGTCGCGATACCGCCAGGCTTCGGTCAATTCGCAACTGGCCGTGCGCGTCTTTGGGTCGGCGTCGTAGTAATCGGCGTAACGGACGACGTCGAGCCAGTGCCGGCCCCAGCGCTGGCCGTACGTTGGAGAGGCCAGCAGCCGGTCGACAACGTGCGCGAATGCCTTGGGGGAATCGTCGTCGAGAAAGGCCTCGACCTCTTCCGGAGTCGGTGGCAGGCCGGTCAGGTCGAACGTGGCGCGGCGGATCCATTTGCGCCGGTCCGCCGGAGGCGCCGGCCGCATGCCACGCTGTTCGAGCTCGGCCAGGAGAAACCGGTCGATCTCATTCCGCGATTGGGAGTCGTTCTCGACTGCCGGGGGTGGCTCATCCCGCACCGGCTGGAACGCCCACCAGCGACGCTGCGCCTCCGTCACGGAGACGCCCGCCGGCGTTCTCATCTCCTTCTTGTCAACCGCGGGCCAGGGAGCCCCCAGCGCCACCCAGCGTTGGAGCTTCGCGATGTCGGCATCGGACAGCCGTTTCTTGGGCGGCATCTTGGGTTCATCGAGATATCGCACCGCACGGATGAGCAAACTCTCTTCGGGCTTGCCGGGAACGACCGCCTGACCGCCGTCCCCCCCTTTCAAGATCGCCTCTCGATCGGTCAACCTCAGTCCGTTCTTCGATTTCTGGGCGTTGTGGCAAGGCTGGCATCGCTCGACCAACAGCGGACGGACTTCCTTTTCGAAGAACTCGGTTGCCGCCGGTTCATCCGCCCGCAGCGAGGACCGGCCGCCCCAGACGACCGCGCAGGCCATGATCAAGGCCGGCAGCAGATCCAGTTGCTGACCCACGTTGCGCGAAACTATCGAGCGGCGGTCGGTGATGGCGTCTACTCCCGGCCGGCAGCGTCCGGCTTGACCAACCGGAAAAGGGCAAAACCTCCGGCATTCGTTGCGATCGGCCGGAATAACAGATATTGTACGGTCGCCAGCGATATTCAACAATGGTTTTACAGATTGGAGATCGTGAGTATGACCTGACGGGCTCCTCGACTGGAAAAGCGGGACAGGTTCGATATTGGTAGGCTGGGAAAGCGGCGGTTCGATATTAGTAGGCTGAGGTGATTTTTGACGATCTTCTTGCGCGTTCACCCTTGAGGGATGACTTTGCGTTGGCCCACTTTCCTTGGGCGACCGGTGGGACGATAAGCCGACTCCAATCCCAAACGTTTGGCGATCTGTTTCTGCCATTCCGGTTGGCCAAAGGGACGGCCCCGTTGGATGCTTTGTCGTAGCGACTCCAGTTCCTTTTCGTTGTCGGTTTGATTGACCGACGCGACCCAATGCGCGGGTCGATCGACCGGCCAGTCCGCCAACCACGACTGCTCGTCCGCCGTGCCGAGGCATCGTCGCCACAAACTCGACCATCGCCATTCCTCCGCCCGCAGGACGAGATTGGCCCGCAGCGCATTTCGCTCGACATATCGGGCCACGACCCAAAAATGCTCATCGCTTTCGACAGGGAACGACTTGTATCGACCCTGGTAGACATGGCCCAGCCCCACATACCCGCGGTGTTCCTGCCATCGCCGCACATGGGTGATGGTCAAGCGCTGCATAAAGGCTGCCAGATCGCCATCGTGCTCCGGCCAAAGCAACAGATGCCAATGATTGGGCATCACGCAATAGGCGCAAATCCGCATCGGGGCCTCGTCGCGCGTTTCGCGCAACACGCCCTCGAACGCCTGGAAGTCCGCCGGCTTCTCGAAAAGCTGCATTCTCGCGACGCCGCGATTCAAAACATGAAATACCATCCCACCAGGGACGAGCCGTGCTGTTCGTGGCATCGAAGAAGAATAATCAAAAACCTCCTATCCTGTCAATATCGCACCTGTCCCGCTTTTGTTGGAGGTTCACAAAAACCTCCTATCCTGTCAATATCGGACCTGTCCCGCTTTTCAGTTCGAGTTCGATGAACTTCAGGTAATCCGGGTTTTCGTACTCGGCCCAGTGGGCCACGACCCGGGTGAATTCGAACCGGGAAGGGCCGCCCGCTTCGCTCCGCGCGACGACCTCGAGGAGCAGGGCGAGCACACCAATGGTCAGGAGCATGGGACAAAACCTCCGGCATTCGTTGCGATCGGCCGGAATAACAGGTATTGTATGGTCGCCAAGGATATTCAACAATAGTTCTACAGGAGATCGTGAGTAGGAGCGCTCGATGTTGTCGATTCACGATCGATCCGCCCGGATGTGTGACGGGATCTCCCGGCGCGAGCTGTTGCGGGTCGGGGGCTTGAGCACGCTCGGTTTGTCGCTGCCCGGGTTACTCCAGGCGAGCGAAAGGCAGGGGAAAGGCCGGGCCGCGAGCCGTTCATTCGGGCGTGCGAAAAACGTCATCTTCCTTTGGTTACAAGGCGGACCGCCCCAGCATGAGACGTTCGACCCGAAACCCGATGCACCCGCCGAGATCCGTGGCGAATTCGCGGCAATCCAGACGAACGTTCCGGGGATTCGGTTCGGCGAGCTTCTGCCCCGCACGGCTGCCCGCGCCGACAAGCTCGCCGTCGTGCGCTCGATCTGCACGCACAGCGACCTTCACGACGCGAGCGGGTACTGGGTCCTGACCGGTTACCCGTATGCGGGGCAGCAATCTCGGCAGATCAGCCCGACCGACTGGCCGTATCTCGGCTCGGTGATCAAGCGGCTGAAGCCGAGCGAGACCGCCCCCGCGTTCACGTCGGTCTGGCTGCCGGACGTGATGCGCTTGAACGACAACGTCATGCCGGCCGGCCAGACCGCGGGATTTCTCGGGCCAGCCTGGGAGCCGAATCGGCTGGTGTGCGACCCCTCCGACCCGAAGTTCAAGGTTGAAGGGTTGACATTGCCCGCTGACGTGCCGCCCCTGAGATTGTCCGCCAGACAAAACCTCTTGTCGCAAGTCAATCGGCACCTTGACGCCCTGGAAGGGCAAGCGGCCATCGAGAACTATGACCGACACGCGCAAGAGGCTTTTGGACTGCTGGCCTCCGGCCAAGGCCGCAAGGCGTTCGACCTGCATCGGGAACGTCGAAGCACGCGAGAACGTTACGGCCTGAACAAGTGGGGCCAGTCGCTGATCCTGGCGCGCCGCCTGGTCGAAGCCGGAGCGCGGCTGGTTCACGTCAACTGGCCGAGAGACCCCGGTGATGAAGCCGTCACCAACCCCCTGTGGGACACGCACGCCCAGAACGCCGACCGCCTTCAGGACGTCTTGTGCCCGATCTTCGACATCGGGTTCACGGCGCTACTCGACGACCTCGACGAGCGCGGACTGCTCGACGAAACACTGGTCGTGTCCATCGGGGAATTCGGCCGCACGCCCAAGATCAACCGCCAGGGCGGGCGCGACCACTGGGGACATGTCTTCAGTTTTTCACTCGCCGGGGCCGGGATCAGTGGCGGACAAGTCTACGGCTCGAGCGACCGCCATGGCGCCTATCCCCGCGACGGCGGACTCGAACCTCAAGACCTGACTGCGACCATCCTCCACCTGCTGGGCATCGATCACAACGCCACGTTCCCCGACATGACGGGCCGTCCGTTCCATGTGTCCAAAGGGGAACCGCTTCATTCGTTGCTGGGCGAGGCGCCCGCGACGTCCGAACGCATTCCCCCGGCCGGCAACCTGGCGCTCGTACCCGAGTACTCGCGTGACCCGTTGTTGAACCGTGGCTTCGAGGAGGACCTGCCCCTCGTCGCGGCCGGGTCGGGCAAACGCCTCAAAGGTTGGCAGGCCTCGCCCTTGTCGGGACGCGATCGGGCGGTCCTCGCTGTGCAGCTTCTCCAGGCCCCGCGCGCCCTGCCACGTTCGGGCCAGCGGCACGCAGCGATCGGCTATGACCTGACGGGTTCCTCGACTGGGGGCAAGATCGCGGCGGGAAGCTCCGCGTTGCTGACGCAAGAGGTGCGGAATCCCCGCGCCGGGACGTACACCCTCGTTGTCCACGTCGCCGCCTCTGGTGAGGCCAAAGCCTTTGGCCGTTTCCTGGAGCAGTTCCGCTGCCGCCTCGTGCTCTTTGGTTACAACGATCTGTCGAAGGACCCCGCGAAGCAGCGCCGCGAGTTCGCCGCGGTCGAGTTCAAGCCACCACTCGCGAGTTCGGCGACGGACTACACGGAAGTGAGTCTGACCCACCGGCTCCGCAGTCAAGAAGCCGGGGCGAGCGAGATCGAGATGGGGATCGGCATCGCCCTTGTTGTCGAGAAGACCGCGCCCGGCGACTTCTCGATCTCTGGCGGTGAGCGCGCCATGGTTTACGTCGACGACGTCGAGATCACGTTCGTCCCGCGCCCGAGAAACGACGACGTGACCGTCTGATCACGTTCACTCAGGTTCACCCCAGACGCGCGGCCACTTGAAGCCGCGAGCTTTCAAGGCGCTCAAGGGCGGTGCCGCCTGGCGGGCGAAGGCCTCGTAACGCTCGAGCAGCTCGGCCCGTTTCTCGGCGTTTTCGGCCGCGCGGCCATGCCGCATGGGGTATCGTCCCGTCATCAAGGCTGCCCGCGTGGGAGAGCAGACCGGCTGCACGTAGAATTGCTCCAGGCGCGCACCGGCCGCGGCGAGCTTGTCCAGGTTCGGAGTCTTGATCTCGGTCCCATGCCAGCCGACGTCGGCCCAGCCCAGGTCGTCGGCGAGGATCAAAACGATGTTCGGGCGCGATGCCGGCTGCGCCCCCCCAGGCGGCGGATTCCGCGACGATCCACACACAAGAAGCCAGCAAAGCCCAGCGGGCAAATCGCTCTGTCACCCGTTGTGCGCCGGCGTCATCGTTCTGATATGGCATTGGAATACTCACTTGATCGCGTCACGGCCTATCGTTTGGAAGTCGAGGGGCCCACACGATCGAATCTGTGTTAAGTTAACCTATAGTTTCATCGGGTGTGAGAAGATCGGCTCGATCAGTCCTTGAAAGCTACAGACGATGGGCGTGCAGAGTGAAACGGTCTCACCGGTCGTTGGGTCGCATCGCTCCTTAATTTGGGTCCCCATCGTCCATACCAAGGACGACATGGGAAGTTTGCGCGGCTCGGTCCAAGAACTCTACGTGCGCCGGCTGGGCAAGGCGAAGTGGGACGCTCACCTGCGGACCGTGGATGAGTTATGGAAACAGATCCGCGGCATGATCGACGACCTCGCCCTGGACTTCAACCACATCCGAGTCTACCAGGATGGCCTCCCGGTCTGCGACCACGAGGAAAAGATCGTGCGCGAACTCGCCCTCCAGGGGAGCGCCAATCACCGCCTGCTGGTGGACCTGATGGACCGGGGCGCACGCCTCACGGGGACGGAGTCGCCCCAGCTTCTGATCGAGGAGTACGAACACAATCGACGCATCCTCGGCGCTCTTGGAAAGACGTCATTATCCGCGACGCGCTCGCCGAAGATCCGGGAGCAGGCCCGGCAATTGCTCGACCAGCGCGACCGTTTCATCGCGGGTCGAATCGCCGAGACCCTCCAGTCAGAGGAACAAGGCTTGATCTTCCTCGGCATGCTGCACTCGCTCGAGGGCCGCCTTCCCGACGATGTCCGGCTCACCATCCTTCGTCCCGGAGATCGGAAGCCCCGCCTCTCATCTCGTCCGCGTTGATATCTTGCACTCATATTTCCACTCGTCGGAATTCGCATTCAGGGGGACCGTGTCCTATGGTCTCCCTTAGACCGCGATGCCGCTACTGGCAGACTCAGGCCAACTCCATCCGACGAAAGGCAAATCAACGTGTCAAAAACCAAGAAGACCCGGGTATCAGGGGAAGCCGACGCGGGTGGGTTTTTGGGAGGGCTTACCAATCTAATTGAGAAGTTGGGCGATCTGGCGGAGAAGGGCAAAGACCTACAGG
>JBIOJM010000344.1:0-10809 GCA_044450785.1 Isosphaerales bacterium
GCGATCGGCGGGGGCGGCGGCGGCGGCACCGGCTCCCCGCCGATCGCCAGCCGCCATCGCTGGCGGAGCTTGCGCCGGACGGGGTTCGTCGGGGCCAGCAGTCCGAGCAGCGGCGCCCCGTGCAGCGGGAGCCAGACACGGCCGGAGACCGAACGAGCGCGCTCTCGCGCTGGCTGGCCGATCGGCCGGAATACGCTGGACCCGCCCGCGCCGCCGCCGCTGGGACCTGGCACGGGTCAATCCTCCGCTCGCGAGAGACACAAGTGAATAGTGGTCAGTGGTCAGTGGTCAGTGGTCAGTGAAGACCAAGACCGACCGATCGGTGGACCGCTCCTCCGGATTGTGTTGACTGAACACTGACCACTGAACACTGACCACTGTTTGAAGAGTTTTACTCTTCAAACTTCATGTACCCGCGGAGGTTGACGGCGGCCGGCGCGTTGGCACTGAAGACGAAGTTGGTGCCACCGGCGATCATCTCCTCCTGCCCGAGCGGAGCGAGATACTCGTACCCGAGCTGGGGATGGACGGTGATCGTCTTGCAAACCAAAGCCGAGGTCAACGTCGGTTCGGTCGACGCGGCCAGGCCCACGACGGACTGCACGGTCTCGCCGACGCCGGCATCACATTTGATCGCCGTGCCGCCGGCGGTCAGAACGCCGGTCGTCGGGCGAGCGAGCTTGATCTCGACGGGCTGGGCGGAGTTGCTGGTGCCGTCGAAGTAGAACCCGTAACCGAGCAGCTTGACCCGCTGATTCGTCGGGGTCGTGACGAAGCCGACCGTGGTCGGGGTGGCTGAAGTGAGAGCCTTGCTTGGGATGTTGACGTCAAATGCGAGACCGGCCATGGGTTGTTCCTTTTAATCACAAAAGTAGTCAGTGGTCAGTGAACACGAAACGGACGGGAGGTCAGTGGTCAGTTCGGAGGGACCGCTTGCCACTGATGGGACGGGACACAACGAAAGGCGACAAGACGAAAGAGGGGCCACGCGGTCGGGTCCTGGCTTTTACTAAGCGCTGACCACTGCTCCCGCGAATTACCCCGACGGCTTGCAATTGAAGATGGTCGATGGCACGGCGGAATTGCCGTTCGTCTCCAGCGAACCTGGACGCTGTCCAGGACCTAGTCGAGCTGGCTGCGGATCTTGCTGATCTTGCGCGGGAAGTCGCCGCGGTCGGTGCGGGCCTCGGCCGTGTACCGGTCGTACGTGACCGTCAGGACGGTAGCCATCCGCAGGTCGCGTTCGTCGTACACCCAAGTCGAGGATCGGTAGAGGATGTTCTCATCGATCCCGAACCGGCGCTTGATATCGAACGAGGCCTCCTCGATCTGCGGGTCGAGGGTGTTGATGGTGAACGTGACGTCCGTCAGCCGCGCGGCCGGTGCCGGCGGCTGCCTGACGTTCAGGTCCTTGTGCAGCCGGCGGAGCGTGACCGAATTCCCGGTTACGGAATCGACGGCCAGCAGCAGGCCGCCGCCGGAGTACTGGCTTTTCGGGGCGGATCGCAGGATGACCGGGTTCGTCGCGACGCCGTTGGTCGCATCGTTGACGGTTGCCGAGGTCAGCACCCAGGGAGCGGATGGGGCGAACACGCCGTCGGCGCCGTAAGCCATCCGCCGCCGGGCCCGTCACTGCGACGGCGACGGCGGGTCCCGCTTCTTTCTCGTCCATCATTCGAATGACTACATACAATATGCGGCCTTTTGTAAGTTCCGCGAATGCAACTTCTTCAAAAATCATTCTGCTGTGGCACCGAATGCTTTATTAGACTTCAGGATAGGGTTGTTTTCAAAGATTTTTTAAATGGCCATTGCGCGCCCGAGATAAAGTGACCGATGCGCGCGCGAGGTAAGGGGATTTCACAGTCGTGACGGTCGTTCGGGTTTCGCAGATTTCGGAGTTGTAAAGAGAGTAGTCCCTAAGTTCGACTTTTGCCCATCCTAAGTTGTTGATTCGCGCGGCGCGCACGCGATCGAGGGCGCGCGCCGCATGAGCCGCGCGCGTGGTCATACTGACATGAACACCGCGGGGCTGACGTGGAACTGTCGCGAGAGCGCCTCGATGTGCTTGCGGTTCAGCTCTCGCTTGCCGGCCAGGATTTCGGAAAGGCTTGATTCGGCAATGCCCGCCTCGACCGCCACCTTCGCCTGAGTCGTCTCCTGGCTTTCGAACAGGAAACGCAGCAACTCGGCGCCGGAGACCGGCGGCATGGGGTCATGCTCATCCTCGTATTTCTCAACCAGGTCGCTGAGGACATCGAGGTAATCCTCTTCGTCGGAGGTTCGCTTGTCCCGGTCAAGCAGGGCGTCGATCATCGCGATGGCTCGGTCGAGTTCTGCCTCGGATCGGATCGGCCGGAGCGGGACTTGGCGGACCAGATCTGGATAGCGATCGACTTCGACGCGGCTTCGGGTTTTCTTGGGCGTCTGGGATCGCGCCATGTTTCCGTGTTCCTCCAGCCAGAGTATCAGGTTTTTTTCCACGCCCCCCGGCTATAATCGGCATGGGTGAGGACGTGACGCGGGAATGCTTCGCCCCGTTTGTCGTTGTTCGTCAAGATCAGGCGGTTATTGATGCCTCCAAGGTTGAAAACCGTGTTCTTGCCTATCCCGTAAGCCGCCAATCAATCCTCTGTGCGAAAAAAGGGACGTCAAGGCTAATCTTCGCATTTTGTGAAGTGGAGATGATGTGATGTGTGGGCTTCGTTGGTCGTGGGGAAGGACGGGTCTTTGGGCGTTGGTCGTGGCCGGGGTCGCGGGCGTCTGCGGCGCGATCGCGCTCGGAGCCTTCGGGATTGGCGAGCCCGAAGAGACCCACCGGGCGCGGCGCTTGGACATGGTCGCGGACCAGATCGCGTCTCGGGGAATCAAGGACAAGGCGGTACTGGAGGCCCTTCGCAAGGTCCCGCGGCATCGGTTCGTACCGGCGGTGTGGCAAAGGCTGGCTTACACCGACGGCCCGCTCCCCATCGGTGACGGACAGACGATCTCGCAACCCTACATCGTCGCCTGGATGACCGAGCTCATCGAGCCGGCCAAGAAGATGCGCGTGCTGGAGATCGGGACCGGATCGGGCTACCAGGCGGCGATCCTGGCGGAATGCGTTGGCGAAGTCGACTCGATTGAAGTGGTCCCGGCCTTGGGCCGCAAGGCCAAGGCCCTGCTCGGCGACCTGGGGTATCGCAACGTCCAGGTCCGGATCGGAGACGGCTACGCGGGCTGGCCCGAACGCGCGCCGTACGACGCCATCCTTTTGACGGCCGCGCCCCCGAGTGACGTCCCGCGCCCGCTCCTCGACCAGCTCAAGCCGGGCGGCCGGCTGGTGGCGCCCGTCGGCCGCGACGACCAGCGCCTGGTGCGGATCACCAAAACCCCGACAGGCTTCAAGCGCGAGGTCCTCGGAGGGGTCCGCTTCGTCCCGATGACCGGGAAGGCGCAAAACGAGCGATGACGCACTCGATTGCCGGTCGAGATCGCCATGACTCGTCCGGAGTGCACACTTGATGCGCCTCTCTACCGGCGTTACAAGGCAGAGTCGTGATGGGGCGCGAACCAAGGCCCCGGAGTTTTCCCGAACGTAGGCAGTCGCGCCATGATCAAGAGTCGACTCTGGTGGGTTTTCCTGTGCGCCCTACTGCTTCGACTCGAGGGTCGGGCCCTCGGGCAGCAGCGTCGATCCGATCCCACCGGCCCGTCCTCGCCCACGGCGCGGGGCGACGCGATGATCGACGCCTACCTGGCGCGCGACGCGAGCGTACTTGACGGTCGGTTCATGGAAGGCGCGACGACCCCCGCCGCGTGGCGTGGCTTGCGACCAAGGCTCGAGCGCGAGTTGTACTCGATGCTCGGCCTGTGGCCGGTCCCCGACAAGACTCCCCTTCAGGCGCGAGTCACCGGTACGCTCGAGCGCGACGGAACGGTCTTGATCGAAAAGCTTCACTTCCAGAGTCGACCCGGCCTGTACGTCACGGGCAACCTGTATCGGCCCAAGGACGTTCCCCGCAGGCTGCCCGCCGTCCTCTACGTCTGCGGACACTCCGGCAAGGGGCGTGACGGGTGCAAGACCGCGTTTCAAGAACACGGGATGTGGTACGCCAAGAACGGTTACGTCTGCCTGATCATCGACACGCTAGAGCTCGGCGAGCTGCCCGGTATCCATCACGGCACCTACAATCACGGCCGGTGGTGGTGGCAAGCCCTGGGATACACCTCGGCCGGCGTTGAGTGCTGGAACGGGATCCGGGCGATCGACTACCTCACGAGCCGGCCGGATGTCGACCCCGCGCGGATCGGGGTGACCGGAATCTCGGGCGGGGGCGCGGCGACCTTCTGGATCGCCGCCGCCGATCCACGCGTCGCCTGTGCGGTGCCGATCAGCGGCATGAGTGACCTGCAGAGTTACGTCGGCGACAAGGTCATCAACCGCCATTGCGACTGCATGTTACTGGTCAACACTCAGCGGTGGGCATGGACGACCATCGCCGCCCTGGTCGCGCCGCGACCGCTCTTGTTCGCAAATTCAGACGAGGACCCCTACTTCCCCATGGACGGCAATCGCCGGATCATCAAGCGGCTGCGCCGATTTTACGCAATGTCGGGCGCTCCTCAAAACGTGGACGAGCACATCAGCCACGGCAATCACGGCGACCGAGCGGACCTGCGGCAGGCGACTTATCGCTGGATGAACACGCACTTGAAGCAAGATTCGAGCCCGGTCCCGGATGCGCCCGACCCACCGATCGATGGGAAGCAGCTCCGGGTCTTCCCCGAGGATAAGGACCTGCCCGCCGACTCGACGAACGCCACGATCGACGAGGTCTTTGTCAGTCGGGCTCGATTCGAGCCACCGCGTCCGGAACCGGACCGAGCCGGATTCGACGCCTGGAAGCGGGCGAGGCTGGCGGCGGTCCGCGCGGCGTGCTTCCCTGCGTTCCCCGATCAAGTTCCAGCCGCGCGGGCCAAACCGCCGGGCGGAACCGACCCCAGCCTGCGCTGGCTGGCAACAGAGCCGGGGATCGAAGTCGCCGTTCTCGACCTCCGCAAACCGGCTGGTCGACCGGATCAGTGTACGCTGGTCGTCCTGAACGAGGGCGAAGCGCTCGAGGGAGTTCCGTCCTGGGCCCAGCCGATTGTCGCTGGCGATGAGGTCGTCGTGCTGGCCCCGCGAGGTGTCGGTCCAACCGCCTACACGAAGAAAGACCCGCCCAACTACGTGGAGCGTTCTCATGCCCTGCTGGGCAGGACCATCGATCAGGGGAGAGTGTGGGACGTGATCGCGACCCGCGGCTGGATCGCCGCTCTTGCTCCCGACCGTGGGCGGTTCCGGCTCGCCGGCAGAGGATCCGCCGGCATCATCGCGGCCTACGCCGCTTTGCTGGGCTCACCGGACGACGAGGTCGTGGCGGTCGAGCCGCCGGCGTCCCATCGCGAGGGGCCGATCTTCCTCAATATCCTGCGAATACTCGAGGTGCCCGAAGCACTGGGACTGCTGGCGCCGGCGCGGCTCACTCTCGTTCGAGCCCGGCGCGAATCCTTCGCGCCGACCGGGGAGCTCTACAATCGTGCCGGAGCCGGAGCCTCGCTGATCTTGGAATAAGCCATTATCCTGGGACCTGGATTTTGGAATCTGGAATCCGTAACCGGAGTAGTTGAAATGTTCGATCTCGAGGCGGTTCAGGGCAGCTTGCGTGCGTTTGGTCTCGACGGCTGGCTGTTCTATGATTTCCGCGGCAACAATCTCCTTGCGCGGCGGGTCCTGGGCCTGGACCAAAAGCCACCGGGGAGCCGGCGGTTCTTCTACTTCGTCCCCAAGGAGGGCGTGCCACGGAAGCTGGTGCACCGCATCGAGACGGCCGCCCTGGACGATCTGCCCGGAGCAAAGTCGGTTTACCTGCGCTGGCAGGAGCTTGAAGCCGGAGTCGCTCGTTTGTTGCTGGGCAGCCGGCGGGTGGCGATGGAGTATGCGCCGCGGGTTTCCAACCCTTATGTATCACGGGTCGATGCCGGGACGATCGAGGTCGTCCGCGGCTGCGGCGTCGAGGTCGTCTCATCGGGCGACTTGATCCAGCAGTTCGAGGCGATCTGGGACGACGCTCAGTGGCAGATGCACCTGGAGGCCGAAAAAGTCACGAAGTCAGCCTACGACCTCGCCTTCCCGCTGATCGCCGAGCGGGTGCGGGCCGGCGGGACGATCCGGGAGACCGAGGTCCAGTCGGCCATCATGGACCATTTCCACCGCAACGGCCTGACGACCTACAGCCCACCGATCGTGGCGGTGAACGCGCACAGCGGTGACCCACACTACGAACCGGTGGCCGGCCGCGACGGGACCATCGGACAGGGTGACTTCGTGTTGATCGACCTCTGGGCCAAGCTCGATCGCCCTCGGGCGGTCTACAGCGACTTGACCCGCATGGGGTTCGTGGGGGACGTCGTCCCCGCGAGGTACGAGGAGATCTTCGCGATCGTGGCCCGGGCGCGTGACGCCGCCATCGCCTGCGTCCGCGAGGCATACGCGGCGGGCCGGCCCTTGAAGGCATGGGAGGTCGACGCGGCGGGCCGCCGCGTGATCGACGACGCCGGCTATGGGGATCACTTCATCCATCGGATCGGGCACAACATCGGCCAGGAGGTCCACGGCAACGGTGCCAATATGGACGACCTCGAGACCCACGAAGAACGGCTGGTCCTGCGGCGCACCTGCTTCTCGGTCGAGCCGGGCATCTATTTCGACGACTTCGGCGTCCGGAGCGAAGTCAACGTGTTCGTCGACGGCGGCGGGGCCGTTCACGTGACGGGCGGACTACAAACCAAGGTGTTGCCGATCCTGGCGAATTCGAAGTGAAGGGGGAATGCGAGCTACCCGGCCAGGATTCGAACCTGGAAAAACAGGACCAAAACCTGTTGTGATACCGTTTCACCACCGGGTAAAGGTTTAGCCATTCTAGCGGTTGCGCCGAGAACGGGGAAGGCTAGCCGGCGCACGAAGTCGAGACCTCGCCCAGGGTCTTCTGGACCTTGTAGGCCAGGTTCTCGAGCTGAACGCTCAGGTCGACGTGCACGAGATTGACGTGGGCCGGGACGATGAGCGGAACCGGGGCGAAATTCAAGATGCCGCCAATCCCGCTCGCGACCAGCAGGTCGGCCACGCGCTGGGCCGCTTCGGTGGGCACGCACAGCAGCGCCAGCCTGATCTTCCTGGGGGCGATCACCTTGCGGAGCGACTCGATCGGCTCGACGATCAGCCCCTCATGCTGCTGGCCGATCTTCGCGGGATCGTTGTCGAACAAGGCGACCACGTGGAACCCACGCGTCCGAAACCCCCGATACCGGAGCAGGGCTCGACCCAGGTTCCCGATGCCCACCACGGCAAGCGGCCACTCGTGGTCGATGCCGAGGATGTGCCTCAATGTTCCGATCAGCTCTTCGATGCGGTAGCCGATGCCCGGATGGCCGAACTGGCCGAAGAACGCCAGATCCTTGCGGACCTGCGCATTCTTGATCGAGAGCGGCTCGCCGACCTGGCTGCTGGAGACTGTCGTGTAACCCTGGCGCTGATAGGTCTCGAGCTGTCTGAGGTAAAGACTCACCCGCCCCACGACCGCCTTGGGGGCCATCTTCACTCCCGAAGGCTCGCGCTCGGGGTCGCTCACCTGCCAGTCTCCGTCGCGGAGAGCGAGTGTTGAAATCGAGGAGCACCCGGCCGGACACGATGGGCAAGATCCATGCCATCACCACCAGTGACTGTAACGACCATCCCTCGACACGGTCAAGGTCACTCATCCTTCGCGGAATCCCTCGATGGGTGTGCCACTGGCTCTGCCCAGTGTCCTCCTCCCCACGTTCAAGGTCACTCAGCCTTCGCGGAATCCCGCCCCGGTGCGCCAGGGCTGGAGCAAGCAGCCACGGACGCGTACATCGCCGCCAACCTGGGATACATCGACTTGCTGCAACCGAAGCGCGTCGCGGATGAACGCGCATCCCTTGCCTCGCGCGGCGGTGCGAGCGTGGTCACCTCCTTCCAGGAGCGGCGCGATGAAGACGTCCACGGCGTCCACTTGCCGCTCGTCCAGAAACGAACCCAGGACCTGCCCTCCGCCCTCGACCAGGACGTTGGTCATGCCCCGGCGGCCCAGCTCCTGGAGCAAAGGGACGATCGGCACGCGACCGAGCCCGGGGAACCCCGCGACCTCGCAACCAAGCTGGACGAGCTGCTCTCGACGCGCGAGGCTCGCTCGCTCGGTGACCGCCAGGAGGACCGGGCTCTGGCGTGCTGATCGGACCAGGCGGCTCGAGACCGGCAGCCGGGCTTCGCTGTCGAGCACGACTCGCACCGGGCAGCGAGGCCCGGGAGGTCGGGCGGTCAGGAGGGGATCGTCGGCTTCGATCGTGCCGCTGCCCACCACGATCGCGTCCATTCTCCCTCTGAGTTCGTGGACCAGGCTTCGCGAGAGGTCCGACGAGATCCAGCGGCTATCCCCCGAGGCCGCCGCGGACTTGCCGTCCAGCGTCATGGCCCACTTGGCCGTGACGAAAGGCAGGCCCGTGGTCAAGCGTTTCAGATAGGGGGCGTTCAGCGCCCGGGCCGCCTCGGCTTCGCAGCCGATCTCGACTGCCAGTCCTGCCGCTAGAAGCGTCGTCAAGCCGCGTCCATTCACTTCCGCGAACGGGTCGCCAGTCGCCACCACGACCCGCGCGATCCCGGCGGCAATGATGGCTTCGGTGCAGGGAGGCGTCTTGCCGAAGTGGCAACACGGCTCGAGCGTCACGTACAGGGTCGCGCCCGCCGCCGCCTCTCCGGCTTCTTGGAGGGCAACGACTTCGGCATGCGCCCCGCCGAACCGTGCGTGGTGGCCGATTCCGACAGGCCGGCCGTCGCGAATCAGGACAGCGCCGACCAGTGGGTTGGGCTCGACCGAACCCCGGCCTCGCTCGGCCTCCGCCAGGGCACGACGCATCCAATGGACGTCTTCATCCGCTGCGAAGATTCGTCCCACTCGCTGCGCCTCGCGTCAGAAGGGGGATGTGCCCGGCGCGGCTTGACCTTTGCCGGAGGGACTCGGGGCCCCGCGGGAAGCGTTCGGACCGGCTGCAGGGGTCGACGGTCGCTGCGACGCTTTCATCTCCGCCGGGAACGGGAACACCAGCCGGTAGACGATCGTCAGCCGGCGTCGTGCTTCATCTGGTGGATACGGGTCGAAGGTGGATTGAAGCCATGAGGGGAAGGCCGCCACGAAGTCGACGAGCCGTTCGGGAGTGACGGCGTGTGGCCGATTTTGGATGAAATAATAGTTGATCGCTTGCCGGCGCAGGATTTCGGTGCGGACCGCTTCCTGCTTCTTCTTCAGCTCGTTGAACAGGAGAATCGGTCGCTTGCTCGCGAATTTCTCGAGCTGCCCAACCGAGCGTGTCTCTTCGTAGTCGGGTGGCCTGATTTCCCCGGGGATCTTCTGCTCAACTCCCGATTTGAACAGGGCGTCGTGCCGTTTCGGTATGGCGGGCACCAGCTCGATCGCACGTCGTTGCGCCGGCGTCAAGACCTGCCAGATCTTGAAGAGCGCGGCTAGCTCGAAGGGGGAGTAGTCTCCCAGGTCGGTAATCTGGAGAAACCGCGCTGTCTTCATCTTCGGAACGGGGTATTCGGCGACGAGCTTCTTGACCAGGCTGAGGCGCTCCCCCGGTGGTTTCTCTTTCAACTCGTCCTGCTTCTTCTCAGGCAGGCGATTCAGCCAATTATGGTAGCGACGGAGCACGGCGAAATACTTGATCTGCTCGGCCGGCTCGAGCTCGTTGAGCCGGCGATCGAGGTCGCGGAGAGCTTGTTGTTGCTCCCGCGTGTAGATCAGGTCGAATTTCTTCAGCGTCTCGACCAGCTTGAGCCGCTGCTCGCCAGGCAATGCGCGCAGCCGAACCCAGTTCCGGTCGGGATCGAAAGCCGCTGCGATCAGGATCGTCGCCAGGGCGGAGATTGCCGGCAGACCGAAGACACGGATCAGGTGGTTCTTAATATCCAAACTCATCGGTCTCGCGGCCAGTCGCGCGCCAGGAACATCACATCCGCGATCCGGCTCCGGGGCCGAGCCCGAACCGGACAGGAGCCGGCGCCGTCCCACGCGGTATCGGGCCTCAATCGGCGTCAGCGGCGAATTCTCGGGAATCGGCCAGTTGGCTCAAGAACTCGAATGAGCCGACCTCTAAATATTCGTCGAGGTGATCCGCGAGCGTCAAGTCCTGAACCAGCCGTACCGTGGGATCCGGCCAGACCCACCGGGTCCCCGCGTATCCCAGCGCGAGAAAGGTCCCACCAATCAAGAGGTACACCATGGCCCGGCCCACCACGGCGGACCAGGCCGCGACCACCGGTTCCCACAAACGGCCTGTCACCTCGAGGCGCTGAATGTGTGAGATCGTTTTTTCTGAGAACTGCTCCGTGACGCGAGGGCGCGGCAGATAGTCCAGCAGCTCCCAGGTCTTCTCGAGCATCTCCACTTCCCGGCGCGCAGTCGCGCTGTGGGTCAGCTTTGTCTCGATGGACCGGGAGTGAGTCTCCGGGAGCTCGCCGTCAATGTAGGCAACGAGATCAGCTCGCTCGTCAGGCGTCAGCCTAAGCTGGTCTGGCCGGGTCGCCACGTCTGGGTTCCTTGGCCAGGGTGCCGGCCTGCGAACGATGGAGCGGGCATGGCATCCCAGTCGTCCGAGCGAAGGATTTCGCGGGTAACAAGTCAGAGCTGATCCAGTAGCAGGTTACATCATTCCCATGCCACCCATGCCGCCCATACCTCCACCCATACCACCCATACCACCCATGCC
>JBIOJM010000345.1:0-10734 GCA_044450785.1 Isosphaerales bacterium
GCGGTCGCCGAAGCCGAGGTTTTGCAACTCCCAGAAGAGACTGGCCGCGACGTCGCCCCGGGCGCCGAAGTTGCCGAAGAATGAGCCCTGTCCACCGCCGAATCCGCCCCCCGCGTAGCTGACGGCCAGGCTCGGGACGAAGGGGCGAAGCTTTGCCTGCTTGACCCGGAGCAGAGTCGCCTGGACCAGCTCTTGCGCCCCCGCCAGCTCGGGGCGCTGCCGCAGGCCCTGCACGACCAGGTCGTCGAGCGCGGCGTCATCCGGTATCAGCCGAACGATGGTCTCCGCCGGCTCGACCGGGGCGATGACGATTCGGGGATTGAGCACCAGCAGGCCGACCAGGTTGGCCGAGGCGACCTGGAGATCGAAATACGCTTCAGCAACCTGGAACAGCGAGCTGCGGTTGATGCTCCGCACCTGCCCCGTGATCGTCTGCACCTGCCCGTCGGCCCGGTACCAGGTCGGCCCGATGAACAGGCTGGGCAGCCAAAGCGCGCAGGCCAGGTCCAGGTCGGCCACCGCCTCGTTGACCCGCTGCCGGGCCAGGGCGATGTCAATGTCCCGGGCGCCGGCCAGCCTGAGCGCATTGGCCAGGTCGATCGGCTCGATCGAGCGACCCGGGATCAGCGACGTGTCCAGCAGGGCGCTGAACGAAGCTACCACCGGAGTGGGGTCTTGCGCCCGATCCGGAATCGCGAGGGCCGTGGGCGGGGATGTCGCCTCGCTCGGTCCTGGCGGCGAAGCGGCCGGCGCGGGCTGTAGAGCCGGGTCGCCGGGCTGGAATCGCCTGGGAGGAGGGATCGACGCCGAACGACTCGCTTGCCCCGCGGGAGGAGTCTGCGCTGCCGCATCGCCTTCGCAGACACCGATCGCCAGCGCCACCATCCATGCCCACATTGCGGTGGCCACCAGCTCCGTCCTCAGCCTTGGCTGACCCATTATTGAGGACCCTCCTGGTCCTGACCGACTCATGGGGCGCGGGCCGGCAATGGCCAACCATCTCTTTTTTTCGTCCAAAACGGATAGGCGGCTGTGCCCAACTTGGATGAGTTTTCCTTCAGATTGCCTAAGAACTTGCCCGCACGGAGCTTGTGAACATCTTGGATGCCGGAGGGGTGATCGGTCATGGCGTGAACGTCGAGGACGAAGAGCGCACACAAGTGGCCGTTTTGGGGGGTCATTTCCGTCATTTGCGTCACGTCATTGCAGGCATTCGAGTTACGTCCGAGTCTCGATTAAGCTGGAGACCTCTGACAACTAACAACCGACAACTGATCGCTATTCACGGTGTGCCGCGTATCGTCACTGCCCGGCTGTCGAGAGATGAGCCGAGCCAGTGGTGGCGCGTGCTACGCGTAAGACCCTCCATCTCTCCGATCGGCAGAACGGAGAGAAGAGTTGCATCAAAGCGAGATGTTGCTTGACGCAAGGGCACGCTGTGACTATAATTCTGGTCATCATGGCGAAGAAACCTCCATTCGCTCTGGTGTACGCCGGCGTGGTGAAGCAGCACTTGCGGGCCATCGAAACCAAGTACCATTCCTTGATCCAGTCGGAGGCGCAGGCCCAACTGCTCTTCCACCCCAACACCGAAACCCGAAACCGGAAGCCTTTGAAACGCCCGATCGCATTCGGGGCGGACTGGGAGCTTCGCCTCGGCCCAGACAACCGCTTTCGCGTTTTCTACGAGGTCAACACGGTGAGTCGTGAGGTCCGTGTCCTGGCGGTCGGTGTTAAAGACCGGAACCGCCTGTTGATCGGCGGAGAGGAGTTTGAGGGATGAGAATTGCCTCAGTCGCAGATGTGAAGGCACGCTTGAGCGCCTACCTGAAAGAGACCGAGGAAGGGCCCGTGATCGTCACCCGGAACGGCAAGGCGGTCGCGGTGTTGCTGGGGGTCACGGACGACGACGAATTGGAGCGCCTGGTGTTGGCGCATTCACGCAAGTTCCAATCGCTCCTCGACAAGTCCCGGCGCCAGATCGAAGCGACCGGGGGGATTCCCCACGACGTTTTCTGGCGCGAGGTGAAAGCGGAAAGCCGTGAGGACGCCGGCAAGGGCAAGCAACGGCAACGCCGAAACAAACGCTGAAGCAGACGGCTGCCGAGATTTGGCTTTTTCGGAGTTCCAAGGCTCTCGGCGCAGCCGCCGCTGCTGAGCTTCATCGTTACGCGGCGGAGAACCCTCGATGTCCCTCAAGCCGAGGCTCTCGGTGCGGACACTCCTGGCGATCGTCGCGGCCTGCGGCCTGGGCGCCTGGCTGGCCAAGGCGTGGCTGTTCCCGAACCGAATGTTGGGGCAGCGCTTCGCCCTGATCGGCCCGATGGACATCGACCGCGATGGCCGCGACGATCGCGCTCGACTCGCGTGGATGATCTTCCGAAACGGCGGGACGGTCGACTACGACCTGCCCGTCGCCGGGCCTGCCTCGGGCGGGATCAATGCGCGGACGACCTGGTACGTCGTCGACGACTACTGGGTACCGGCGTGGAGCTTGCCCGCGGCGTTCCGTGAGGCGCGGGCCAAAGCGGTGAAGCAAGCCCGGCTCGCCGGCATCCGTCCCATGCCGCTGATCAGGCTCCTGGCCCGACTCAACGGCGAGTAGGTCAGGGACCTGACGGAAGATCCCACGCCCGGCTGATGGCGCCCGGCATTGAGCGGAGCTTTGGTGTTAGAGCGGTTTACTCATGGATTGCGCACTTGGCAAGTCGATGGCGGGTCACACGAACCCGACGCGCAAGCGAGGGATCCCCAGCCAGCTCCCCCTCGCTTGCGCGTCGGGTTAGTTTTGGGGATCCGGTCTTCAACCTGACGCTGAAGGAACGATCAAGGAAGCCAGGTGGATAAATCATCCGTCATTGAAGATCCGCATCATCACGTGATGAGCGGTCAGCGGGCGACACACACCGGACTCAGCGGTTGGGCGTCTTTTTCTCGGTCTCGGCTTCCTTACGTTTAGCCAGGGCACGGAACGCGGGACTCTCCTTCTGGGAACGGTTTTTGGGGATCAGGCCCGTATCGAGCGCGCGCGGCCGGCGAAGTGTCTTGAGCGGAGCGTTTCTCCCCGCTCGAGCACGACGTCGACTGCGGATGGCTTCAGGGCGAGCCGCACGCCGGCCGGGACCTTGGCCACGGCGTCGATCGTCACTTTACCCTTGGTGAGGATGGCGACGGCGCTCCTACCCCCATCGAGAAACCGGCCGAGAGTGTCTTGCAGCCCGGAGGGGGGGTTCTCGTTCACGACGAGCTGGACCGGCTTCGTCAGTGCGAATGCTTTCTTCGGAGTGAGCGCGACCGTGTCGTTGGCCGCGGTGTAGGCCGCCTTCTTGAGCTTGATGATGCCGGCGTTCTTGGCGGTGTAGGACCCGTGCTTTCCCGGGGTCGCGAGCCGGTAGATTCCAGTCTTGCCGGCCTCGGCGGAGTTGACCGCGCCGCTGAAGGTGATGAGGACTTCCGTCACCTGGTGTTTCTTGTTCAGGACCTCATGGACCCTGGTCATCGTGACTGGCGGGGGCAGGGCAACCACTGCGATCGTCGCCTGGGCGGCACTCGGCGCCGGCTGAACGAGCCCGATGTTGCTGGTTGCAACGCTGTAGAAACCGTAGGTGTGGCCGACCTGACCGGTGAAGACCGTCGAGGTGGCCGTTGAATCCTGCAAGAACGGGACAAACGGGCCGCCGTCGTCGGAGACGTAGATGTCCACGCCGGCGATGCCCGATCCGCCCGGATTGTCGGCCGCAGTCCATGAAACGGTGAACGACGCCGTGTTCGTGACCGCTGGCAGAGCCAGCACAGTGCTCGTCGGCACACCCAAGTCGATGGTGTTGTAGATCGGCGCGGTGGAAATCGGTGCGTTCGTATCGAAGACGATCGTCGCCTGGGCGTTGATCCGAGTACCGGCGGCCAGCCCCGGCTTCGGCTGCACGCTGTACTCGACATAGCCCTCGCCCCGGCCGGTGCTGTCATCGGGAGGCAAGAGGCCGAGCGTCGCGCTGGTCTCGATGTCCAGGGTTTTCGGGTCGATCGCCGTGAGGGTCCAGGTGGCCAGACCGGTCTGGAAGTTGAACGAGGCCGTCACATCGACGTAGACTCCGAGCGTGGCCGTGGCGTCGACCCGGGTCTGGTAGAACGTCCGGCCGGCCGGAACAGTCACGGTGTAGGTGTTGAAATGGATCGTGCCGAGCTGGAAGGTGCTCCAGTTGAGGTTCGGGTCGAGCTGATCGGTGACCACCACCTGCGCCGCGGGGGCCGTGGCCGTGGGCTTGTTCTCGAAGTCGATGTGGTAGGGGAACTCGCCGCCGGGCTGGATGAAGCCCGGGGAACCGTAGCCAGCCGGGC
This sequence comes from Isosphaerales bacterium, assembly GCA_044450785.1. Taxonomy (GTDB): domain Bacteria; phylum Planctomycetota; class Planctomycetia; order Isosphaerales; family Isosphaeraceae; genus JBIOJM01. The sequence continues at coordinate 4,339 of JBIOJM010000345.1, forward strand.
CGACGATGTCGTTGGGGTCGCCGGCGACGTGCTGGACGGTTCGCTTGTTGACAAGGTCCTGCAAAGTGCTGCGCAACCTGGGATCGAAGTTCTCCGAGAAGGGGTCGTCGACACCGCTGAAGACGCGACTCACAGCCAGGTCACCGAGATTGGTATACCCGCCCAGCACGGACGTCTGGCGAAGCAGCCCGACAATGATGAAGCCGTAGAGTGGCAAGAACTTGCCGCCCACATTCGCGGTCAGTGCGGCCGCGCGGCCGGCCAGGGCTCGCTCCGCATTACTGGCGATCGTGCCCCGAGCTTGCAGGGCCGCCGTCCTCGCGGCGGAGTTGAGCGTGTATGCTCTTCCCGCCTGAAGGGTCGCCAATCCGGTCGACCCAGTCTGGTAAGCCTGCGCGGCAGTGCTGGCGACCGAACTGGCATCGTAGAGCGCCGCGAGGGTCGTGCCACCCAGAGCCGTCCCTAGGACCGTGTTGGCGAGCCCGGCAGCAATGTCGCTGAGCGAGCTATCCGAGGTCGGTTCCTGCAGGCCGCTGGGATCGACGTTCCGCAAGGGCGCGTTGCCCACGAACCGGTAAAGGTTGACGTCGCCACCTCCCAGCCCCAACGGATCCATGCTGGTGAACCTTCCCAGGGCGCTGTCGTAAACCCGGTTCCTCATGCTGTAGAGCCCGCCGCCCAGGTCCGTCACCCCGAACTGGCCGTTGTACGTGAACGGGTTGGCGACACTGCCGGTCGACTGGAGTTTCTCGCCGAAGGGGAGATAGGAGTAACTGTCCTGGACCGCACCGTTAGCGCCAGTCAACTGCGTGGTGTTGCCGCCCGCGTCGAAGCTATAGAACGACTGGCCCAGCATCGGATCAATGCGGCTGGTGAGGGCCAGGCCATACGTGTACTGGGCCACGACCTGGCCCGAGCCGCTGTATTGGGCGATGATGTTGCCCAGGCCGGTCGGGTCCACGAGCGCCGACGTGGTCTGGCCGTTCTGCGTGGTCGCGATCAGGTCGCCGAGGGCGTCGTACTGGTAAGTGATCGTGCCGCCGGGGCCAGACTGGCCGGTCATCTGGCCGAGGTCGTTGTAGGTGAATGTTGTGGTACCGGAGGAGCCGGTCTCGCCGATCAGACGGCCGTCCGCATCGTACTGAAACGTGGTCGTGCCAGCGCTGACGTATTGGTTCAGGTCGTTCGTGGTGTAAGTGGTCGTGGTGCCGTTATTGGTCATCGAGATGCGATTCCCGGCCGAGTCGTACTGGTAGGTGATCGTCTGGCCGCCGGGGAGCGCCACGGAGGCGAGCTGACCGAGGACATCGTAAGTGAAGGAAGTCACGCCGCCGGCCGAGGTGACCTGGATCTCTTGCCCTTCCGAGTTATAGACGTAGGCATAGGAAGAGATCACGTTGCCGTCGGGGCCAAGGTTGGTGATCTGCGCGGCCTGGCCTTCCGCATTGTACTGGTAGGTGGTAGCCGTACCATTGGCATTGTCCTGGCGGCTCAGCCGGCCGGCCGAGTCGTACTGGTACGCGGCGATCAGGTTGCCCGAGTCGTCGGTGAGGGCCGAGAGCTGGCCGTTGGCGTTGGGGTTGTACAAGTAGCGGACGGCGTAGCCGTCGGAGGTCGCCATGCGGGTCCTCTGCTCGGCTGCGTTGTAGCTGTAGGTGATCGACTTGCCGTCAGGGTACTCGACCTCGGTCAGGTCGCCGGCAGCGTCGTAAGTGAATGAGGTTGTTCCCGTGGCATCGGTCACTCCAGTCAGCAGTTGCTGGCTATTGTAGGAGTAGCTGACCGATGTGCCGTCCGGGCGATCCTGGCTGATCAGGAGACCCTGGATATTGTAGGTGTTTTTGAACGTCTGGCCCATCTGATCGACGAATGTGACCAGGTTGCCGGCGGAGTCGTAGCTGAAGCTCTCGACCTGCCCGGACGCGTTGGTTTCCGTGGTGGGGTTGCCGTGGGCGTTATCGGTAAACGAGGTCGTGTTGCCGTCGGGATCGGTCACCTGCGTCAGATTCGTGGTGCCGGTTTGATAGGAGAAGTTGATGGTCGAGCCGTCGGGCTGGACGAGCTGCGTGGTGTCGCCAAGGGCGTCCTGGGTACGGAGGATCGTCCTACCCCCGGTCCCGGTGGCCTGGCTCAGGCCGGTCGCCGGGCTGGAAATGAAGCTGATGACATTGCCGAGCGCGTCCGCGAAGCTGCCGATTTCGCCGTAGAGGTTCGGAGTCAACGTCGTCTTCACGCCGTCGCCATCGGTCTCGGTGACCGCGCCGGAGGGCGAATAGCTGTAAGTCGTGGGGGACTCGGTGCCGAGCTGGTCGGTCAGCACGCGGCCGAAGGCGTCGTAGGTGAACGACTCCTGGACGCCGTCCGGGTAAATGACGGCGCTCACCGCGTTTTGAAGCGCGGGGTTGGTGCTCTGCACGTACTGGTACTGATAGGTGCCCGAGGGCGTGATCAGCTTGAGCAGGTTCTTGGTTGTGCCGTCGTAAGTAAGGAACGTCGTTCCGGAGCTGTCGGTGATGCTGGAGACAAGATTCTGCGTGTTGTAGGTGTAGGTCTGCGTGTTCCCGAACGCGTCGGTCACAGACTGGAGCGCGCCGGACCTGCCGTAGTCATAGGTCGTCGTGTTGCCGTTCCGGTCGATGTTGGTCTGAATCGGCGCTGGAACACCGGCGAAGACTCCGGGCCCAAGCTGGCTCAAGTCCGTTGCGAAGACCTCGATGGTGCTCGAGAAATTCTGGATCGTGCCGTCGGCGTCGTGGGCCTGGACATTCATGGTGACGGTGTACACGCCCGAGCCGCCCGGGACGAATTTCGTCGTGAGCGTGAGTGTTGTGGGGTCGCCAGGCGCGCCCTGGTAGATGCCGGTGGCCGGGTCGAGCTGATAAAAGCTGGTCTGCGAGCCGCTCTCCAGCGCCAGGGTCTGGAGGGACGAGTCGGTGGGGACGACCCGGATGTTCTGGGAGTCGTTCACGCCCGGGCCCATGGTGCCGGCGTAGTCTCTCTGGATGATCTGATCACCGGTCAGGCTCAGCTCGTAGGCGATGAGCTGATCGACGCGGCTGACGCGCTGGCCGTTCTGCGCCAGCGCGGTGGCGTCGGCGTCGAGGGTAGCCTGGAACTGCTGGGTGTTTGTACCGGCTAGCGTGCCGAAGTTCTGGAGTATGGTACTCCAGGTAGCGTTGGCCAGCAGCGGCGGCTGGTCGGCCGCCAGCAACGAGCTCCAGTCGTTGGTGAGCGTGGAAGGCGTGCCGGAGACCGCCGAGAGGACGAACGAACTGCTGACGTCGGGTCCGAACGTCTTGGGTATGAAGGTGATGGAGTACGAGCCGGAAGCGCCGGGGGGAAGGACCCCGGCCGGGCCGTTCGGGTCGGGGTTCAGGCCCAGCAGGAGGATCTGATCGGGGATGTAGGTGCCGGTGGTTTCGCCGGGAGGCAGGAACCGGGCGTTGTCCGAGGAGATCTCGAAGAGCGGCGCCGGGGCGTCGGTCTGGCCGACGTTGGTGTAATTGACCCAGAGCGTTCCCGTCTGGTAGGGGCGCAGCGGATAGGTGACATTCATCAGGAAGACGACATTGCCGGCCTGGCTGGCCTGGCCGGCGACCACCTGGAAGGCGCCGGGCAAGCTGGTGGTCTGGCCCGCGTCGGCGACCTGGACGGCGTACGATCCCGCGCGCAGGCCTGTCAAGTTGAACGTGGCCGCCAGGCTGGTTCCGCTTTCCAGCGAGGTCGTCGCGGTGGCCCTGGCGCCGCCGGGCCCGATCAGCGTCGCGGTCGTCGCCGTGGTGAACTGCGAGCCGGTCAGATCAAGCGTCACCGAGCCGACGTTCGCGCCCTGGCTCGGCGAGACGCTCAGAAGGCTAAACGGCACGGCGGTCGCCGTGAGCGTGAAGCTCGTGCCCGCGGCGCCGGCTCCCGGCAGGGCGTGCAGAAGGATGTATTCGGGGCCGGTCTGGCTCTGCGAGAGGATGATGTCCTGGTTCGGGCTAGCGCCGTTGCCCGAGGTCTGGTCGTAGGTTGACGGGGTTGGCTGCGCCGCATACCGCGTGAAGAGCTGCGCCGAGTCACCCGCGCCCAGGTCGGCCGCGAGGTTCACGGTGGTACCCGGTGGCACGTTCAGACGGTAGAACAGGTCCTCGCCGGCGGCAATCGATCCGGTGATGGGCGTTCCCAGGGTGAGCACGGGCACCGAGATCGTGATCGCGCTGCTGGAGGCGGCCGTGTTGTTGGCTCGGTTCGGGTCGAACGTCGTGTCCTGGCTGTCGACCACAACGATGACGTGCTCACTGCCCGTGATGCCCGGAACGCGGGCCGTCAGGCTGCGGGTGACCGTCTGGCCGGGGCCGATCCCGCCCGGGTCGTTCAATCGCCCCAGCAGGACCGCGGTGCCGTTGAGCGTGGTACCACTCGCGAGGTAGACCGAGTCGACCCAGGTGCCCTCGGAAGCCACGCCGCTCTGGTCTGTCACTCCGAAGGTGATCGTCACCGGCTGGCCCTCGTAGGCCGTGGCCGGAGCCGTGATGGTCCCCGCGGCCAGGTCGGCGGCGCTGGCCGCCACGGTGACGGTCACGCTCGCGGCGTTCTGGGTCTCGCTGAAAACGGGTTGCGTGCCCACGGTTGGGCCGGTCACCTTGGCGAAGTCGCCCACAACCTGGCCGTCGTGCAGCGCGACGATCGGGTACGCCTGCCCCGTGACCGGCCCGTAGCCGCCCACCACATCGAGCTCGAGCGTACCCCCCAGGTTGACCGTGGCCGCGGCGGTACTTGCGGGATCGTCGATGAGCTTGCCCAGCAGGCCCGACGCGGGCGATCCTCCGATGTCGATCGCCAGCGTGCCGGCCGCGGTCTGGGTGAAGGTCCCTCCCTGGGAGAGCACGATGCTGCTCGTCGTGCCCAGCTCGATGCGGCCCGCGTTGGTCGTCTGGGTGGTCCTCAAGCTGGCCCCATCGAGCAGGTGAATCGTGCCCGCGTTGGTCGCGGGGGCGAAGGGAAGCCACGTGGCAGGCGTCCCAGGAGCTCGCTCGAAGATCTGGCTCGTCGCGCCGTCGATGGTCACGTCGGCCTGGTTGGTGGCGAAGAGGGCGGGAAGATAAACCCGGGCGCCGCCCGCGGCGATCCAGGTGCCTCCGGTCAGGGCGCCCCCCGAGATCTGGGCGACCGAGGTGTTGAAATTGACCCGCCCCGCCGACACATCGACGGTGCCCTGGTCGTCGAAAGGCACGGTGATGTCGCTCACTCCGTTGCTGCTCGTGAAGGTGAGCGTTCCCTTGTTGGTGAACAAGGACGCGGGATCGCTGCTGCTGACCGAGAGCCCGGGGCCGACGCTCATCGTGCCGCCGGTCTCGTTGACGACGGTCGAGCCGTGATCGAGCGTCCAGGAGCTCGTGTCGGTCATCGTGAACTGACCGGAGTTGTCGATCTGCGATGCGCTGTTCAGGCCGACGGTCGTCGTCGTGATGCTGTTGAGCGGGTCCGGCACCTCGACGACCGTTCCGGTGCTCAGATTGTCGAGTGTGCCGGCGCTCAGGGTGAAGCTGTCGATGAGGTTCAGGGTCCCCGTGTTCTGGAGAGTGCCGGTCAGAACCGGCGGATACAGCCCCCACGTACCAACCGTGAAGCCGCCGGCATTGGTGAAGTTGTGCGAACCCGCCTGGATCGTGCCGGTGTTCCAGATCAGCATCCCCGCAGGGAAATGGAACGTGGTATCCGCGCTCTGGGCCACCTGAATCGGGGCCCCGAGCACCACCTCGCCCCCGCCGCTGCCGGTGTAGGTGCCGTCGAGGACCAGCTTGCCGTTGTTCTCTGGGGACTCGATTCCGATGGACGTGAACGGATCAGTCAGGAAGTTGCCTCCCTGGAAGTCTCCGCCGCCGAGCAGGGAGATAGTTCCAGTCTCGACCTGGAGGACGCCCGTGGCGGCGTTGTTCAGGGGGGCCCCGATATTGCTGGCGCCGTCACCGCCCGACTTGCGGATGGTGCCGGCGTTGTCGATGGCGTCCGTGCCGTTGCTGTCGATCCTGGTGTTCGCCGGAAAGTCGATGAGCCCGGTACTGGTGTTCTGGATGGTTCCGTTGTCCAGCACCAGGCCACTTGGCAATTCGATGGTACCGGTGTTCGTGAGCGTGCCGGTCAGGGTTCCTCCTCCGGTGATCACGCCGGCATTGGTGAAGACTTGCGATCCCACCTGGATCGTCCCGCTCTGCCACTGGAACATTCCCGCCGGGAAGTCGAACGTGGTGTCGGCGTTCTGCGCCACGCTCATGGGGGAGAAGCCGGCGCCGAAGATCACCTGCCCGCCCCCGCTGCCGGTGTAGTCGCCGTCGAGCGTCAGCGAACCCTTGTTCACGGAGAGATCGAGGGACGTGCCGGCCTGAGTGAGGAAGTCCCCCCCCTGGTACGACC
>JBIOJM010000346.1:0-10722 GCA_044450785.1 Isosphaerales bacterium
CAGCCCCGACGGCCGTCTCGCCTCGTCGGCCTGGGACAAGACCATCCGGCTCTGGGACCCAGCCAGCAGACAGACCTTGCTGATCCTCAAAGGGCACGCGGGACGCATCCGGTGCATCAAGTTCAGCCCCGACGGCCGGACTCTCGCCTCGGCCAGCTATGACCGCACCCTGAAGCTCTGGGAAGCCGCCCCCGCGGCCGTTCTCGCGGCCTCCGGCAGCGAGGCCGCGCCTGACAGCAATACGGAGGCGGCCAATGCACGGCTGCGGCGCACCCGGGAAGAGCTGCGCCCGACTTTGTACGCGACCAGCTCGAACCTCGCCCTCGCCGCCTGGGAAGCCAACGACCCAGGCCGGCTCCGATTCCTGCTCGATCTGATGAAACCTCGCCAGGACGAATCCGACCTCCGCGGGTGGGAGTGGCATTATCTGAACCGGCTCGCCCATCAGGATCGATCGCCGTTCGACGGTCATAACCGTGAGGTCAGACAAGTCGCCTTCAGCCCCGACGGACGGACCCTCGCGTCGGTGCACTCGGGCGGTCGTGTCAGACTCTGGGATCCAGCCACCGGTCGCGTCCGGCTCACGCTCCAGCCGCAACCGCCGACCAATGACTCGTCGCAGTCGGGTGTGTCCGGCCTGGCGTTCAGCCCCGACGGCGAACGTCTAGCGGGCCCCGGACCCGATGCGAACCTGGGAATCTGGAACACCCGCACCGGAGGACTGCTCGTTCAGTTCAGGGTAAGTTCCGAAGGGACCCCGACCGTCGCGTTCAGCCCGGACGGCAAGACGATCGTCACAGGTTCCACCTCGCGGAAGGTACGGATCTGGGACACCTCGGACGGACGGCTGGTGCGCCTGTTCGACAATGCCCATGACGGCACAGTGGAACGGGTCGTGTACACCCCCGATGGCCGGCGGGTTGCCTCGACCGGCGCCGGGACGATCAAGCTCTGGAACGTCGAGAGCGGCAAACTGCACGCCGCCCTGCCATCGCCTAACGTGCAGGTCTTCGGACTGGCCTTCAGCCCGGATGGTCGCACCCTCGTTTCGGGCGGCTCTGATCACGTTGTGCGGATCTGGGATGCCGGCACCGGGCGCGAACGCGGCCAGCTCTCGGGACATACGTCGACGGTCACGGCCCTGGCCTTCCGTCCCGACGGCCGCCATCTCCTGTCGGCCGGGTCTGATGCGGTCGTGAAACTCTGGGAGATTGACTCGGGACGCCCGTTGAGCACCTTCAAGGAGCCAAGCGGCCGCCTCTGCTGGGATGCATTCAGTCCCGACGGCAAGACGCTCGCCTCGAGCACCTTCGACAGAATGATGACGATCTGGGACGCCGGCCATCCTACCCATCCCCTCGTCCTCAAGAGCTCTTCCTTCACGAAAAATGGAGTCTCAAGCTACTGTGTGGCCAGCAGCCCCGACGGTCGACGGATTGCCGCGGGCTACACCGATCACGCCGTCCGGGTCTGGGACACCGCCACCGGCCTTGTCCAGTGGACACTGACGGGGCACGATCAACCGGTGTACGGCGTGGCGTTCAGCCCCGACGGTCAGACCCTCGCCTCGTGCGCCCAGGACAAGACGGTGCGGCTCTGGGACCTCGCCACCGGCCAGCTTCGATCCCGTCTCGCCAACCACCAGGGGCGGGTTAACGGCGTGGCGTTCCGCCCGGACGGCCGCCGGCTGGTCTCGTGCGGCGACGACGGTACCGTGAGAGTCTGTGTCCCCGAATCCGGCCAGTGCATCCGGACGATCCCGGCCCAGACGAAATGGGCCTTTGCCGCGAAGTACAGCCCCGATGGCCGGTCCATCGCCTCGGCCGGTTTCGATGGGCGCATCAGGCTCTGGAACGCCGAGACCGGTCAACTCCTGGCGACGATCACAGGCCATCCTGATCTGGTGATTGATCTGGCCTTCAGCCCGGACGGTCAGACGATCGCGTCGAGCTCCAACGACAAGACGGTGATGCTCTGGGACGCCGCCACCGGTCAGCACCGACGCACGCTCAAAGGGCATACCGCTCGGATCGACAGCGTGGCGTTCAGTCCCGACGGCCGCCGGCTCGTCTCCTCGGGCCACGACCAGACCATCCGGCTGTGGGACCTGGCCAGCGGCCAGGACCTGCTCACGCTCAAGGGACATTCCGGCTGGGTTCGATCGGTCGTCTTCAGCGGCGATGGCCGCAAAATCGCCTCCGCCGGCGACGACGGCACGGTCATCGTTTGGGACGCATCACCACAAGCTCCGCCTGAAGCCGGGCACCCCGGTCCGGCCGCGCCGAGACCGCGGTGATGCAGGGCATCACCGAGGAGACGGGCCAAGAGGTAGATCCGGCGCTCGAGCAGCTCGAAACGATCCTGGCCGCGATGCCAGGTGGGCTACAAGGGTTTTGAACGATGTCGATCTCTGATTCGGAACAGTATAACCTGCTCGATCAACTGGCCGAGGAGTTCGCCGCTCGCTTCCGACGCGGCGAACGCCCCGCGCTCAAGGAATACACCGATCGCTACCCGGAGCTGGCGGACGACATCCGCGAGCTGTTCCCGGCGATGGTCAAGGTGGAGCAGGCCGAAGGTGCCCTGCAGGGCGGGGACGGGACCGGGGAGTCCCGGGCCACGGATCCACGCCTGAAGCAGATCGGCGACTACCGGATCCTCCGCGAGATCGGCCGGGGCGGCATGGGGGTCGTGTACGAGGCCGAGCAGATCTCGCTGGGCCGCCGCGTGGCGCTCAAGGTCCTGCCGCGGCAGGTGTCCAGCGACCGGATGACCGTGGAGCGGTTCCGCCGCGAGGCCCGCGCCGCGGCACGACTGCACCACACCAACATCGTGCCTGTCTTCGAGGTGGGCCAGGATCGAGAGGTCCGCTTTTACGCCATGCAGTTCATCAAGGGCCAGGGCCTGGACCTGGTCATCACCGAGCTGGGGCGGCTCCGCGACCGGGCCGGACCCCAGTCCAAGATCAAGGCGGCCTTCGAGGGCCGGTCTCTCCGGCCCGGCGTGGAGGACTCACGTCATGTCATTGAGGATCAGACACTGGACGAGGCAGGCGAGGTCAGCCCGGTCTTACAGTCCATTCTGACTGGCCGGCTCGACCCTGGCGGCCGGTGCCCGGAGCTGGTGGAAGCCTCACGATCCATGCTGGCCAGGGTCCTGGCCGCCGGCCTCGCGGCAGGAACGGAGTCAACGATCGCCCCTTTGACAGGGAGTTGCGCTGCCGAATCCGACCCCGCACTGGCGCGCACCAGGACCGCGAGTGCAACAGCAGGCGATACAAACGGCCCGGAACGGACGCATCCGCCCGCACCAGGCTCGTCATCGCCGGCCTCCCCATCGTCCAGCTCGGCGATCCTGCCCGGAGGCACCCAGCTCTCGTCCGTCGACTCGCGTCGACGCGCGTTCTTCCGCAGCCTGGCTCAAATCGGCCGGCAGGTCGCCGGGGGCCTCGCCTACGCCCACGCGCGGGGAATCGTGCACCGGGACATCAAGCCGTCGAACTTGCTCCTGGACACGGAAGGGGTGGTGTGGATCACGGATTTCGGCCTGGCCAAGGGGGATGACGAGGGGCTGACCCAGAGCGGCGACATCCTGGGCACGATTCGCTACATGGCCCCCGAGCGATTCCGGGGCGAAGGGGATGCTCGGGCCGACGTCTACGCGCTGGGTTTGACGCTCTACGAACTGCTCACGCTGCGCTCGGGATTCGACTCCCCGGACCGGCTCAGGTTGATCGAGCAGATCAAGACCGAGGAGCCGGAGCGGCCGCGGGCGATCGACGCCCAAATCCCGCGTGACCTGGAGACGATCGTGCTCAAGGCGATCGAGAAGGACCCGAAGGCGCGGTACCAGTCGGCCGAGGCGATGGGCGAGGACCTCGGGCGGTTCCTCGCCGACGAGCCGATCCGGGCCCGTCACGTCAGCACCGCGGAGCGATACTGGCGGTGGGCCAGGCGCAATCCGGTGATCGCCGTGCTTGGCGGCGTGCTCACCGGAGTGCTGGTCCTGGGCACGGCCGTTTCGATGTATTTCGCCGTCGCGGCGAACCGCAACGCGACCCAGGCGATGGCCAATTCGCGCCGCGCCGACGAGGAGACGCGCCGCGCCAGCCAGGCGGCGCGGCGCGCCAATCAGGCCGCCGAGAAAGCCGCCCTTGAGGCCCGCCGCGCCGACCTCGAGGCGCTGCGGGCCAATCGAGAAGCTCAAAACGCCACCAAGGAGGCGCAGCACGCCCGGCACGAGAAATTGCTCAGCGACCACCGCCTCTATCTCGCGGTGGTGAACCTGGCTCGGCTGGCCTGGCGAGACAACCAGGCGACCGTGACCCGGCGACACCTCAAGGACCTCGAGCCGGCGTCTCCCAATCAAGCCGATCTCCGCGGCTTCGAGTGGTACTATCTCCAGCGGCTCTGTCATTCGGAGCTGCTCACCATGTCCGGCCACTCGAAGGCGGTCGCCGGCGTCGCGTTCCATCCCGACGGCCGCCAGCTTGCCTCCGCCGGTGTCGACCGCACGGTGCGGTTATGGGACGCCGTCACCGGTCAGGAGATCCGGACCCTGTTGGGGCACTCGGACGAAGTTCTTTGCGTCACGTATTCTTCGGACGGCCGCCAGCTTGCCTCCGCCGGCTCCGACGCGACCGTGAGGCTTTGGAATCCCGCCACGGGGCAGACAATCCGCATCCTCCTCGGGCATACGGGTCAGGTCCGGTGCCTGTCGTTCAGCCCCGACGGCCGCCGGCTCGCCTCGGCCGGCGGCGGCTCGAACCAGACGGTCAGGGTCTGGGACGTTGCCACGGGCAAGCAGATCCTGAGTCTGAAGGGCCAGCCGTACGGCGTCTCCGGCGTGATGTTTTCTCCGGACGGCCGCGAGCTCGCCACCGCCCATTTTGACCAAACGGTCAGGATCTGGGACGCTACCACAGGCCAGCAACGCCTCACCTTGCGCGGTCACACGGGCGTAGTCCAGTCTGTGACGTACAGCCCCGATGGCCGCCGCATCGCCTCGGGCAGTCGGGACCGCACCGTGAAGCTCTGGGACACGGCGACTGGACACGAGGTCCTGACGCTTCGAGGCGATACATCGTCTGTCGCAAGCGCTGAGAATCTGCGATATGGGACGATCCACTGGGGGACCGACCTGGACGGCCACAGCCTCGCCCACCCTCGAGATCCTCGATTTTATCAGGCTGGATCCCCGGTGGCGTTCTCCCCGGACGGCCACCGCATCGCCTCCGCCACTGATGATCACACGGCGAAGGTCTGGGACGCCATGACCGGGGACGAGATCTTGACGCTGCGCGGGCACGAGTTGCCCGTCCGTGGCTTGGCGTTTTCTCCAGACGGAGGGCGCATCGCCTCCGCCAGCGATGACCAGGCCGTGAAACTCTGGGACGCCACCACCGAGCGAGGGGTCCAGACGCTGAGCGGGCACACCACGAGGGTCTTCGGCGTGGCGTTCTCGCCCGATGGCCGGTCCATCGCTTCGGTCGGCGACGACCGCACTTTGAAACTCTGGGATGCTGACACGAGCCTGAACGTGCGGACCCTCCACGGGCACGCCGACCAGGTCTGGGGTGTGGCGTTTTCCTGGGACGGTCGACACATCGCCACCGCCAGTAATGACCGCACCGTGAAGCTGTGGGACGCCGGCACGGGCAAGGAGGTCCGGACACTGCACGGGCACGCCGGCCAGGTCTGGAGTGTGGCGTTCTCTCCAGACAGCCGCCGCATCGCCTCCGGCGACACCGACCGGACCGTGAAGCTATGGGACACCGGCACGGGAAAAGAGATCCACACCCTGCGCGGGCACTCGGACATCATCGTGGGCGTGGCGTTCTCACCCGACGGACATCGCGTCGCCTCGGGCAGTTGGGACGGCACGGTGAAGCTCTGGGACACCGACACAGGCCGGGAGCTGGCGACCCTGCGCGGGCACGTGGCGGGAATTGGCGGCGTGGCATTCTCACCCGATGGGCGCCAGCTCGCCTCCGCGTGTTGGGATCACACCGTGAAGCTCTGGGACGTCGGCACGGGCCGGGAAGTCCTGACCCTGCGCGGGCATTCAGCCCCCGTCATCAAAGTGACCTTCTCGCCGGACGGCCGGCGCATCGCCTCGGCCAGTTGGGATCACACGGTGAAGCTCTGGGACGCCGACATCGGCCAGGAGCTCCTGACGTTGAACGGTCATCTGTCGGAAGTTCTGGGCGTGGCGTTCAGCCCGGATGGCCGGCGTATCGCCTCGGCCAGTTGGGACTATGACGTGAAGCTCTGGGACGCGACCCCGCTGACGCCCGAGCTACGGGTGCTCGAAGAAGCCCGGGGCGTTGTCACGTATCTCATCAGCAAAAAGTTGCCGGCGGTCGAGGTGCTGGCCCGCGTCCGTCACGACGCCACGATCAGCGAACCGGTTCGCGAGAAAGCCCTGGCATTGGTCGGGGCGTTCGAGCACGATTCGGTCGCCCGTCAGGCGGAGCGCCGCGTCGAGTCGTTGTACAGTAAGGCACTGTTTCGGCCGGAGGTGCTGGAGATCCTTCGCAGGGATTCCTCCCTCAGCGAGCCGGAGCGACGGCTGGCGCTGACCCTGGCCGAGAGCGTCCTGGAGAACGCGGTTTGTCTCGATCGGGACAGTTGGAGAGTGCTCCGTCAAACGGGTGCCGGCGCCGCGGCTTGCGATCGTGCGCTGCGGCAGGCCGAAGCCGCTTGCCGGCTGATCCCGGACAGGAGCTCTTTCCTCAGTACGCTGGGCCTCGCCCAGTACCGCGCGGGCAACTACCGGGAAGCCGCCGCGACGCTGGAGCGCGCCGACGAACTGAATAACGCCGCTCATCACGGTTCGTCGCTGCCACGAGACCTGGCGTTCCTGGCACTGGTCCGGCACCGCCTGGGTCGCATCGACGCGGCCCGAGCGACTCTGGGCCGCCTGCGAGGACTGATGAAGGCCACGGAGTGGGCCCAGGATGACGACGCTCAGGCTTTCCTGCGCGAGGCCGAGGTGATCGAGCTGGACCTGGTCTTCCCGGCCGATCCGTTTGCGCGCTGAGCTGCGGCGCGGGCTTTGAGCGACGTTAAGGCGCAACCCGATCAACGATCGGGGTTTCGGACGGTCCCTTGGTCGCCTCGTTCCGCTCATCGAACGGCGATTCGGGCTCGATTTCCCGGACTTTGAGACGACATTGGGGGAAAACCTCTATTTTTTTGTCCCGAACTCGCGGCGGTGCGCCAGTCATAAGGTATGGGGAAGATCACGATTGACCCATCAGGTGAAACCGTCCACCTGGTCAATCAGATCCGAGCCGTGGATCGCCGCGCACTGGCCGAGCTGTTCCAGCGGCACCGCAACCGCCTGCTGAGGATGCTCAAGCTGCGCACCGACGCGCGGGGGTATGGTAAGATCGACGCCTCCGACGTGCTTCAGGACGGCTTGCTCGACCTGGTGAATCGGGTGAAGAGCTGGCAGCTCACTCGAGCCGAGACCGCGGTGGTGCTGGACATTACTGAAGAGGCCGGAGCCAAGCGTTACATCCGGGCACTCAAGAAGCTCAAGACGATCGTGGCGGCGATGCCGGGAGGCCTGGAAGGATTTTGATCGATGTCGATGTCGGATTCGGAACAGTATGACCTGCTCGATCGACTGGCGGAGGAATTCGCGGAGCGCTTCCGGCGCGGCGAACGCCCCGCGCTCAAGGAATACACCGATCGCTACCCGAAGCTGGCCGATGAGATCCGCGATCTCTTCCCGGCGATGGTGAAGGTGGAGCAGGCCGAGGGTGTCGGGCAGGGCGAGAAGCAGTCCGGGGATTCCCGGGGCGCCAATCCGCCCCTGAGGCAGATCGGCGACTACCGGATCCTCCGCGAGATTGGCCGCGGCGGGATGGGGGTCGTGTACGAGGCCGAGCAGATCTCGCTGGGCCGCCGCGTGGCGCTCAAGGTCCTGCCGCGGCAGGTATCCAGCGACCGGATGATCCAGGAGCGGTTCCGCCGCGAGGCCCGCGCCGCGGCACGACTGCACCACACCAACATCGTGCCTGTATTCGAGGTGGGCCAGGATGGAGACGTCCGCTTTTACGCCATGCAGTTCATCCAGGGTCAGGGGCTCGAGGCAGTCATCACCGAGCTGCGGCGGCTCCGCGACCGGGCCGGATCCGAGTCCCAGATCAGGGCGGTCGCTGTGGACCAGTCTCTCCGGCCCCGCGGAGAACACTCCCGCCAGGGCATCGAGGGCTCGACAGTCGGGGAAGGGGTTGAGGTCAGCCCGGTGTTACAGTCCATTCTGACCGGCCGGTTCGACCCTGGCGGCCGGTCCCCGGAGCGGGTGGAAGCCTCACAATCGATGCTGGCCGGGGCCGCGAGCGGAGGCCTTTCGACACTGGCCGGGACCGGGATGGAACGTCGAGCCGCCGAATCCGACCCCGCACTGGCGCGCACCCACGTCGAGAATGCGGCAGCAGGCGATACAAACCTCCCAGAACGGGCGCATCGGTCCGCACCAGGGTTGTCATCGTCGGCCTCGATATCCTCAAGCTCGGCGATCCTGCCCGGGGGTACCCAGCTCTCGTCCGTCGAGTCAGGTCGGCGGGCGTTTTTCCGGAGCCTGGCGCACATTGGCCGGCAGGTCGCCGGCGGCCTCGCCTACGCCCATGCGCGGGGGATCGTGCACCGGGACATCAAGCCGTCGAACTTGCTCCTGGACACCGAGGGTGTGGTGTGGATCACCGATTTCGGCCTGGCCAAGGGGGACGACGAGGGACTGACCCAGAACGGCGACATCCTGGGCACGATTCGCTACATGGCCCCCGAACGGTTCCGGGGTGAAGGGGATGCTCGGGCCGACGTCTACGCGCTGGGGTTAACGCTCTACGAGCTGCTCACGCTGCGCTCGGGATTCGACTCCCCGGACCGGCTCAAATTGATTGAGCAGATCAAGACCGAGGAGCCGGAGCGGCCACGGGCGATCGATGCCCGGATCCCGCGTGATCTGGAGACGATCGTGCTCAAGGCGATCGAGAAGGACCCCAAGGCGCGGTACCAGTCGGCCGAGGCGATGGGCGAGGACCTCGGGCGGTTCCTCGCCGACGAGCCGATCCGGGCGCGGCGGGCGGCGGCGGCCGAGCGGTACGCCCGCTGGGCGCGGCATCACCCGGGGATCGCCGTGCTGGGGGCGGTGCTGACGGCCGTGCTGATCCTGGCCACGACGGCCTCGTTGATCGTGGCGGGGCGCATGGCCCGGCTGGCCGAGCACGAGCGAAACGCGGCCCTCGCCGAGCGATCGGCACGCCAGGAGGCGAACCGCCAGGCGAAGGCCGAATCCCTGGCACGGGTGGAGGAGGCCGGGGCCCGCCGCAAGGCGGACCACGCCAACGCCAGCCTCCGCGCCACCCAGGAGGAGCTGCGCCGGACCGTGTACGCCACCCGCTCCAACCTCGCCCTGGCCGCCTGGGACGCCGCCGACGTCCGCCGCCTTCGCAATCTCCTCGACCTGATGCGGCCAACCCCGGGCGAGCCCGAGCTCCGCGGCTGGGAGTGGCGCTATCTCTGGCAGCTCGGTCACGAGGATCGGCTCACGCTCCGGGCCCAGGAGGACAGTTTCACCGACGTGGTGTTCAGTCCCGACGGGCAGACCCTCGCCGGCCTCGAGGGGAAAGGCCGCATCCAGCTCTGGGACCGGCACACCGGGGAGTTCCGGCTGACGACGGGGGGGGTCACGACCCAGGGCCGGCGCGCGAGTCTGGGCAGCGGCGTCAGTGCCCTCGCGTTCAGCCCCGACGGCCGCAGCCTCGCCGGGCCCGGTCCCGACGCGAGCCTGATGCTCTACGCCGCCGACTCGGGCCTGCCCACCCTCAGCCTCGAGGGCTCCCCGGGCGCGGTTCAGGGGCTGGCCTGGAGCCCGGATGGCCGGACCCTCATCGCCGCTCTCTCTGCCCACTCTATGCGGGTCTGGGACGCCCGCGACGGCCATCTGATCCACAGGGTCTTCGGCGGACACAGCGGCCCGGTCGCCGCCGTCGCGTTCAGCCCCGATGGCCGCACCATCGCCTCGGCCAGCTACGACCACACGGTCAAGCTCTGGAGCCTTGAGGACCCACGGCAACCGCGCGCCGTCCTCAAAGGGCACACCGACGAGGTCCGCGCCGTGGCCTTCAGCCCCGACGGCGGGCGGGTCGCCTCCGCCGGACGCGACCGGTCCCTCCGGATCTGGGATGTCAAGTCAGGGGCGGAGCTCGCCGTGATCTGGGGGCACCCCAGTTCGGTGTTGTCTCTGGCCTACGGACTTGACAACTCGAGGGTCGTGACGGGCTCCGCCGACGAGACGGTACGCGTCTGGGACACCGCCTCGGGCCAGGAGCTTCGCACCTTCAAGGGGCACACCGACGAGGTCCGCGCGGTGGCCGTGAGCCCCGACGGACGCGACCTTGCCTCGGCGAGCGCCGACGCGACGGTGCGGGTCTGGGACGCCGCCAGCCCGCCTCGCCCCCGCACGCTCCAGAGCCCCTCCGTGCTGACCTACGGCGGGGGCGTGGAATGCCTGGCGTTCAGCCCGGACGGCCGCCGGCTGATCTCGGGCCACGACGACCACGCACTGCGGGTCTGGGAACTCCCCTCGGGACGGCCGCTGCACGTGATCAAAGGTCACTCCCAGCGCATCATGTGCGTCGCGTTCAGCCCCGACGGCCGCACCATCGCCTCCGGCGGCGTGGACGGCACGGTGCGGCTGTGGGACGCC
>JBIOJM010000347.1:0-10668 GCA_044450785.1 Isosphaerales bacterium
GGAGGCACCTGCCGCCCTGGTCGAGGAGGCCGCGGCGGTCGAGCAGCCTCGAGCCGTGCCCGCGCCCGCCAAACCGCTTGGCCGGCCGATGACTCTCCAGGAGAAGCTGGCGGCCGCTCGCGGGGGCGGGGCGCAGCCGGCATCGCCGGCGGCCGGCACTGCGAAACCAGCGGCGGCCAAGCCAGCGCCCGCCGCGGCGTCCAAGGCGCCGGCGGCCCGCGTCCTGCCGCCGCTCGAAAAGATGACCGATCCCCGCGATCTGGCCGAGGCCCTGCGCCAGGCCTCCGCCCAGAAAGCCAGGGAGCTGGCCGCCGCGTCCGCGGAATCCGCTCCCGCCAAAACGAAGGCGGCCCAGGCCAAGGCCGCGCCGGCCAAGCCGCAGACCGTCCCGCCGCGGCCGACCCGCGAGCTCGCCGCCGCGGCCTCAGCCGTCGGGCGAGAGCTCGACCGCCGCGGCTTCCTTGTCTTTGGACTCTTCATCGCCTGGATCTGGATTGCCTGGACGACGTTCACCGCGGCCCTCTCGGCCATGACCGTGATGACCGTGCGATTCATGTTTCCCAACGTCCTCGCCGAGCCTCCCAGCACGATCAAGATCGGCCTTCCCTCCAGCTATGAGGCCGATAAAGTCAGCGAGCGGTACAAGACGGAGTATGGCTTCTGGGTCGTCCGCTCGACGCGGTACAACGGGACGGATATCTTGTACGCGCTTCAATCCGTCTGCACTCATCTGGGCTGCCCACCCAACTGGCTGGACAGCGAGCAGAAATTCAAATGTCCGTGTCATGGGAGCGGCTTTTACATCTCCGGGATCAATTTCGAGGGCCCCGCGCCTCGTCCCCTGGAGCGATTCAAGGTCGCGATCGCCGACGACGGCCAGATCATGGTCGACAAGAGTAAAAAGTTCCAAGAAGAATTAGGTCAGTGGACCGACCCGGATAGTTTTATCACGGCTTGAGAGATCGCCCATGCCATTCCTGGAAAAGATCGCGGAAACGCAGCTCTGGAAGAGTATTTTCCGCCACCCGATGCCGACCGATCGGCGCAATCGGGTGGTGGTGATGCTCACCAACTTCTTCCTGCACCTCCATCCGGTCAGCGTGCGCAAGCAGGGGATCGCACTTTCGTACACGTGGTGCATGGGGGGGACGACGTTCTTCCTGTTCATCGTCGAGACCGTGACCGGCGTGCTGCTGATGTTCTACTACAGGCCCACGCTGGAGCACGCCTACAACGACATCCTGGCCCTTCGCGACGTGACGACGCTGGGCATTCTCCGCGAGCTGCACCGCTGGGGAGGCCACGCGATGGTGATCGCGGTCTGGCTGCACATGTATCGCGTGTTCTTGACGGGAAGCTACAAGCCGCCGCGGGAATTCAACTGGGGCATCGGGGTCATCCTCCTGGTCCTGACGCTCCTGCTGTCCTTCACGGGCTATCTGCTGCCGTGGGACCAACTGGCGATCTGGGCGATCACGGTCGGTTCGAACATGGCGCGCGCCACGCCCGGAGTGGGGGTTGAGGGCCCCGGGGCGTCGCTCTTGAAGTTGAACGGGGTCAGCCTGATCACCAACGGGTCGGATGCGAAGTTCGCGCTTCTGGGCGGGCGGAGCGTCGGCGAGATGACATTGAATCGTTTCTATGTTCTCCACTGCGTTGCGATACCCTTGGCCGCCGCCTTGCTGATCATGATTCACTTTTGGAGGGTCCGCAAGGACGGTGGCATCAGCGGGCCGATGTGATCGGCCCGTCCGCGGAGCCGTCTGGCCGCCTGTCTCGCCGCGCAGGCGATAGGGCGGTGTTGTCTGCGTGCCCCGTTGCGGGCGGCCGGCCCGGATTCACGGGCCGGCGAACATGTTGTGGCCGTGTCGAAATTCGCTTTCACCCTGAACTCTCGTTCGCAAGACTTCCATGCATCATCCAGATCTTACACCGGGCGTGTTGGCTGGGCTGGCGTGGTACTACCTGCTCGCCGCGATGATGAACGCGGCCGCCGCGGCTTACGTCTCCTACGGGGAGATGGTTTCGGCGGGGGCCTCGCGGCTGGGCCTCGCCCCCAAGTCGAGGCGCCTGCCGGTCTGGTTGATCACCGGCTATTTCGCCCTCTATGGCCTGGCCATTCTGATGATCCTGGGCCGGCACCTTTTGCCGCATTCGGTCGAGGTGGCCTACTTTCTCTGTGCGATCGCCAACGGGTTGCTCGCCGTGATGGCGGGAGCCGACGCCGCGCACTTCGCGGAGATGAAAGCCCACGGTCACGGCGAGGGAGACCCCTCGAATCCCCCTAGCCTCGACGATCACCAGCCCGCCGTCGGGCTCGGCAAGCCGATCGATCGCACGCTCTGGGCTTTGATCTGGAGCGTTGCCGCGGTCATCTTCCAGGCGATGGGCATCACGTACATCCTGGGCGGCGAAATCCTTCTGCCGCTCTTTGTTCGTGACGCAGTCGACCTCGTGGCCGGGCCCACGACGTTCTTCGTGGGTGCGACGCTCGCTTTCATCGTCGTGCTCAAGTGGCGGCGGTTCTTCTCGAACGGCCTGGTCGGTTGGTCGATCGTCAACCTGTTCCTGCTGTATTTCGGATTGAGCATGACCGATTACGACTTCCGGGACATCGTCACCAAGCCGGACAACGTCCCGATCGTCGGTTTGCTCATCCTGGTCGGCTATTTCGACTGGTTTGCCCTGCGCCGCGCGGTGATCAACGACGCCCGGATCGCTCAGGGCCTGCCCAGCCTCGAAGATCTGGAACCGGACAAGACCTTGACCTGGCCGGACCTGGTCTACACCGAGCTGATCTGCATGGTCATCCTGACGATTTTCCTGGTCGTCTGGGGGATCGTCCTGCAGGCACCGCTGGAGCAGCCGGCCAGTTCGACGGTCGCCCCCAACCCGTCCAAGGCGCCCTGGTACTTCCTCGGGCTTCAGGAGATGCTGGTCTATTTCGATCCCTGGATGGCGGGCGTCGTCCTGCCGAGCATGATCATCGTCGGCTTGATGGCCATCCCTTATATCGATACAAACAAGAAAGGAAACGGATATTACACTTATAACGATCGCAAATTTGCCTACATCACCTTCCAGTACGGCTTCGTCGTCCTCTGGGTGGTCTTGATCCTGCTGGGGACGTTCCTGAGAGGGCCCAACTGGAATTTCTTCGGTCCTTACGAGTACTGGGACCTGCACAAGTTGATTCCCCTGAACAACGTCCAGCTTTCGGACATGATCTGGATCCAGCTTCTCGGCATTTCCAAGCCGCCGTCATTCCTGCTTCGGGAGGCGCCGGGGATCGCGCTCTGCCTGGCCTACTTCATCATCACGCCCTACGTCTTGTACCGGTTCGTCTTCAAGAAATATGCCGAGCAGGCGGGGCTGCTGCGCTTCATGACCCTGGCGGTCCTGATCCTGTTCATGGCGGCCCTGCCGATCAAGATGGTGCTGCGCTGGACGATCAACCTGAAATACATCGTGGCCATTCCCGAGTTGTTCTTCAACATATAAGATAGTTTTATTGATGTGATCGCGCGACCTGGGGCCCGGTGGAAGACCGGAATTCGGTTCGGGCCGCGCGGGGCAAACGATCCGATCCCAAAGGACCCTAGGACCATGCCGGCATCCGAGGAACCGTACCGACGCCAATCGACGCTGCACCTGGTTTTCGCGCTCTCTTCGGTCGCGATGCTGCTCTCGACCGTCTGGATGGTGATGGCCGACCACCTGCGCCCCTGGAAGGAAGTGCAGCGCGATTTTCACGAGGTCGAGCGTGACAAGCTCAAGGCCGCCGAGCGCGAGAAGCTCGAGGCACGAACGAAGAAGGCTCAGGATCGGATCGACGAGATCGACGCCGAAATCAAGGATGCCGAGGCCAAGGCCGAGGAACGAGCCGGCAAGATCCGTGTCATCGAGACGGAGCTCAGGAAGCTCGCCGGCAAGACCGAGCGGCTCGACATCGAGCGCCGCTTCAAGAAGACCGAGCTCGACAGCAAGCGAAGTCTCTACGACGGCATGATCGATCGAGCTCTTTCGCCTCTCGAGGAAAGCGAGGCGCAGACCTACCTGAAGACGGTCGTCGCCCAGACCGAGAAAGAGCTGGATTCCCTCTCGAAAGACCTGGAAAAAGCCAGATTCGCCCAGAAGGCGAAAGAAGACGAGAAGGAAGACCTTCGCGGTAATGTCGACAAGAAGATCGAAGAGAAAAGAAAGCTCACGCGCGAGGTCGATAACGCTCAGCGTCTGATCGAGCAAAAGGATGCACAGTACTTCGGTGTGTGGGCGTGGCTCCGCAGTCTCCCCCTCATGGACTTCGCCGCGCCGCCGGCCAAGATTCAGCAGCTCACTCTTCCCGAGCTGACGATCAATTATAATTTCAAGGAAGTTCCGCGTTACGACCGCTGCGCGACTTGCCACCAGGCGATCGATCGCGTCGGCTACGAGAAGGACGCCCACGGCAAGGAGATGGCCAGAGTGTTCCGGTCGCATCCGTTCCTGGCCACGGGCGCCACCACCATCGATCCCCGAGGCAAGGTTGTGCCCGCCGGCCTCTATCTCGACCCGAACGGTTTTCACCCCATCAACAGCTTCGGCTGCACGATCTGTCACGGGGGGCAAGGCTCGGGCACGGACTTCACGTATGCGTCGCACACGCCCGATTCCCGCGAGGAAGCAAAGGACTGGGAGAAAAAGTATCACTGGCAGGATTTCCACTTCTGGGATTTCCCGATGCTCCCCAAACGCTTCATCGAGTCGGGCTGCCTGAAATGCCACCAGCAGGTCACGGACATCCCCCAGGCGGCGAAGCTTCAGGCGGGCTACCAGCGCATCGTCAAGTACGGATGCACCGGCTGCCACGCGATCGGCGGCGAAGGCTCGTCCGGCCCGGACCTCACCCGCGAGCGGCAGGTCGGCCCGAACCTGTCGCACATCGCCTCCAAGAACGCCAAGGAATGGGTGCTCAAGTGGATCGCGAATCCGCATGCGTTCCGGCCGGATTCGCGGATGCCGCGGTTCTACGGCGTGACCAACAACAGCGCCAAGGAAGACTTGCCCAAGACCTACGCCGAGATCCACGCGATCGCGCATTATCTTTACACCAAGAGCACGCCTCCGGCCGATTTCACCGATCCGCCCGCCAAGACCTACCCGGCCAAGGGGAAGGAATTGTTCCTCCAGAAGGGCTGCCTGGCCTGCCACCAGCACCGACCTTATGACGGCGGTGATCTCCAGCAGGCGGACCGTGAATCCGCCAACCCCGCTTACAAGCCGGACCCGGCCCTCACCTTCGATCCCAAGGGTTTTCCGGCCTCGGTTTATGGTGTAATCCCGCTCACGGGTTATGCCCAGGCGGTTTTCGGCCCGAACCTGTCGAACATGTCGGCCAAGTTCCAGTCACCGGAGCAGGGCTTGAAGTGGCTGACCAACTGGCTTCAAGACTCGGACCGCTACCACCCGAGGAGCTTGATGCCCAACCTGCAGCTCTCACAGCAAGACGCCGCCGATATCGCGAGCTGGATCCTCTCGGTACCGGGCGAATGGCCGGTCAAGGTTGAAGTGCCTGGCCTTCTCTCCAAGGAAGTCGATGTCGCTGGAGCTGTCGACGAACTGGTCAAGCTTTACGTGTCCAAGAGCGGCAGCTTCAAGAAACCCGACGGCACGACGGTGGCCAAGTCATTGAGCGAGGTCGCCGACTTCGTCAGCAAAGAGCTGAGGCTCGAAGAGAAGCTGATGTATCTGGGCGAGAAGACAATCTCGCGCCTGGGCTGCTTCGGGTGCCACACGATCCCGGGTTTCGAGGATGCGAAGCCGATCGGCACCGCCCTCAATGACTGGGGATTGAAGAGTCCCGCCCGTCTCGATTACGGGCACATCGCCGAATACCTCACGGATAAACCCCCGGATGAAAAGGGCGCTCGAGACGGCACCGATCTCTTCTATCAGGAGAAGATCCGGCACGAGAGCCGGATCGGGTTCCTCTATCAGAAGCTGCACCGCCCGCGCAGCTACGACTACTTGAAGAAGAACGAAAAGTACAAGACGTGGGACGACCGGCTGCGGATGCCGCGATTCGCGTGGGCCAACGACCCGGCCGCGATCGAGGAGGTCATGACGTTCGTGCTCGGCCTGACCGGCGAGAAGGTCCCCCCCAGGTATCTCCCCCTGACGCACACCACCCCATCGCGGACCGCCGTTGCCGAGGGCTTCAAGGTGCTGAACCGGTACAATTGCGCCGGCTGTCACGTCCTGGAGATGCCCAAATTTACCATTCCCCAGGGTGTGAAGGTCGCGGAGGCCTTCACGGACTTCAAGAGCAACCTCCGCTCCTCGTATGGCCCGCCGGCCGGGCGCGGTACCGACTTTATCCTTGAGATTTATCCCACTCTGTCCTATGATCCCAAGAAGAACTTGGCTCCGAACGAGATCGAAAAAGAGCTGGGGATCGGCCCCGACGATGGGTCATCCATCACCATCGAGGGAATGCCCATCGGGCTGTTTGAAAACGAGTTGACGGTGCAAGTCTGGCGTCCGGTCACGATCCGCGGGTATACCTTCAATATCGCCGACAACGTCACGCTCGACCGGACCAAGATCCAGACGACGCCGCCCAACGGCGGCAATTTCGCCTGGCTGTACGCGACGCACGAGTCGGAACGGACGGGCAACCCGTTCGAGTCTTCCTGGAATCGGCTCCCGCCGCCGCTCTTGCGCGAGGGGAACAAGGTTCAGACCCCATGGCTGAGCTCGTTCCTGAAGGATCCGCACATGATCCGCCCCGCGGCGCAATTGCGAATGCCGCGATTCCATTACGGCAAGTCCGCGGCGATCCCCTCGAGGGAGACCGAGGAGCTCGCCAACTACTTCGCAGCGCGGGACGGGGCCGAGTTTCCTTATCAAGCGATCGTCGAGCAAACCTCGAGCTATCTCGCGGAGCGCAACAAGGCTCATCCGGACTACCTGGGCGCCGGCTGGCTGATCTTGACGAACAAGGCTTCCCCTTGCCTCCAGTGCCATGCGATCGGCCAGTTCAAGCCGACCGGCGGCGCGCAGGTCGTGAACGGGCCCGATCTGCGCGAGGTCGCAAGCCGATTCCGGCCGGACTACCTCGGAGCCTGGACCGCCAACCCGCGCCGGCTGCTTCCATTCACGGCGATGCCCCAGAACATCGTACCCCATGGCACAGTCCAGGTCCTGGTGCCCAAGACGTTCGAGAATCAACCGTTTGAAATGGTCAAAGCGGTGCGCGACACGCTCCTGAACTACGTCAGCGCTGTCGAGCTCCAGCTTGCGAGCGGCAACCCCCAGCCCGCGCCGGCCGGAACGCCTCCCAGGCCGGCGGGGACTTCTCCTTGATCGTCGATCGAAATCTACAACAGGAGAGAGACGCGATGTTCAGACGTTGGATTTGCAGACCAGTGATTCTCGGTCTTGGCCTGGGCGCGACGCTGGCCGCCGCCCTGGCCGGCTGCGGGAATCAACCGACCGACTCCAGTGACGTCAATGTGGTCCTTCCTGAGCCGACCGCCAAGGTGTCGTCGCGATCACCCGCGAGCGGCACGGCGGTCCCCGCGACCGGAACGAGTGCTGAAGCGGCCACCGGCGCGCCGTCGAGCTCGTCCTCGTCGGCTCCCGCCAAGGCCGAGGGTTGGGGAACGCTCAAGGGCCAGATCCTCTTCGGTGGGACTCCTGAGCCGGCCAAAGTGCTCCAGGAGAAGGGCAAGGCGGCCAAGGATCCCGACATGTGCGCCGTCAATGCGCCCATCATGGACGAGCGCCTGGTCGTCGACGCCGCCACCAAGGGGGTCAAGAACGTACTCGTCTATCTGCCGCGTCCCACGGCGATCAACGAGGACGCCAAGAAAGCCGTGACAGGGAAGACCGTTGCCTTTGACCAGAAGAATTGCATCTTCAGCCCGCACGTGCTGGGATTGATGACGAACGTCCCCGTCGCGTTGAAGTCGAGCGATTCGAAGAACCATAACGTCAACGTCAAGCTCAAGCAATCGACGTTCAACTCCACGGTCGCGGGCGGACAGACCATTGTGTTCACTCCCCTGGGCGCCGAGCGGAGCCCCGGCCAGGTGATCTGCGATATCCATCCCTGGATGAAGGCCTGGTGGATGGTCCTCGATCATCCCTACTTCGCGGTGACCGATGAGAAGGGAAACTATGAGATCAAGAATGTCCCTGCAGGGGCCCCCCAGAGGGTCGTCGTCTGGCAGGAGGCCGTGAAAAGTGGAGGGTTTGTGACTCCGCCGTCGGGAGAGGACGTCACCATCAAGGCCGATGGTACAACGGTCAAGGATTTCACGATCGATCCCGGCAAGCTCCTCCCCAGTAGTTGAGAGGTCGATACGATGACATGGCAAGACCGCTGCTCCACCCTGGACCGATCGAAACATCTCGGCTGGCTCTGGTGGGCGATACTCCTGATGTTTCCTCATACCGGTGAGGCATCGCCGCCGGTCGCCGGCCTGCTGGCCACGGGCCTGGTCGGCCAGGCTCAAACGGGAACGATCAAGGGACGGCTGGTCTGGGGCGATGAAAACATACCACCAGCCAAGGTCCTGGTCGAAAAAGGTAAGTCGGACAAAGATCCTGACATTTGCGCCAAGGATAAGCCGATCGTGTCGCGCGAGCTGGTGGTCGACCCCAAGACCAAAGGGGTCGCTCATGGATTTGCTTACCTTGTTCGACCCAAGGGAGACAGTACCGACGCGTCACGAGACCTGGTTGCCAAGCAGCCCAAGGTCGCGCTCGACCAGAAGAGCTGCGAGTTTCAGCCATATGCTCTGCCGCTGCACAAGGACCAGACATTGGTGATCAAATCAAGCGATCCGAAAAGCCATAACGTGCGTTTCGCGGGATTCAACAATCCCGGGATCAATCAAACGGTGGCGCCCCTGGGTCAACTCGAGGTCAAGCTGGTCCCGGATCGTCTACCGCTCGAGTTGCACTGTGATATTCATCCGTGGATGAAAGGATACCTCATGGTCTTCGATCATCCGTTCTTCACGACCACGGGGACGGACGGAGCGTTCGAGATCAAGGGCGTGCCGGCGGGCGACCAGAGTTTGATCGTGTGGCAGGAGAAGGTGGGTTATGTCACGCCCGGCCGGTCACAAGGGATGCCCGTGACCGTTCGTGCCGGCGGGGTGACCGACGTCGGTGTGATCAAGCTCGACCTTGCCAAGGGCAAATGACTCCGTTCTCTTTCTCCGCACGGTCGCTGTTCGCTCATCCCGGGGCTGGGACGGAGCTCGCGGGGTGAGCCGCTGCCGGCTTTGGGTCTTTCGACTCGCGGCGAGACGTGCTCCATGTGGCGCTACCGGATTGGCCGTCTGCTCCAGCTCTTCGGTCTCCTGATCCTTCCCTTCGGCATTGCGTCCGAGCTGATGGGCAAAGTCAGCCTCGGCCAATCGCTCTTGATCGCCGCGGCCGGGGCAGCCGTATTCTATGTTGGCGTGCAGGTCCAGCAACGTTCTTGAGCCGGCAGGGTCTGCTCGTGGACCTGGTACGTCCACCGGTCCTTGAAAGGTCTGACACCCTGGATGGACGAGGCAGAGAACGATGCCGCGGACAGTCAGCCGCCGCGACGGTCAGTGAACGGCCTGCTCGCGCTTCCGCGGATCGCAGGCCAGGAAGCAGTTGCCCTGGTTGTCGTCTTTGAAGGCGCGGTCGTCCGCGAAGTAAACCAGGTCATAGGCAACGACGGCGTCCTTCGGCACGAGCACGTCGTGTATCTCCCAGATCGGGTGACCGTGCTCGTCCGACTCGCCGGTACGCCGGAGGTCCACGGTGGCGTCGGGGGCCACCGGCTGCCGGTTGACGACCCGGTAGCGGGCGATGACCCGCTGGACGCACCGGTCGGTGGCGACCCGACAGACGAAGCGGCCAAGCGGCTGGCCGGGGGCGTCGTGCACGTCCGTCTGGAGGACCTCGATCTCGCCGCGGTAGAACCGCAGCCGGAAGTTTTTTCCGAAGTTACTGTCGTAGAGCACCCGGCCGCCGGCGCTGTGGTAGGTGAACCAGATGGATACCCAGGCGGCGTCCCCGGGGATCAACACGTCACCCTGGAGCTTCGGGGCGCGTTCGTAGGCCGTAGGGGGTATGTAATCAGGAGTGCCGACCGACGAGAGGAGGGTGACGTCAATGACCGAGCCACTGTCCTTGAATTGAAGGTGGGCGACGACCGGGCGCTCCGGGTCGCCGAAACGGTAGCCGTCGTCCGGGGGGACGACCCGGTACGGGTCGTATCGGATCGTCACGGTCAGGCCGGGCCGGAACTGGCCCCGGATATACTCGCGGAAGTCGCGTGTGAAAATGAGTTCGGCTTTGACATCGTGCGCGATGTGATGGCTCATTCGTTTCCCCTCTCGAACCGGGGCCGAAGGGCTTCGGGTTTCGGGTTGCGAGTCGGGTCAGGGGTAAAGAGCCGTGACCTTCACATCCGCGGCCCTATCGAAGACCTTGATGAAGGTGACCTCGATGTCGGCGTTCCAATAATACGCGTCCGCCGTCGAGGCGTCGAGTTCCTCCTGCGACCGGACGTGCGGCCCCGCGGCGCCGGAGAAGGTCACCGACAAGGGGGGGGGGGGTGTGGCGGGCCGCGCGACGAAGAATAAAGGCTGGGGGGGGGTGTAGCAGTCATAGGTGCGGCGGACGCGGTTGTTACGA
>JBIOJM010000348.1:0-10653 GCA_044450785.1 Isosphaerales bacterium
CGCACACCAACGGCGGTCTGCTGCTCAAGGACCTCAAGATGCCCGACTTCTGGGACTACGCGGTGGATGTGCCCAGCCCGGGCGCCAAGGACGCAGAGGCGACGCGGGAGATGGGTAGGTTCCTCCGCGACGTCATGAAGATCAATCTGGACAGCAAGAACTTCCGCCTGGTCAGCCCGGACGAGTCCAACTCTAATCGCTGGCAGGATGTCCTCGAAGTCACCAACCGCGCCTGGGTCGCCGAGACGTTGCCCTACGACGATCACCTCAACCCGGACGGCCGCGTCATGGAGGTCCTCAGCGAGCACCAGTGCCAGGGCTGGCTGGAGGGCTATCTGCTGACCGGCCGGCATGGCTTCTTCTCGTGCTATGAGGCGTTCATCCACATCATCGACTCGATGTTCAACCAGCACGCCAAGTGGCTCAAGGTGTGCCATGAAATACCCTGGCGTCGGCCCATCGCATCGCTGAACTACTTGCTGTCCTCGCTCGTCTGGCGCCAGGACCACAACGGTTTCAGCCACCAGGACCCCGGCTTCATCGATCACCTTGTCAACAAGAAAGCGGAGGTCATTCGCGTCTACCTGCCCCCGGACGCGAATACGCTGCTGAGCGTGACCGACCACTGCCTGCGCAGCCGCAACTACGTCAACCTGGTCGTGGCGGGTAAGCAGCCGGCCCCCCAGTGGCTGAGCATGGACCAAGCGGTCAAGCACTGCACCGCCGGCCTTGGCATCTGGGAGTGGGCCAGCAACGACAAGGGCGGCGAACCGGACGTGGTGATGGCCTGCTGCGGCGACGTGCCCACCCTGGAAACCCTCGCCGCCGTGGAGTTGCTGCGCAAGCACCTCCCTGAGCTGAAGGTGCGCGTCGTCAACGTAGTGGATCTGATGAAATTGCAGCCGGCAAGCGAGCACCCACACGGCCTGAGCGACCAGGACTTCGACAGCCTTTTCACCAAGGACAAACCGATAGTCTTCGCGTTCCACGGCTACCCGTGGCTGATCCACCGCCTGGCCTACCGCCGCACCAACCACAAGAACCTGCACGTGCGCGGCTACAAGGAGGAGGGCACGACCACGACGCCGTTCGACATGGTGGTGCTCAACGATCTGGACCGCTTCCACCTGGTCATGGACGTCATCGAGCGACTGCCCCAACTGGGCGCTCGAGCCGCGTACTTCAAGCAGGCGCTGCGCGACAAGCTGATCGAGCACAAGCAGTACATCTGCAAGCACGGCGACGACATGCCGGAAATCGCCGGCTGGCGGTGGGGTCAGGGGCGGCAGGTCGGTACTCGGGCCACATCAACCGAGGGAGACAACGTGTAACCACCAGGGAGGCCAACGACGGCCACCAGCGGGCTGGTGGATCTTGTCGAGAAAGCGATGTGGGTAAGGTCGGAAACGACAAGGCGCTGCCTTGAGGTGAGCGATCCTCAGCCGGTAGCAGAGGTAGTAACAGGAAACCATGGATGCAACCATCATCATGGCGGTCGCGGCGGCTGGCGGGTCCCTGGTGGGCGCCGCGGCGACTATCGTTACCACCTGGATCACGCAGCGCACGCAGGCGGTCCACGCCGAGCGGGAAGAAACGCTGCGCCACCGCGAGACAATGTACGGGGAATTCATTACGGAGGCTTCGCGCTTGGCCGTGGAGGCATTCAGCCACTCGCTGGAAGGACCCGATACTTTCGTGAAGCTCTATGGGATTACCGGCCGCATTCGGCTTGTGGCCACGGATCCGGTCCTGGCGGCGGCCGAAGCCTGCATGCGCGAAATCGTCGACCTTTATGCCAAGCCGAACATGACGGTCGAACAAATTCGCCTGGCTTTCGAACGGGATCGATTCGACCCGATCAGGGATTTCAGCGTCGCCTGCCGGAAGGAACTTCTTGAGATTGCCGGCGGCGGCTGATGGGGCATGTTGGACTACGGAGAAAGGAGATGTTTATGGGCACCATGCAGAAAGTTTCCATTCCACGGGCACCGAGCCCCGACGGCTGGGCGGAACTCCGCCAGCAGTACGGGTGCGACCCGGTGGAGTTCACCGGGGCAGACAACGCGCTCGACGAGCGGCACCTGCCGGTGGTTCGGCCACGGCCGCGCCGAGTGCCGGCGCCGCATCGCCGAGCTGCTGGAAAGCACCGGCCTGGCGCCCTTCGCCGATAGGCCGGCCGGTAAGCTGTCCGGCGGCATGAAACAGAAGCACTCACGTGAGACTGGCGGAGGGAACGATGGGTGACGACCGGCCGACCGACCAGGAGCTTGACCAGCTCCAGTGGACCACGGTCCTGTACGACCTGCACGAGACGAATCCCGACAACGGCCTGGTCCGGGATAAGACCGACCCGGCGTCTCCGAGCAGCATCGCCGCCGACGGCCTGGCCCTCTCCGGCCTCCCGGTGGTCGCCGAGCACGGCGTGATCACCCGGCCGTTCGCGGCGAAGATCGCCCGCCGGCAGCTTCGATTCCTGCACGACCTCCCGCAGGGGCCGGAGCCGGACGCCTCCGGGTACAAGGGCTTCTTCTATCACTTCCTCGACCTCGAGACCGGCCGGCGGGTCTGGCAGTGCGAGCTGTCCACGGTCGACTCGGCGCTCCTGTTCGCGGGCGTGCTCACCGCCGCCGCCTACTTTGACCAGGACACCGCCGACGAGACCGAGGTCCGTCGGCTCGCCGACGCGCTCTACCGCCGGGCCGACTGGGACTGGGCGCGGGACCGCGGCCCGACGCTCACGCATGGCTGGAAGCCGGAGACCGGCTTCCTCCCCTACCGCTGGGAGGGCTACGACGAGGGGCTTCTGCTGTACGTGCTCGGCCTGGGCTCGCCGACCTACCCTCTGCCCTCGGAGAGCTACGCCGCCTACTGTTCGACCTACAAGTGGAAGGAGCTCCACGGCCGAGAGCTGCTCTATTCCGGGCCGCTGTTCACCCACCAGCTGTCGCACCTGTGGATCGACTTCCGCGGCCTCCGAGACGCGTTCATGCGCGACCACCGCAGCGACTACTTCGAGAACAGCCGGCAGGCGACCTTCGTGCAACAGGCGTACGCCGTGCAGAACCCGATGCAGTTCGCCGGCTACGGGGAGCACTGCTGGGGATTCACGGCGTGCGACGGCCCCGGCTGGGTCAAGCGCGTGGTCGGCGGGGTCGAGCGGCAGTTCTTCGACTACATCGCCCGCGGCGCCCCGTTCGGCCCCGACGACGGCACCATCGCGCCATGGGTCGTGGTTGCCTCGCTGCCGTTCGCCCCGGAGATCGTCATCCCGACCGCGCGCCACCTGGCGGGCCTGAAGCTGGGTGGCAAGGATCGGCCCTACGGGTTCCGGTGCTCGTTCAACCAAACGTTCCGCGTGGACGACAGCCCGACGGGCTGGTGGGTGACGCCCTACCAATTCGGCATCGACCAAGGGCCGGTGGTGCTGATGATCGAGAACTACCGCACCGGCCTGATCTGGGATCTCATGCGCCGGAGCCCGCCGGTGGTCACGGGACTGCGGCGGGCCGGGTTCACGGGCGGCTGGCTATAGCGCGGCCGGGGGGAGGCGATTCATGAGCGCGGGGGTGGTTCGGGACGGCCGGCCGATGATGCGGCGGTGCTTCCGGTCCGCTAAAGACCTCCCGGCCTCCGAGGCGTGTTGGCCGGCCCTACCGCTGGCGGTACGCGTGGATCGTCCGGGCGAAAGTGTCACAGGAGTTCCCTGGGCGCGTGCGGAAATGGCCGGTTTCCAGGAGAGGTTTTCACCATGACCACCCATGACCACTCCCAGACCGGTAGCCAAACCAGCCCCGCGCCGGTGGCGCGCCTGTGGGACGTTTCCCTGGTGTACGGCAAGACGCGCGCCCTCGATGCGGTCAGCCTCGACCTGCCGCCCGGCTGCATGGTCGGACTGATCGGCCCGGATGGCGTAGGCAAGTCCAGCATGCTGGCGCTCGTGGCCGGTGCCCGCCGCATCCAGCAGGGGCGAGTCGAAGTGCTCGGCGGGGACATGGCCGACGCGGGCTTTCGCCGGGCGGCCTGCCCGCGCATCGCCTACATGCCGCAGGGGCTCGGCAAGAACCTGTACCCGACGCTGTCGGTCTTCGAGAACACCGACTTCTTCGGCCGGCTGTTCGGCCTCAGCCGCACCGAGAGCAAGCGCCGCATCGCCGAGCTGCTGGAAAGTATCGGGCTGGGACGCTTCCCCGACCGACCGGCCGGCAAGCTGTCCGGCGGCATGAAGCAGAAGCTCTGCCTGTGCTGCGCCCTGATCCACGACCCGGACCTGCTGATCCTCGACGAGCCGACGACCGGCGTCGATCCCCTATCGCGCCGGCAGTTCTGGGAGCTGATCGACCGCATCCGGGCCAGCCGGCCGGGCATGAGCGTCCTGGTGGCGACCGCCTACATGGAGGAGGCCGCCCGCTTCGACTGGCTGGTGGCGATGGACGCCGGCCGCGTGCTCGCCACCGGCACGCCTGCGGAACTCCTGGCGCGCACCGGGGCCCGCGACCTAGACTCAGCCTTCATCGCCTTGCTGCCAGAGGAGAAGCGCCGCGGCCACAAGGAGTTGGTGGTCCCACCCCGCCCGGCAGGCGACCAGGAGGTAATCATCGAGGCGCACGACTTGACCCAACGATTCGGCAGTTTTACCGCGGTCGATCACGTCAGCTTCCGGATCGACCGGGGGGAGATCTTCGGCTTCCTCGGCGCCAACGGCTGCGGCAAATCGACGACAATGAAGATGCTGTGCGGCCTGCTGCCGCCCACCGAGGGGCAGGCCTGGTTGTTCGGCGAGCCGGTCGACGCCAACGACATCGCCGTCCGCCGCAAGGTCGGCTACATGTCGCAGGCCTTCTCGCTCTATTCCGAGCTGACAGTCCGCCAGAACCTGGTCCTGCACGCCCAACTCTTTGAGGTGCCCAAGGACGAGATTCCGGCGCGCGTCGAACAGACGGCCGCGCGGTTCGGCCTCGATCCAATCATGGACGTGCTGCCCGACTCGCTCCCCCTGGGGCAACGGCAGCGCCTGCAACTGGCCGTGGCGCTGATCCACGGGCCCGACCTGCTGATCCTCGACGAGCCGACCTCGGGGGTGGACCCGGTGGCGCGGGACGGGTTCTGGGAGCACCTGATCGACCTGTCCCGCCGCGACAAGGTCACGATCTTCGTCTCCACCCACTTCATCAACGAGGCCGGGCGCTGCGACCGCATCTCGCTGATGAGCGCCGGAAAGGTGCTGGTCATCGACACGCCGGACGGGGTGGTCAAGGGGCGGCACGCGGCGACGCTGGAGGATGCCTTCATCGGCTACCTGGAAGAGGCGGAGGCGAAAATGCGGGCCGCCGAGCCGGCGGCGGCGGCGGCCGTGCCGGCCGAGGCGGGCGCGGCGGCGGGGCACGAGGCCGGCCGGGGCCGAATCAGCTCCAGGTTCAGCCTGCAGCGGATGCTGAGCTGCAGCTACCGCGAGTTCCTCGAACTGACCCGCGACCCGATCCGCCTGACGATGGCCGGTCTGGGCAGCGTGATCCTGATGATCATCATGGGCTACGGTATCACATTAGACGTGGAGCACCTAAAATACGCCGTGCTGGACCGCGACCAGACGACCGTCAGCCGCGACTACACGATCAACATTGCCGGCTCGAGCCGCTACTTCACCGAGCGGCCGCCGGTCGCCACCTATGAAGAACTCGACCGGCGCATGCGGTCGGGGGAACTCAGCATGGTCCTCGAGATTCCCCCCGACTTCGGCCGCGACGTGGAGCGCTGGAGGGAGAGGGATAAGCCGGTGCGGATCGGCGTCTGGATCGACGGCGCCATGCCGCAGCGCGCCGAGACGATCCGGGGCTACGTGCAGGGCATGCACCTGCTCTGGCTCCAGGAAGTGGCCCGGCATCGTCTTGGCCAGCGCCAACAACTCGGCGTGGGTCAGCGCCAGCTGGTCTTACCCGCCACGGTCGAGCTGCGGTACCGCTACAACCCTGACGTCAAGAGCCTGGTGGCGATGGTGCCGGCCGTCATCCCGCTGTTGCTGCTCCTGATCCCGGCCATGTTGGCGACGCTGTCGGTGGTCCGCGAGAAGGACCTCGGGTCAATCATTAACTTTTACGTCACGCCAACGACGCGCCTGGAGTTCCTGCTGGGCAAGCAGCTTCCCTACGTGGCCCTGGGATTTCTCAACTTCCTGCTGCTTACGACGCTCGCGGTGACCCTCTTCGACGTACCCCTGAAGGGGGATTTCCTGACCGCGGCCGTCGCCGCGCTGCTCTACGTCGGCTGCTCCACCGGGATCGGGCTGCTCATCTCGACCCTGACGCGCACCCAGGTGGCGGCGCTGTTCGCGACGGCCGTGCTCACCCTCGTCCCCGCCAGCAATTTCTGCGGCCTGACCGACCCGGTTTCTTCCCTAGAGGGCTTCGGTCGTCTGGTCGGGGAGGTCTACCCGACCGCCTACTACATCACGATCTCCCGCGGGACCTTCAACAAGGCGCTGGGTTTTGCCGGCCTGTATGGCTCGTTCATCCCCCTGCTGATCGCCATCCCGGTGCTGATCGGGCTGAGCGCGGCGTTCTTGAAGAAACAGGAGGCCTGAACCATGCGCGCCAAGAACATTCTGCACCTGGGCGTCAAGGAATTGTGGAGCCTGGCCCGCGACCCGATGATGCTCGTGCTGATCGTCTACGCCTTTACGCTGTCGATCTATTCGATCGCGAGCGGATTGCCGGACACGCTCCATAAGGCGCCCATCGCCATCGTGGACGAGGACCAGTCGCCACTCTCACAGCGGATCGTCAACGCCTTCCAGCCACCGCTGTTCCTGCCGCCGAAGCTGGTATCGCGGGAGGAGATGGACGCCCGGATGGACGCCGGGCTGGACACCTTCGCCCTCAACATTCCCCCCAAGTTCCAGGAGGACGTGCTGGCCGGGCGCTCGCCCGCGATCCAGCTCAATACCGATGCGACCCGCGTGGGGCAGGCGTTCTCCGGCAGCAGCTACGTGCAGACCATCGTCCAAGGCGAGGTGCAGACGTGGCTGCAGCGCTATCGGACCAGCTTCACACCGCCGGTGGACTTGGAGGAGCGGCTGCGCTACAACCCCAACCTGAGCCGGTCCTGGTTCGGCGCCGTGGTGGCACTGATGGACCAGATCACCATGCTGTCGGTCCTGCTCACCGGCGCCGCCCTGATCCGCGAGCGCGAGCGCGGCACGGTCGAGCACCTGCTGGTGATGCCGGTGACGCCGTTCGAGATCATGACCAGCAAAATCTGGTCGATGGGTCTGGTGGTGCTCGTCGCCTCCGCCGTCTCCCTGACCGTCGTCGTGCAGGGCGTGCTGTCGGTGCCGGTCCAGGGTTCGGTCGCTCTGTTCCTGTGCGGCGCGGCGCTGCACCTGTTCGCCACCACGTCGCTGGGCATGTTCCTGGCCACGTTCGCCCGCACGATGCCGCAGTTCGCCCTGCTGATGATCCTGGTGCTGCTGCCCTTGTTGATGCTCTCGGGCGGCATGACCCCGCGTGAGAGCATGCCCGAGTGGGTACAGCAGATCATGCTGGCGGCCCCCACGACCCATTTCGTTATGCTCGCCCAGGGGATCCTGTATCGCGGGGCGGGCCTGGACGCAGTCTGGCCGCAATTCCTCGCCCTCGCGCTGATCGGCCTGACCTTGTTCAACATCGCCCTTGTACGCTTCCGCAGGACCATCGGCACAATGGCGTAGCGGCAGGCCAGAGAAGAAAAGGGGACATTCATCATTTTTGGAGAAGAAAAGGGGACATTCATCATTTTTGACAACTGTCCCTTTCATTGTCGGGGCGACCGGATTCGAGCCATCGACCTCCTCAACCCCATTGTCTGGATCGTGGCCGCTTCCAGCTGCTGCAACGGCTGGAAGACGCGGAGATTCTATTTAGAAACGAGCGGACTACGGGAGCCATTTATCTCGCTGGATACGCAGTCGAATGCGTCCTGAAAGCCGTTCTCTTGGCAATCTCCCCTCACTCTGAGCACCAACGAATTGTCAAGTCAATTCATGGTAAAATAGCTTATGACATCGAATGGCTCAGGGAAGCATGACCCTCGACGATCCGACGCCATTGCGACTCTGAGCGCCCGACGCGAGGGATTCCAGGAGAAGAAGCACATATACGAAAGACACAACATGCGCTCTATCCAGGAGATAATGAGGAAACAGGATTGGACCCTTCGGGAAATCGAAGAACGCGAAGGGCGACTTGTAGATTTCGCTTTGAAGGCGTGGGCAGATGTGTCCTCGGATTGAGCGGGCCATGCAGCCGTCTTACGCGGTGACGCCGCGGCTTCGCTGGTTCGTGCCTGGGCGACAAGACCTCTGACGAGGAACCGAGTGTGCCTGGGAGCGTCATCATGCAAATCCCGGTTCTGGTGGAACGCCTTAAGGGCAATGGCTATCGGGCGCGAGGCAGCGAGCCGTTTGCAGTCACGGCCAAGGGGGCGACGCGCGCGGAGGCCCTGGCCAAGCTGCGCGAAAAAATCCAGAGGCGTTTCAAGGAAGGTACCGAAGTGGTCGGAATGGAAGTCGGCACCCACCGGCCGCCCCTTCTCAAGTTCGCCGGCATGTTCAAGGACGATCCGCTGTTCGCGGCCTGGCAAAAGTCCATCGTAGAGTACCTGCAAGAGGTGGAGGAAGATCCTAACTACCAGTAGTATCCCGCAATCTGCGCGACTTCCAGCGAGTTCCCAACCTTGCGGTCGAAGATTGGTCGAAATGAAGTGGCAGGCCGGCAAAGTTGGGCGTACCGCCTGGCCTCCGCTACACCGCTCCCGAAAAGCCGGGGGCGACCTGCGCTTCTCCGAACCCCCCCCTTCCGCCTGATATGCCGTCTGGGTTGAAAAAAAGGCGAACCGGGACTCCTTGTCCCGACTGGCCTTCTCATGTCGAGGCGAAAGGACACCGTTAGAACTATTTATGCCCGGAATCCGGGGCTTGGGATGTCGTATTGCGGCGATGCTTCGTCAGGTTGCTGGATGATAAATGACCGTAACGCCTCAGCTTAGCCGCCGGGGCCGCCTGCTGAGACGACTACGCTGGAAAGCCGCAAGGGCGGCCCCCGTCGCCTGCGGCGTGTTCGGCGGCACCTCGGGCCGTCAGCCCGGCTTGACGCCCTATGCCTGCGCGTGGTATTATAATACCACAAGACACGAGAAACGGTCCATGCCGTTCGACTCGATTATCTGGGATCTCGATGACGACCCGGACGGCAACGTGCAGCACTGTGCGGAGCACGGCGTTACGAGGGAAGAGGTTGAAGAGGTGTTCCAGAACGCGACGGACGCAGACATCAGCCGGTCTTCTGGCCGGCCCGTGGTCTTCGGAGACACCAGCACGGGCCGGCACCTGATGGTGGTGTACGAAGAAATCGACGCCGATACTGTCTACCCAGTAACGGCCTACGACGTTCCGAGGAGGCAACGACCATGAAACGCATTACCCGCGACCGACGGCTTACGCCTGAAGAGGCCGCCAAGTACAAGGCGATTCGAGAGCAGGTCGCCGAGGAACTGCCCGACCTGATTGAGCGGCACCACGAACGCATGGCGACCCTCGACCAGCTGCAAGAGTTGCTCCTGCAACTGAAAGCCGCGCGCGAAGCGAGAGGCCTGAGCCTTTCCGACTTGACGGAACTCACCGGCATGGACCGTTCTGCGCTCTCGAAGCTCGAAACCGGCCAACGCGCCAACCCCACCGTGGAGACCCTCGTGCGCTACGCCGAGGCTGTAGGCAAGCGCGTGGTGGTTTCGCTGGCCGACGCACAACAACATTAGTTCGGCGCGTAACTTCTCAATAACCCTGGGTCAGTCTGGGTTGGAGTCCCGCCTTTAGGCGGTTTTGCGCCGAAAGCCTCCTAACGAGATCGTCTGGCTTTATGCTGCGTCGCGTAGCGACGAATGATGCTAGCCGGGCCTTTCAAGGCCCGGACTTCGCGAACATCGGAAGTTGCGTCGCGTTAGCGACGCCTGAAGGCTACTCAACCGTCGCTAACGCGACGCTAATCTCATTTTCCCGGCGTTGACCCAGCCTTAAAAGGCTGGGCTACCATCAATCGTCGCTACGCGACGCATAAAGCGCGACGGCCTCTAAAGGCGGCACTCCTACCCCGGGTTATTGAGAAGTTTCCTCATCGAGCTGTAACTCTCGTCCCCACAATGAGAAATCCCCTCAACATGCTCGCCGAAGAGCTCATCGCGAAAAAAGATCGGGGGGACAGGATTTGTACTTCCGACCTTCTGAGCCCATTCTCCGAATCGAGGCCGCTTCCAGCCGCTGCAACGGCTGGAAGATGCGGAGATTCTATTTAGAATTGCAATCGATCACGCTAGGATGCCCTCGATCACCCGTCCCGCCACGTCCGTCAGCCGTTCGTCGCGGGCGTTATGCAAGTAGGTCAGTTTTTCGTGATCCAGACCCAGCAGGTGCAGAATCGTCGCATGAAAATCATGGACGGAGACGCGGTCCTTGACGGCGTGCAGGCCAAATTCGTCGGTGGCTCCGTAGGCCACGCCGCCTTTGACTCCGCCGCCGGCCATCCACATCGTGTAGCCGTAGGGATTGTGGTCGCGTCCCTTACCGCCTTGCGACATGGGCGTACGGCCAAATTCGCTGGCCCATACGACCAGCGTGCTGTCCAGGAG
>JBIOJM010000349.1:0-10632 GCA_044450785.1 Isosphaerales bacterium
CGCTGGGCGCGGGTCTCCCGACCCCGCCCTCTTCGCCCAGGCCGCTCAAGCACCAGTCGCGGGCCGTGTGGGCGTTGGTCATGGTTTCGAGCGTCGTGAACGTCTTCGAGCAGATGATGAACAGCGTCTCGGCCGGATCGAGGTCTCGGGTGGCCTCGGCGAAGTCCGTGCCGTCGACGTTGGAGATGAACCGGAACGTCAAAGCGCGGTCGCTATAATGCCGCAGCGCCTCGTAGGCCATCACCGGCCCGAGATCGGAGCCCCCGATGCCGATATTGACGACGTTCTTGATCCGCTTGCCGGTGTGCCCTCTCCAGGCCCCGCTCCGGATCTCGCCGGCAAAGTCCGCCATGCGATCGAGCACGGCATGGACCCGAGGCACCACGTCCTCGCCGTCGACGAAGATGGCCTGACCTTTCGGAGCCCGCAAGGCGACGTGCAAGACGGCGCGGTCCTCGGTCACGTTGATCTTCTCGCCCCGAAACATGGCGTCGATGCGAGCCCGCAGGCCCGATTCCTCGGCAAGCTGCACGAGCAGGCCGAGGGTCTCGTCCGTAACCCGGTTCTTGGAGTAATCGAGGAAGATGCCCTCGCTCTCGGCCGTGAGCCGCTCGCCGCGACCAGGCTCGTCGGCAAACAAGCGGCGAAGATGCACGTCGCGCACCTTCTGGTAGTGAGCCTCCAACGCCTTCCAGGCCGGACGGTCACACACGGGTCTCGTGCTCATGGTCGGTCTCCAAATTCACTCCCCACTCCCCACTCCCCGCACCACGCTCCACGCTCCACGCTTCACGAGGTCAGAGCGTCGGAAACGATCTGCTGAGCTTCGGCCACGATGGAGTCGAGGTGACCCTGATCGCGAAAGCTCTCGGCGTAAATCTTGTAGATGTTTTCGGTGCCGGACGGGCGCGCCGCGAACCAGCCGCTCTGGGCGATCACCTTGAGCCCGCCGATCGCCGCATTGTTGCCGGGTGCGCGGGTCAGCTTCGCGGTGATCGGCTCACCGGCCAGGTCGGATGCCTTGACGTTGGCGGGATCGAGCTTCCCGAGGCGAGCCTTCTGCTCGGAGGTCGCGGGGGCGTCGATCCGCGTATAAAATGGTGTCCCAAACTGCGCGGTCAGCTCGCGGTAGTGCTCGCCTGGGTCCTTGCCCGTTCGGGCAAGGACCTCCGCGGCCAGCAGATCGAGGATCGGGCCGTCTTTATCGGTGGTCCAGACTGTGCCGTCCCGCCTCAGGAAGCTGGCGCCGGCGCTCTCTTCGCCACCGAAGCAGAAAGACCCGTCGAGCAACCCCTGCGCGAACCACTTGAAGCCGACCGGCACCTCGGCGAGCTTCCTTTCCAGGCTCTTCACTACGTAGTCGATCAGGCTGCTGCTGACCAGCGTCTTGCCGACCTTCGCGTGTGCCGGCCAGGCGGGCCGGTGGGTCAGCAGAAAGCGGATCGCGACGGCCAGGTAATGGTTGGGATTCATGAGCCCCGCCGACTTCGTGACGATCCCATGGCGGTCCGAGTCGGGATCGTTGCCGAAGGCGATGTCAAAGCGGTCCTTGAGCTTGACCAGGCTCGCCATCGCATAACGGCTGGAGCAGTCCATGCGGATCTGGCCGTCGTGGTCCAGCGTCATGAACCGGAATGTCGGGTCCACCGCCGGGTTCGTGACGGTGATGTCCAGGCCGTACGTGTCGGCGATCGGCTGCCAGTAATGCACGGCCGCGCCGCCCAGTGGGTCGACGCCGAGCTTGAGGCCCGCCCCACGAATCGCCTCCATGTCGATCACGCTCGCCAAGTCGTCCACATAAGGTTTGACGAAATCGACCTCACGGGTCGTGCGCGCTCGGATCGCCCGGGCGAACGGAATGCGCGTCACCTCGGCGTTCCCGGCCCGGAGCAAGGCGTTGGCCCGGTCCTGGATCCAGGAAGTGACCTCGGAGCCGGCCGGTCCGCCGTGGGGCGGGTTGTACTTGAAACCGCCGTCGGCGGGCGGGTTATGCGATGGCGTGATCACAATGCCGTCGCTCTGGTGATCGGCGTGAGCCCGGTTGTAAACCAGGATGGCGTGAGAGATGACCGGAGTCGGCGTCACGCCGTCGTCGCGCTGGAGGACCGTCTCGACACCCTCGGCCGCCAGCACTTCGAGGGCCGTCCGCTGAGCCGGTCCGGACAGGGCGTGCGTGTCCTTGCCCATCATGAGGGGCCCGTCGATTCCGTGAGCTCGGCGGTAGTCGCAGATCCCCTTGGTGATCGCCAGGATATGAGCCTCGGTGAACGTACTGTCCAGCGGCGTACCCCGGTGTCCGCTCGTCCCGAAGGCGACGCACTGGCGCGGGTCGGCCGGATCGGGCCGGTTCGCGTGGTAAGCCTGCTCGAGCGCGGGAACGTCGATCAAGACGCTCGCGGGAGCCAGTTGACCTGCCAAGGGATGAACGGCCATCGCAATTCCCGTCCTTTACTCACGAGTCCACCGGACACGGTTTCGCCTGCCAGATCTCGCTGGCGTACTGCGAAATCGTGCGATCGCTCGAGAACTTGCCGGAATGACCCACGTTCTTGACCGCCCGCCGCGTCCAGGTCTCTGGCTGGAGGTAAAGCTCGCCGACTCGTTCCTGCGCCTTGACGTAAGCCGATAAGTCGGCCAGGTGCATGTAGTGGTCGCCGCCCGGCAGCAGCGTGTCCCAGATCGGCGCGAAGATCCCCGGTTCGTCCGAACTGAAAGCGTTCGAGGCGATCATGTCCAAGGCGCGGCGCGTTTCCGGCTCGTGCTCGTAGTGCCAGTACGGGTTGTACCAGCCGCGGCTGCCGGAGACTTGGTCGGCGGTCAGTCCAAACAGGAAGAAGTTCTCCTCGCCGGCCTCGCGGGCCATCTCGATGGTCGCGCCGTCCCGGGTGCCGACCGTCAGCGCGCCGTTCATCATGAACTTCATGTTGCTGGTTCCGCTGGCCTCGAACCCGGCCGTGGAGATCTGCTCGGAAACGTCGCTGGCGGGAATCAATCGCTGGGCCAGGCTCACATTGTACTCGCTGAGGAAAAAAACCTTGATCTGACCGCCGGCGACCGGATCCACGTTGACCACGGACGCAACGTTGTTGATCAGCTTGATGATCAGCTTGGCCAGGGTATAGGCCGGCGCGGCCTTGCCGGCGAAGAAGAATGTTCGGGGAGGCAAGGCCAGCTTGGGGTTGTCGCGCAGCCGGTTGTACAAGACGATGACGTGCAGAATATTGAGCAGTTGCCGTTTGTATTCGTGAAATCGCTTGACCTGACAATCGAAGATGGTGTCCGGATCGACCGCCAGCCCTCTCGTCATGCGGAGCCAGACGGCGAAGCGGACCTTGGCCGCGCGCTTGGCCTGGCGGAAACCATCGAGGAAGGAAGCATCCGCGGCCAGGGGAACGATCTTCTTGAGCTGCGACAGGTCGCTCACCCAGCCGTCGCCAATGGCGCCGGTGATCAGGCGGGAAAGGTCGGGGTTACCCAGCAGAAGCCAGCGACGGGGAGTCACGCCGTTGGTCTTGTTATTGAACCGCTCGGGGAAAATCCCGGCCAGGTCGGAGACAACCGTGGTGCGCAGCAGCCGCGAATGGATCTCGGCGACGCCGTTGGTGCTGTGAGTGCCCACGATCGCCAGGTTGGCCATCCGGACCCGCTTTGCCGGCCCCTCCGAGATCAAGCTGACCCGAGCCAGGCGGTCGAGGTCGTCGGGATAGCGGGAACGGACGTCGTCCAGGAACCGGCGGTTGATCTCGTAGATGATCTCGAGGAGGCGCGGCACGATCATCTCGAAGAGGCTGACCGGCCACGTCTCGAGCGCCTCCGGCATCAGGGTGTGGTTGGTGTAGGCCAGGGTCCGCCGGGTCAGGTCCCACGCTTCATCCCAGCCGAGGCCCGCCTCGTCCAGCAAGATCCGCATCAGCTCGGCGACCGCCATCGAGGGGTGGGTGTCATTGAGCTGGACGGCGACCTTGTCGGCGAGGGCGCGCCAGTCGTTGCCCCGGCGGCGAAACCGCGCCACGATGTCGGCCAGCGAACACGCAACCAGAAAATACTCCTGCACAAACCGGAGGTTGCGCCCACGGGGCGTTGAGTCATCCGGGTAGAGCACGCGCGTCAGCACTTCGGCCGCGACTTTCTCGTGGACGGCGTCAAAGAAATCGCCGCGGCTGAATTCCAGGAAGTTGAAGTCCTCGGCGGCGGCGGCGCCCCAGAGCCGAAGTGTGTTGATCGTTCGCCCACCGTAGCCGATCACCGGCCGATCATACGGAACCCCGCGCAAAAGGGTCGGCACGTTCGGGGTCACCGTCAGCCGCCCCTCCTTCATCTTGAAAGCGCAGTTGAGCCGGACCTCCACGGTCTCACCGGGCCGGACGACCTCCCAGGGGTCGGGGCGGATCAGCCAGTTATCGGGGTGCTCCACTTGCCGGCCGTCCTTGATCTCCTGGCGGAACATTCCGTATTCGTAGCGCAGGCCATAACCAACGGCCGGGATCTGAAGTGTGGCCAGCGAGTCGAGGAAACAGGCAGCCAGCCGGCCGAGCCCCCCGTTGCCCAGCCCCGCGTCGGGCTCCTGCTCGAACAGCTCCGGCCAGTCCTGCCCGGCGTCCGAAGCAAAGTCGTTGCGAACAAATTCCTCGACTTGAAGGTTCGTGATGGCGTTGCCCAGCGTCCGGCCAATCAAGAACTCCATCGAAAGGTAGTAAACTTCCTTGGGGTTCTGCTCGTCGTGCGTCCTCGCGGTCAACAGCCAGCGCTGTGTGAGCAGGTCGCGGATCGAGCTGGCGATCGCCTCGAACCGCTCGCGCGTCGTCGCCTTCTCCATCGGAACGACGTGGTCGAAGACCAGGTGGCGGTCGTAGTAATCGTCATCAGCGAATCGGAACTGGCGGGACTCGTAGCGCTCCAGGGGGTTCGCGGTCTTGGGCATGCCGAGGCTCCAGTGATCGGAGAGGAAGGAATGCGGCTCGATCAGGCCGGTTCAGGTCGTCACGTGGCGAACATCGTTCCAGAGGCGGATGGCCGGTTCATCCCGGGTATGCTCGTATCCCAGGACGCTGAGCGACGCCGTGCTCAAAAAGAACAGCCGCCCGTCCGCGGGGGCCAGTCCCAGCCACCGGGCGGCCAGGACCCGGAAGAAGTGGCCGTGACCGAACAAGAGGACGCAGACGCGGCTGTTGATCGCCCGCAGCCTGGCAATGGCTCGATCGGCCCGGGCCCCGACCGCCGCCACCGACTCGCCGCCTGGACACCCGTCGCGAAAAAGCGACCAGTCCGGCTGCACTTTGTGGATGTCGACCGTCGTCAAGCCATCGTAACGGCCGTAATCCCATTCCATCAGGTCGGGCTCCATCTCGCCCGAATCGCCAAAGCCCGCCAGCAGAGCGGTCCGCGCCGCTCGCTGAAGCGGGCTGACCAGGACCTTGGTAAACGTCATTCCGCGCAGCCTCTCTCCCAGGCTGCGCGCGTTGCGCTCGCCGCGCTCGGTGAGCGGGACGTCGGACCGGCCCGTGTGCTGGTGCGAGATCGTCCAGGCCGTCTCACCGTGCCGGGCCAGATAGATTT
Source organism: Isosphaerales bacterium (assembly GCA_044450785.1). Taxonomy (GTDB): domain Bacteria; phylum Planctomycetota; class Planctomycetia; order Isosphaerales; family Isosphaeraceae; genus JBIOJM01. The sequence continues at coordinate 5,557 of JBIOJM010000349.1, forward strand.
CGGAAAGTGATTCGGACATGGCTCAGCCCTTCAGGTCATGGCGAGTGGCGAGACAATTCCTTCGCTTCCTTGAGGGGAGTGAAAGGGTGGGGTCTCGCGACGAGTGAGGATTGAACCTTTCTAACCATTCGCCACTCTCGAATCAATGATGCGGGTCGAACCTCGGGCAAGGACATGGCGTGGCGCCCGGCGCTCAGCCGGCCTCGTCGAGGAGAGCCTGAATTCGAGTCGCGTCGCCGGTGCGGCCGAAGTTGATGACGATCATCGCCGGCTTGCCGTCCAGCGAGATCGCCTGAATGTCGCTTCGGAATCGAGCGCCCTCTCTGACAACCGCAACGAACAGCTACCCCGTCTGGATGTCCGCCTTGATCCCTCGCTGGCTCAGCGACTCTCTGATGCCCAGTTCGACCGTGTTTTCCCGGATGGCAGCGTCGCCCCTCGCGATGACGATCACCTGGCATAGAAGGTCGGCACCTTCCTTTGCAAGTGGGTCGATGACCTCGTTGTAGATGTCGTTCCACTGGTCCCACGGGACGTTGTGCATGTCGATCCGCACCTTGTTCAGGCGCCGCTCGCCCTTGACGATCCTCACCCCACCGCCCTTGCCGGTGGTCCAGTCCTCGGCAGTGCCCGTCGTCGAATCCTCGGTGTCGGCTCCGGTGGCAGTCGAACCTGCACCCCCGAGGGTCTTCGCGGTGTCGGCCGGCTCGGGTTCGGGCATCAGCGACTTGGCGAGCGGCGGGCGCAGCAGCCATGCCGACTCGGTGATCTCGCACTTTTCAGCGGTCACGTTCTTGTCGTGGAAGAAGATCGTGTCAAACTGCTTTTTCTCGCCGTCGCCGAGCGCGTAGGCAAAGAGCCCGCGCTGCACGCCCTTGGCGAAGCAGTCGGGAAGAACTCCCGCCCCGAGCAGCATCGGCAGGTGCGTCAGTTGCGTGAAGTAATCCGCCAATGTGCTGACGTTGACCATCTCTTGATCTGGCGGCCAGAGGCCGAACCGCTCGCCGATCAGGATCGCCGGATCGAGCTTATCGAGGATTTGCTGCGCGTCCTTGAGCTTGTCGAGCACCTTCTGGCTGAGCGTTCCTTTAGCGATCGATATGCCCATGTCGGTGCAGCGGATCGTCTTGTTCTTGTCGGGCACGAGAATGTGCCGGTAGGCCGTCGTCAGGGCCGCCGGCAGGCGAACATCCGCCTCCTTCAAACGCCCCGCCAGGTCCTTCAACTGGTCCTCGGTCAGTTGGGCCTTCGTGGGCTTGTGCTCGTCGATGCTGCGGAGCGCCAGCAGTCGCCGGGCGGCGTCGATGACCTCGGACGCGCGCTGCGTGTCAGGAGCGAGGAAGATCAAGACGTTGGCGTATTTGCGGAACCCCTTGCCGTGCTGCTTGAGGATGCGGGTGACGAACTCGCCGGTCTCTTCGGGAAGCTCTTCCTCGGACGCCGTCTGATCGAGATCGAGGACGACGAGACTCAGACGGGGTTCGTCATCCACGTACCGGTCCTCTTCGGGATAGCGGTACACGCGGAAGGCCGCATCGCCGATCAGGTCGTTGAGCGTGGCTTTGGCGAAATCTCGAACCTTGTCCGGTTCGGACCGGATCAGTTCCTCACGGTCCACGAGGATGCGGTTGAGGTTTGGTCGGGAATCGAAACGGTAAAGGCCGTTGTCGAGGTAGAGATACCAGAGCCTTTTGGTCATGCGGTCGAGGGCGTCGGAGACGAACGGAGGGGCCATCTCCGGGTTCAGGACCCCGACACGAAGTTGCGGCAGGGTGGCCCCGCGCTGCTGGCCCCCGCTGAACGAGTACATGAATACCGACCGGGCCAGCTTCTCCGACACATTCTCCTTGGCGTACTCGCTGCCCAACTGCCGATCGATCTCCGGGGCCTTCGCGTGGCTCCCCGCGATGTCGCTCTCGATCACCGACAGATAAACGCTCGGAGCGCCGGTGTGCTTGACCAGCTCGCTGCGCACGGCCGCTGTGCCGAGGCTGATCGACCCGCTCTGGATCAAGGGCTCGTTGTCCTTCGATTGGTACAGCGTGGCGATCACGTCGGCGAGCAAACGGAGCACGCCGCGCGTTCGCTGGAACTCGGGGATCGTGCCCCAGCGCTCATACAGGACCGAGATCAGTTCCGGGTGGAACGGGTACGCCCTGAGCATCTCCTCACGGTACGATGGGTCACGACAACCGGAGGGCACATCCTCGCCGAGCTGCTGGTACATTTTCCAGTACGCCTCGGTGGTGTTCCGATGCTGCTCGACGTCGCCGAGGTCCTCAAACAGCCGGCACCGGATAACCTCGTAGATCTCGGGGCCTTCCACGGTCTGACGGACCTTTTCCACGCGCTCGAGAATCTTCTCCAGCGACTGGTAAACCCGCTCACCGCCTTCGTCGAAGAACTCGGCGAGCTGACTGGTCAATGTGGCGACCATGACAGCGTGCGGGCAATTGGCGACGGCGATGCTCAGCTCTTGCAGGAACGTCAGCGTGCTGGCGCGCAGCGTGCTCCCGCCAACCTTCACGCCCCCTGTTTTGACGAGATAGACCAGTATCTCGTCCAGCATGACGAGGCACGGTCCGGCTTCCTGGAGGAGTGCGCCCAAAATGTCGGTGCCGGGTGCGATTCTCGCTTCATCGTTTTTGGCAACCTTTCGATACAGCTTCTCCCCGCCCAGTTGGAACGCCATCTCGCCCCAGAAGGTGCGGTTCGAGGTTGGGTTGAGGGCCGTGCCGACGAGACAAGCCACGCTCGCGGCGGGGATCTGTTTCAGGCCGGCTGCGCCAACGAGATTCTTGATCTGGGAGAGTTTGCTGACCTCGTTGGGTTTCTTGAGCAGGTTGTAGAGCGCGAGCAGCGTGTGCGTCTTGCCGCCGCCGAAGGCGGTCTGAAGCTGGATCACCGGGTCTGTCTTGGGATTTCCGGCAAGTCGCTGCATCACGTCGATGAGCAGCTTGGTCAGACCATCGGTCAGATACGTCTTGGCGAAGAACGTACCGGAGTCGCGGTAATCGACGGCTCCCCGTCCGGCCAGTACCTCGCCCAGGTCAGCGGCGACAGTGCCGTTGCCGTTTCTTGGATTGCTTGCAGTCAACCATTTCTGCGCCATTTCCGCACCGGCTGCGCTGCGAAGCTGGCGGACTCTCTCGTCGGTCAGGCGGCGTGGACCTCGCAAGAAGCGACCGACCGGGATCCGTTCGTCGTAGCCCTCGCCCCGGATGATGTGGTCCACGCAAACCGGCTGGTCCAAGTGAATCGCCTCGATCTCGTTCACCAGAACTCGGTGCTGATACTTCCTGGATGGATACTGAGGATTGTCGCCCGGGTTCTCGACCACTTGTGCCACGGGCCACACGGCGACGACGTAGCCAGCGCTCTCGGCTTCAAGTCCCAGACTCTTCCCCGACGTGACCACCCACAGCCGGTCTCCGGGCAGAAGGTCATTGAAAACCCGATGGTTGGAGTGCCACCGAGGCGCATCGCCGTTCGCTGTGCTCTTCCCGTAATCAGGCCAGTAAACCAGCACGTCGGTCATGTCAGGGAACCAACCAATCCTCAAGAGTCAGGCCAGGAACCTTGGAAAAATGCTGCGTATTGTGTGTGACCACGGTGAACCGGTTAACCAGGGCGGTAGCCGCAATCATCAAGTCCACGGCAGCGACCGGCTGTCCCTGATCGAGAAGCTGTGCCCTGACCTCACCGAACCTCCATGCCGCGTTCTGGTCCACGTTGAGCACTGTCACATCGGATAGCAGTTTCAGCAACCCTTGGTGGTACTTGGATGGCGACTTCGTACGGAGCGTCCAACTGAGCAATTCCCCGAGCGTTAAGACGGAAAGATGAAGATGTCCGGCGTGTTGCTGAAATCGGCTCGTGACGATAGCAACGTTACGCAGGTGGGCCGAGCAAGTATCCGTATCGAGGAGATACATCAAGAAATCTCCGGGCGGTCCTGCTGCCGACTCCGTCGCATTTCGATCAGCCAAGCGTCGAGCTCTTCACCGGCATCTGCCCATGCTCCGGCCGATTGCCGAATCCCCTCACCGGGCGGCAGAATTGGTTGCAACGCGACCGTGACCTGTTGGCCGTCCGGCAAGCCCGGCTCCTTCTCCAGCTCGATCAACTTACCGTGAACGACGCCTTTAAAAACCGTATGAGCGCTTGCCACTTCGTACCTCCCTTCAGTGTCCGCGATTGGCCTCGTCCTCACGCAGGGAGACCAAGTGCCCGATCTGACTTGAGAACCTCGCTGGCGTAAGCCACGCAAGCCTGAATGTCTTCAGGGGTCAAGTGGTCATATTGCCGAAGGATTTGGTCCATCGTCCACCCGTTGGCCACAAGCTCCATGAGGAACTCGACGGCAATCCGCGTCCCTTTAATGACCGGCTTGCCGACAAGTACCTTCGGGTCCACGCTGATTCGATCTTGCCAGTCCATCATCTTCTCCCTTCTTGACCACCGATTGCACTGATGACACGGATCAGAAAAGCACGAGACTCTCTTTCGATCGGTGGTATCCGTGTCATCCGCGGTTCAGAACAATGTCCCCTGTTCCTGTTCGAGCTTTTCGCGCTGATTCAGAAGGCCCTGCATCAGTTGCTTTTCTTTCTCGCCATCGGGCAGGATCTCGCTGATGGCCTGGGCGACGAGCCAGAGCGTCGAGTTCTTGCCCTGACCGCTACGGGCCAGGAACTCGGCCATGCCGTTCGAGTCACCCTTTTCGCGGAAGGCGCACATGCGGTGCAGCACGTCGATCAGGCTGGCCGGGGAACTATCAACGTTCGGCTCGCCCAGATCCTTGATCTTCATGCGCTTGGCGACCGGCACGGCCAGCACGTTTTCGCCCGCCTTCTCCAGGACGCCGGTCCGGTCCCACATGGATTCAGTGACTGTCCCGAGGGCTTGGGCCAGCTTGAACGATTCGTCGGCGGGCACCTTGGCGTTACCGTAGGACCACTTCCAGACGACGTAGAACCGACTCTCCGGGTCGATGTTGCCCGTGTGCGTGGTCTTGAGGATCTTGGCCAGTGCGTAGTTGGTGACGAGACCCCGTACTTCATCGAGGAACTGGCC
>JBIOJM010000350.1:0-10620 GCA_044450785.1 Isosphaerales bacterium
GGCCGAGCTCCAGGCCGCCTCACCTGACCGCCCCGCCGGCCGCCCACCTGTGCCAGGTGACGACCCGCCAGGCCGCTGCCTCGCCGAGCTGGGGAAGGCCCGCCCGGTCGAGCCCCGCCGCACCGCTTCCACGTCGTGGACGCCCCTACAATCGTTCATCAACGGAGAATCGGCACCCGATCTGCTCTGGGGTGACGACCTGGTCCGCGCAGGATCTGCGCCGCGACGGTCGTTTCCCCTGCCATGTGCAAGCTGGCATGCAGATGGTCGAGCTGATGGGTTGAGCCGGGGTATTTCTATAAGCTCTTATGCGAGCAAAGGCTTATAGGCTATTTGACTTCCCCGGCGACTTTCCCTAGAATGACCCAGAGTCGGGAAAGTCCAGCGCGCAACATGCCGGATTTGCCGGAGAAACGGCACGTCCGCGGACCGGTCGCTCTCGACCTTTTCGGGAATGTTGGCCGATCGCTCGATCGACCCTCACTGTTTTAGGGAGACTCATCATGGCCAAGCCCAGGAAGCATCCCGAGCAGCAACCCGAGAAGCCGGCGCGGAGCAAGCCCCCGATCAAGGTCGCCAAGCCCGACGGATCTCGCCTGCACGTGACTCCCCAGGAGTGCAAGGCCATCCAGAAGGCCGCCGGCTCGACCGGCCGTTATCCGCTCCGCGACGCGACGATGATCATGCTGGGCTTCAATCACGGGCTGAGGTCCGAGGAGCTGGTGTCCGTCCTCTGGGAGCAAGTCAACCTGGCCGAGAAAACGCTCGCCGTGGTCCGCTGCAAGAAGGGATCGCCAAGCACACACCCCTTGACCGACGATGAGGTCAAGGCCCTGCGCAAGCTCTGGCAAGCCCAGATGAGCCCGAAGACATACGTGTTCATGACCGAGCGGGGAGGCCCGCTCACGACGTCCGCTTTCCGCAAGATCATCGCACGGGCCGGCAAGCAAGCCGGACTGCCGATGCGCGTTCACCCCCACATGCTCCGTCACGGATGTGGATATATGTTCGCCAACCAGGGTCAGGATACACGGTCGTTGCAGGGATATCTAGGACATAAGAACATACAACATACGGTCAGGTATACGGCGTTGTCGAAGGACCGGTTCAAGGGCTTCAAGCCGGAGTGACCGCCCCGCCGCCGGCGCTGACCCTTGCATAAGGCTGTCCTCACACCGCTTCCTTCGCCGCCGCCGGCCGCCCGCTGACCAGGCCGCGGCCGAGCTGGCGACGAGTTGGACCGGCTTTACCAAAATCTACACTTGTGGTTGCCCTGATTAGGTTGTATCATGTAGCAACCTGAAACCTCGTCACAGGGACGTCGAGAGGCTTGGCGACGATGTACATCGACCTGATTCTTTGGGATGACGAAGATGACCCGCAAGGGAACGTCCACCACATCACCGGACCTGGAGAAGTAACGACCGGGGAAGTCGAAGACGTTCTATATGACCAAAACAGCAGAGTCGAACTGAGCAAGCGATCCGGTGACCCGATCGCCTTCGGATGGACTTCGACGGGAAAGCACATAGCCGTTGTTTTCACTTTCGAGGACGATCCCGTGTTGACTATCGTCAAACCGAAGACTGCTTACCCGGTCCCCGAATATGGAGGCTGATGTCATGCCCAGCGATCAGAACCGCAAGCCACGCGCTGAGCTGACTCCCGAGCAAAAGGCGAGGGTCGAAGCGGTTCGTGCCAAGCAACGCACTCCCGAAGCTCGCGCTGAGGAAGCTCGGTTACGTGAATCCTTTGATCGCGAATACCGGGAGATCGGGACTCTTGCGACTGCCGGCGATGGAACCACGATGGGGGACCTGGTGGAGTTCCGTGCGTTTATCATGTCCCTGCGCCGCGAGCGCGAACGCCAGGGACTCTCCCTGAACGACGTGGCTGAACGCGCCAAGATCGACAAGGGCGCCTTGAGCCGACTGGAAAACGGCCAGCAACTGAATCCCACGATAAACACCCTTGCAAGGTATGCGCGGGCACTCGGCACGTGTCTGACCTGCTCGCTGAGAGGCCCTTGCCTCTCCGATGCACCGGCCCAACAGGTTGACGGCCCCGGCGATGACGACCCGGCCGAGCGACCACTCCGCCGAGCTCGGAAAGCCTGACCCCCCCCGAGCTCGACCAGGCCGCCGGCGTTGCCGGCCCGCGGCCGAGCTGGCGGAGGTCCTCGACCGTGAGGGCCCCGCCGGCTACTCCCTCGGCCTGGTTGGTGGAGATCCCTCCGGGCCCGCCAGGCCGGGCGACGCCGCCAGGAGATAACAAGACGGACGCCGCTCGACCCGTCAGGCCGGCCGCGGCGCCAGTGTACCCGATCGGACCGTACGGGACCGCTCGACGACGAGCTGGTAGAGGTCATCGGGCCACCGCCGGCGACGAACGGGCCGGCCGCACACTTCCTGGCCGCCCCGATCGCCGATCGCCCAGCGCGGCGGCCGCGGGAAGGGCGCGCACCGCGCCCCTCCCCATACCCGTGGTACGACATCGAAAAGTGATTCCAGAAAATTGGCATGTCTCTTATTTTTTGTATTGCTATTCCACGACAGAAAGGTATACAACGTATGGGATTCCACGCGCAAGCCCCCATCGACACCCTGGGGTCCGCGAGAGGAGAACAACAGCCATGCGTGTGCATTAGCATTGGCATCCTGTATGGCGGACGCTGCAAGTCCGCTTGCTGATTGATGGTTGCGCGCACCGCCAAGGATACCGACCTGGTCTGTCTTTGGGGGTCGCCAGTCCATACCGGCGCGCCTATCGCGCGATTGCATAGGCGACGCTGGCGAAATCGACGTTTGCACAGGTCGTGCTAAACTAATAGTGGAGTGTTCTGGCGCACTTACTCACCACGTTTTTTCACAGGAGATGGCGATGCCGCGAACCTTGACCCCGGTCACCACGGACACCGACACCGACACGGTCTACATGTCAGCGTCCTGGTTACGCGCCAACCTGAAGGTCACAGATCGACAGTTGACAACGGCGATTGCACGTGGCCGATTGCGCGTACTGAACAATGTAGGTCTTTTTCCTGTGTACTCTGTTACAGACATAAAAGCGTATCTAATTGAGTGCGGGATCGGACAGTGCACCAAGGAGACGCCGCCGGCCGCCCCCGCTCGGAAGCGGAAGCGGAAAGCCGCTTCGAAGTGAACGGCGTCGCCCGGGTCTCGTTTGGCCGCGAATCCGGGACGACGCCGCCGCGAAAACCACCTGACGGAGCTTACTAAAACCGACGCTTTCGCGTCGGCCCGTTCGACCACCACCTGATGGAGCACTCTTATGATATCGGCATCGACGCCAGGGGAAAACCGCCTCGCGCAGCAAATTTCGGCGAAATCCAGCCGGTTCGCCGGACGCCTCTTTTCGCTCGCATCAGAATACGTTCTAATTGATCGACGCGCAAGAAGCGGGCCCCCGGAAACTCGTGATCTCCGGAGGCCCAAATGCCGTGGCCGACTGTGTAAGAGATCGGCCAACTCTTGCGTCCCTGGCCCATTACCTCCAAGGAACGCGTCAGTGAGAATGATACCGCGCCGAGCCGCCGAGTTCCACTCGGTCTGTTCGCTCTACGCCCCGAATCCGGCACCGCCGGCACCGAAAAAAAAGCCGCCGCCGCGAAAAACACCGGCTCACCCTACTCTGAGGCCCGCACCGCCGCCACGCCCAACGCCAGCTCCGCCGGCCGCGAAAGCGACGATCACGCCGCCCACCTGCCCGCGTTGCGGGTCAAGCCGCCTGCGTGCCGTAACCGGCGGCACTCGGGTTGACTGCCTCGACTGCGGCCTTCCTGGAGCCGTCAAAGCCCCGTGGACGATCGAGCGAGCGAGAAATTTCGTCATGGCTTTCGGCCAGCACAAAGGCCGCACAATCGGCTCCCTCGCTAGGACTGGAGCGGGTCGAAGCTACCTGGAGTGGGTGGCATCGACCATTGAAGGCAATGCCGCCACCGCCGCGCAGATCGTGCTGAGGGAGGTGAGCCGATGACGACCACGATGCAAACCAGCAACGGTAAGCACTCGCCCCCGGGCGAGCTCGATCGGCTCAATGAGGCCCTCAGGCTTCTCAAGGCTGGTTACTGGACGATCGCGATCTATCCCCCGGGCAGAGTCATCGGGAATCGCGAGCCGACAAAAGGGAAGGAGCCAATCGGCAGAGAGTGGGGTCTCACTCGATGGACCCCGGGGAAGTTGCGACGTGCGTTCGCAGATTACCCGGGCGCTGGCGCTGGGATCTGCTTCGGGCCCGGCCGTTCGCCCGGCGATGGCTGGCTCATTGACATCGAGGGGGACGGTCCGCAAGCCGACCAGTCCAGGGAGAGACTCTTCGGCGGTGAGATCGTGGGCACGATCGGCTGGACGTCGGCCCGGGGTTGCCACGACATCTTCGATGCTGATGGCGAACGCCTCTTGAAAGCGTTGGTAGGGGCTGGTTCCAAAGAAAACGGGATGCAACCCGGGGTGTATCACCTCGACGCGCTTCCTGGATTGGAATTCCGCATCGGTGGGTATAAGGCCGATGGCAAGACGATCAAGCAACTTCAGAGCGTCGTTCCGCCAACGATTGGCACCGATGGCAAGCCTCGGAAGTGGAAGGGGCCCGACACACTGGCGAGTCTGCCTGAGAGTGCCTACACCTTCCTGGAAGGGCTGGCCGAGTCACACCAGGGTTCGGTAGGGGCAATAGGCAAGGTCAAGCCAACCAGTTCGGGGGGGCAGAGGGCAACTCCGACCGGTCCGTCTCTCGAGAGACGCGCCATTGCCTACATCAACACCATGGAAGGGGCCGTGTCTGGGAAGAAAGGACACGACAAGGCGTTCAGAGCTGCCTGCCGGGTCGGTCCCGGATTCGATCTGCCCCCGGACGTCGCGTTCCGGCTGCTCTGGAAACACTACAACCCGCGCTGTGTGCCCCGCTGGTCTGAGACCGAGATGCGCCACAAGGTTGATGACGCCTACAAGGAAGAACCGCGGCGTGGGTTCCTGAGAGACCAGAAACGCACTCGGTCCAATGCACAAGGCCCCCCATCATCGGGCAATGAACACGCTGGCGGCAATGGTGACGGACACGAGGTTCCCGACATCGAGATCAACACCAAGCGGCATATCGTTCTCGATGAAACCATCAGGGCCGTCGCCAACGACCCGGATCTCTACGGCCGCGGCGAGACGCTTGGGATCGTCTACCAAGAGAAGGAAGATACGGCCAAACTGGCGGGTGGAGTTGAGTTGCGAAACGCCCGCGGCAGTCTGCGATTCATCCCGCTCGCCCAATCCGTGCTGGGTTGCCGGTTGACCCGACACGCGAACTTCTGGCGATTGAAGAAGATCGAAGGTGAGGATACGGACGTGGATTGCCACCCGCCGGACTGGCTGATCTCGGCCGTTGCGGACCATCGTTACTGGCCTGGCGTTCGGGAGCTGCTCTCGATCGCTGAGGTTCCCTACGTGCTAGCCGATGGTTCGCTGGCATCTCCGGGATTCGATCGCCGAACCGGCACACTCTACCGACCGTCAGTCAAGATCCTGCGGATACCCGACCGGCCGACTCTCAAGGACGCTAAGGATGCTTGTGGCCGACTCTTCAGCCCGGTAGAGCAGTTCCCCTTTGAGGACGACAACAATCCCCCCGTCTGGCTCGCGAACTTGCTCACGGCGATCCAACGCCCGGCAATCAGAGGACCTGTGCCAGGGTTCGCCTACAACGGGAACAAGGCCGGTTGTGGGAAGGGGCTGTTGATCGACATCGTCGGCAATATCGTCTGGGGACGGAACGTCAGCACGAGAGCCTACCCGATGGACCCGGTCGAAGCCGACAAGGTCAAGCTGGCACTGGCTCTCGCCGCAATCCCGATCGTCCACTTCGACAACCTGCCCGAAGGTGGGTTCTACGGCGGATCGACGATGGATTCGGCGATCACTTCGACCATCACGTCAGGCCGCATCCTTGGACTGAGTCGAGACAGCGGCGACGTACCGATCCGGCCCGTGTGGACGTTGTCGGGCAACAACATCAGCCCGATGGGTGATGGCGATCGGCGATGGCTCCCGATCGACCTGGTGACGCAACAAGAGAGCCCACACGAGCGAAAGGACATCGAGGTCAAAAACCTTCGCGATCACGTAATCCAGCATCGAGCCGAGTTGCTTCGGGACTGCTACTTGATCCTGAGAGCGCATGCCCTGGCCGGTCGACCCACTGACGGGTGGGGAGCACTCGGAACCTTTGAAGAGTGGGACCCGGTCATCCGGGGAGCTGCGTGGTGGGTGACTGGTGTTGACTGCCTTACGACTCAGCGGAAGCGAGCGAAGGAGATGCCGGACCGGCTCAACAAGACAGCGCTACTACAAGGCTGGAAGGAGCTTGACCCCGGTGGTAAGGGCAAGACAGCACAGGAAGCGCTCGAGGCTTTAGACAAGCAACCTGAGAAGTACCCGATTCTCAAGTCCGCTCTTTTGGGCATCTCAAAAGACGGCAAACTGCCAAACGTCAACCGGATCGGGGCAAAATTGCGAGCCATGAAGAAGACGCCGATATGCGGGATGCGCGTTCAAAAGTGCCCTGAAGATAGGGACGGAACCACCGTCTGGGTGGTTGTTGATATGCCATAGCATCCATGATCTCGTCAACCACATGCACCACATGGCACCACATGGTTTCCATCGGTTTCCCCCATTCGGGGATACTTTAACACGTGATTAAGGAAACTTTTTTTTCCCCTAGCGATGGTTTCTATGTGGTGTATGTGGTGTATGTGGTCCGAATAGTCGGCAGAGCGTGGATGCACCCCCCCCCCAACTGGTAAGCCGAGGTAAGGCAAAAGCACAAGAACCTGAGGTCACCCGAGGCCCCCAGTCCGATTGGAGAACCCGACATGTCCCCTGAAACTGAAATGCTCCGCTCTCGGGCCCAGGCGCTTCGCCAAGCCCTCCCCCCGATCGACGCACGGCCACGCCGCCGGCCGAGCAGGGCCGCCGCCTGGCGACGATCCCGAGGCCCAAGGATGACGCCGAGATCCGAATCACGTGGTGCGAGTATGAAGGGCACCCCTACCTGGCAATCCGGTTTTGGGTGCGGGGTGACGACGGCCAGTTCTGGCCGGACAAACACAAGGGCTTCTCGGTCCGGCTCCGCGAGCTGGCCGACGTCGCCGAGGTCATGCGCGTGATCGACTCGCTCACTCAGGACTGTCCCGCGTTGCGCGTGATCGTCGCCGAAGCCTTGACCGTGTTCGATAACGAAGCTTTCTGGGAGGCCCTCGTATCGATCCCTCCCCATCAACGGGCGATAGTCCTTCTGGCCCTCCGGGACGCAGCCTGGGCGATCCGCGACGCCAAGCCGTGTGATTTCTGTCTTGAGGCCCAGGCCCGGCACATTCGGTTCCTGGCGATCGACCAGGCCCAGTACGCCCAGGTCATAACCCCGAAGCCGGACCGGGGATCCTTCTTGGGTCTCGCCGTCACCTGCTGCCGCTGCGAGACGGCGACGGATGCCGAGCTGGGCCGCCGGTTGGTCACCGATCGGCCCGATGTCCTACGGCAAGTCGCCGAGACTCCCTACCGCCGGCACGTGATTCTGGGCCATCGCATCGGGGAAACCGAAAGCCTTGGCCACCGGCGAGTGCTTGAGGAATGCGGGGATTGCCAGGCAATGCTTTGGGTCGATCAGGACGAGAGCGATCGGGTCGCCCCAGATTTGCCGCTTTACCTATGTCGCCCATGCTCCCTCAAGCGCGCCGAGTCAGGCACCATTGACTGCGTCCCGATGTTCATACTGGGAGGCACGCTGTGACGCCCGAGAGGCGATGCGAACTGCGATCGATCAACCAGGCTTTCGCGAAAGCGTTCGCCCGCGAGCTGCGAGTCGACCCGGACGCGACTTGGTTCCGGCGCTCGTTGTTCGCCGCTCCGGCCGTCCCCGCCGTCCCTGCCCCGAGGAAGGCCCCTACGAAGCCCGTGGTGCCACGGAAGTCGCCGGCCGTGCCGAAGTCGTCGGCCCCGCCGCGGCGATCGGCACGGCCGCGGCGGTGACGCCGGCGGCGAGCTGAAGAGATCGGTCCGTTCCGCCGCGGCCGTCGTCGCCGAGCTGGCCGCCGCGATCGTCGGATCGGAGCGACGAGCGGGCGCTATCAAAAAAAGAAGGCCTCTGACGCGGAATGAATCCGGTGAGGCCTTTGTGATCACGCCGTTACCGGCTTCTTGGGCAACGGCAACGCTTGGTTGACGTTAGCGCCCACTGGCCCGATCCAGACCAGCCCCCGTACGGGCTAGCACGCACCGCACAAGGTCCCTAGACGATAAGCGACAACGCCTCGCTGATCAAGGGGGTTGTCGCCGATCGCCGTCAGCTCGGCCCGGCCCGGCTTAGCTCGACGGCACTGTCGGCGGCTTAACCGGAACGGGCCGAGGGCGGCGCGTCCTGACGGCGGCCCGGTCGGCGGCTGGCGTCGCGCGCCTCGCGAGGCTTGTGATGGCACCAGGCACGTGCTTCCAGGTCCTTCCCCTCAGGGCGTCCTTCATAGTGCTTTTGCTCACCGAGAACCTTTCCGCCAGGTCAATCGCCCTGGCCCCGGCGCGATAGAGCTGTCTCGCCAGACTCACGGATTGCTCGTCGAGCAGCTCCGGCGCGCGGACAATTCTCACACTCGAGTCGACGGGGTTCGCAGGGCCTGTGATGGCACCAGGCACGTGCTTCCAAGTCCTTCCCCTCAGTGCGTCCCCCATGGTCCCTTCGTCAACCGAGAACCTTTCCGCCAGGTCAATTGTCCTGGCCCCGGCGCGATAGAGCTGTCTCGCCAGAACCACGGATTGCTCGTCGAGGATTCTGTGGTCGGCATTGAATTGGCCCCTCAAAACAACCGGATTGGGCACATCCTTCCAGGTTCGCCCCCTCAGGGCGTCCACCATCGTCATCGCTGAAACACCCACCTCCCTGGCCAGTTCGGATATACCCCACCCCGAGCGGTAAAGCATTCTGGCCTCGGCGACGAGGTCCTTGGTGAGCACCGCGTTGGGGTTATCTGATCCCTTGAGGACGCTGGTGTGGCCCGCGACAAATCGTCCTTTGTCGCTGCTAGGTCTCACTCCCACGGAGTTCGTTCCCTTTGGCGCCCACGCAAGGTTGCTGAGAGCGCAGTTCGATCGATCCCCGTCCTTGTAAAAAGTCTCGCTCTTAGGCGGCTGAGGTATGCCAAAGGCCTCGAGGACCAGACTGGCGAGAGAAAAACGGCGGTATGCCACGTAGACGTAAAGCGTCCGACACACCTTCTCTTTCGAGGTCTTCTTCTGGACCCACTTCCCCGAAGCACGCTTCTCCCAGAGGGTCCCATCCTTGCCGACCAGGTGCCGATCGCTCTCAAGTCTCGGGCAACGCCGATATTCAACCGCCGGATTCATGGTGCTACTCCGTTCGTTCGACCCCTTAAGGGATGCTCCTGATCAGGCCCCGTTGCCGCCGGAAGCGCGGTCTAGTCGCGTAGTCACCAGGTGACCATCGTTGATACGAAAACCCCGCTCGCCGAGCTGGCCGCCGTTCACGCCCCGTTGCCGCCGCCGGTCGTCAGGATCCTCCGCGTCCTCCGGGCGATCTTGTCCGTCAGGCTGTCGCTCGCTTGCTGGGTCGTGTCCTCGAAGTCGGCGATGTCATCAAGGAGCATCTCGGCGAATGCCCGCAGCTCGGGCTGGCGGGTCCAGTCGGTCGATTGCAGCAGGTACTCGACCTGCTCCCGTCTGGCCCGGGTCATCTCCAGGATCGCGGGCGAGACCACCGGCTTGACTGGCGGCGTCTGCTTCTTCTGAGTCCCCATTGGTTGGCTCCTTAACAGGCATCGAGCCGTTGGAGGATCCCCGCCGGCTACAGCCACGTCTCGACAATCGACGCCTCATCGTCCGGACTGCGATGGATACACGCGTCCGCTTCGGGGGGGACCGCCTCGCGGGCCGCGGTGAGACTGGGACCAACGAACATCGGCTCGGGATCAGGCACCGGCTCGGCACTGCCGGCGACGATCGAGAACCGACGGACCACGTAACGGCCCGGGTGATCGTCCGGCGAGTGGTAAACGGTGAACATCGAGAGAGATGCCATCGGCGTTGCTCCCGGTCAGTTGCCGCGGTGGACGTTCTCAGGCCAGACGATGACGACGTCGCCGGCGTGATAGGTGACGATCGAGCCATCGGCCAGCACGACGGCGAACGGATCGCCCCGGCCCGGATCCGGGTAGTGCGCGACGAGGTAATCGCGGAGCACGTCCTGGGCGATCCACTCGGCGTGGACGGCGTCTTCCTGCATCTCTAAAACATCACGATCGCGCGACGGCTGTACGTGAACCTCATCGACGTGGCGTGTCGCGGTCCGGACGGCGGTGACGAGCTGGTCGATGGTTGTCATCACCCGCCGCCCTCGGCCGCTGATTCGACATCCGCTGTCGGGTCGACATGATCGACCGAGACGACCAGCCTGACGTCGATGTGATTGGCCCTTCCGCCCTCATAGATCGTGACGCCCCTGCCCTCGGGTGAGACGGCGCAGAAGTCGCGGTGATTGATCGTGAACGCCCGCCCGTCGACCAGCCGGACGACGAAGGGGGCGTGGCGCATCGCGTCGCGGACC
>JBIOJM010000351.1:0-10618 GCA_044450785.1 Isosphaerales bacterium
GCGCTGGGCGCGGGTCTCCTGACCCCCCCGATGCGCTGGGCGCGGGTCTCCTGACCCCGACCCCTGCGCTGGGCACGGGTCTCCTGACCCCGACCCCTGCGCTGGGCGCGGGTCTCCTGACCCCGACCCCTGCGCTGGGCGCGGGTCTCCTGACCCCGATCCCTGCGCTGGGCGCGGGTCTCCTGACCCCGACCTCCGAGCGACCGAAGGTCTCCCTTTCTCTTTGCGGTGAATCAGGGGTCTCGGTGTCATCTCTTGGCGTGAAGTTCAGCGAGGAACCTCGATTTCCACTTATGGTGCAAAGGAAGTCACCATGACTCCGGCCCTGAACACGTGAGACACTGCGCTGTTTTTCCCGCTTCCGAGCTCAACCGGGCGTGATGCCCCTCGCCTTCGCCACGATCGTCAACACCGTATCGCTCGTGTCCAGCAGGACACCCGCTTCGCTGCTGACCCCGTTCGGGGGCGCGGCGATAACCTGGATCTGGCCTCCCTTGGTGAACGGCTGTTTGCCCTTGATGGTCAAAGTGACGGAGTTGGTCGACTGGTTATAGGCCGCGGTGAAGTTGACCGGTTTGAGCACGGTCATCCTCTTCTTCTTGACGCGCTTGGTGACCGCCGAATCCACCTGGTAATTGGCGGCGAGACCGGCGGTCGACGGATCCATCGCCGTACTGTAATCGAGCGCAAATCCGACGAGTACCGGCTTGCCCACTGGCTTGCCTTTCTTGTTGGTCTTCCGCGCCGTGATAACCTGCTCGAGCCTGATCGTCGGTGCGGGCGCGGTCACGGCGATGGGGGACATCGGCGCTGAGGACAGGCTGCCGCTTCGGAAGTTGAGCGAGAAGGTCTCGGCCCTGTTGTCAGCCAGGTTCGTGAACGTGGCCACGCCGCCCGACACCGTCACGGTGGTCGTCCCCTGGAGAGGGCCGGTGCCGCTCGCGAGCGACGCCGTCACCACCGTGCTGTTGTCCCCTGTCTCCAGGTTGCCGAACTGGTCCTCTTCGTAAACCACCGGCTGTGCAGGAAAGGGCTGACCGGGCGTCGCCGTCGATGACGGCTGGGTGTGGATCACCAGCTTACTCGCCGTCGCCGGGCTGACGACGATGCTTGACGATGGTCCCGCCGCCAGGCCAGCGCCGGTGAAGTTGAGCCCGATCGTCTCGGCCTTGTTGTCGGCCAAGTTCGCGAATGTGGCCACGCCGCCCGATACGGTGACGGTGGTCGTCCCCTCGAGCGGGCCGGTGCCGCTCTCCAGAGTCGCCGTCACCACCGTGCTGTTGTCCCCCGTCTCCAGGTTGCCGAACTGGTCCTCTTCATAAACCAACGGCTGGGCCCCGAACGGCATGCCGGCATTCGCCATCGACGACGGCTGAGTGTGGATCACCAGCTTACTCGCCGTCGCCGGGCTGACGACCATCGTGTTCGAGGTCGCGTTGGTGAGGCTGCCGCTGGTGAAGTTGAGCGAGATGGTCTCGGCCTTGTTGTCGGCCAGGTTCGTGAACGTGGCCACTCCGCCCGACACCGCGACGGTGGTCGTCCCCAGAAGTGGGCCGGCGCCGCTTTCGAGCGTCGCGGTCACCACCGTGCTGTTGTCCGCCGTCTCCAGGTTGCCGAACGGGTCCTCTTCATAAACCAACGCCTGGGTTCCGAACGCGACTCCCGCCGTCGCCGTCGCTGACGGGCTGGTATGGATCACCAGCTTGCTCGCCGTCGCCGGGCTGATCGTGAAGCTGTTGCATGCGCCGGTGGGCGTCAGGGTCCCATCGGTCGCCGCCAGCGTGTAGCTGCCCGGCACATCGATCTTCAAGTTGCCAAACGTCGCCAAGCCGCTCGACGCCGCTGCTACTGCGGTGCTCGAGCCGCCCTCGAAGGTTCCGCTGCTGAGTGTCAGGGTCACGGTCGAGCCGTCGCCGCTAACCACATTGTTGAACGCGTCCTCGACCGCGACGGTTACCGCCGGCGTGATGGCCGCACCCGCGGCGGTGCTCGCCGGCTGCTGCCCGAAGACGACCTTGCTCGCCGCCGCGGGGCTGACCGTGATGCTGGTGGACGGCACCGATGTCAGGCCGCCGCCGGTGAACGTGAGCGTGACGGTCTCGGCTGTCTCATCGTCGAGGTTGATGAACGCGGCCACGCCGCCCGAGACCGTGGCCGTGGTCCCCTGGAGCACGCCAGAGCTGCTGGTCAGCGTCGCCGCGATCATGGTGGAATTGTCGCCCGTCTCAAGGTTCCCGAACGGATCCTCCTCGTAGACCACCGGCTGGATTGCGAACGCTTGACCGGCCGTCGCCGTCCCCGACGGCAGGGTGTGGATCACGAGTTGGCTGGCCTTCGCCGGGCTGACGGCGACGCTTGACGACGGTCCCACAGTCAGAGCCGCGCCGGTGAATGTGAGCGTGATGGTCTCGGCTGTGTCGTCGGCCAGGTTCTTGAATGTGGCCACACCGCCCTTCACAACGATGGTCGTCGTTCCCAGAAGTGGTCCGGAGCCGCTGTCCAGCGATGCGGTGATCGTCGTGTTGTTGTCGCCCGTCTCGATGTTGCCGAACTGGTCCTCTTCCTTGATCTCCGGCTGGGTGGCGAACGCCTGCCCCGCCGTCGCGGTTGCCAACGGCTCTTGAGTAATGACCAACTGGCTAACCGTCGCCGGACTGACGACGATCGAGTCGGTCGGCAACGAGTTCAAGCCGCCGCCGGTAAACTGAAGCGTGATGGACTCGGCCTTTTCGTCGGCCAGGCCGGCGAACGTCGCCACGCCGCCCGAGACGGTGGCAGGAGTCGTGCCCTGGAGCGGGCCGGTGCCGCTCTCGAGCGTCGCCGTCAGCACCGTGCTGTTGTCGCCCGTCTCCAGGTTGCCGAACCGGTCCTCTTCATTGATCACCGGTTGGGTGGCGAACGCCTGCCCGGCCGTCGCTGTCGACGACGGCTGGGTTTGGATCACCAGCTTGCTGGCCGTCGACGGGCTGACGACGATGTTGGTGGCGGTGGCATTGGTGAGGCTGCCGAGGCTGAAGCCGAGCGAGATGGTCTCGGCCCTGTTGTCGGCCAGGTTTGTGAACGTGGCCACGCCTCCCGACACGATCACGGTGGTCGTCCCCCGGAGTGGGCCGGTGCCGGTCTCGAGCGTCGCCGTCACAACCTTGCTGTTGTCCCCCGTCTCCAGGTTCCCGAACTGGTCCTCTTCATAGATCACCGGTTGGGTAGAGATCGCCTGCCCTGCTGTTGCTGTCGATGAGGGCTGGGTGTGGATCACCAACTGGCTGGCTGCCGCCGGGCTGACGACGATGCTCGCGGAAGTCGCGTTGGTCAGGCTGCCGCTGGTGAAGTTGAGCGAGATGGTCTCGGCCTTGTTGTCGGCCAGGTTCGTGAACGTGGCCACGCCGCCCGAGACGGTGACGGAGGTCGTCCCCTGAAGCGGGCCGGCGCCGCTCTCGAGCGACGCCAGCACGGCCGTGCTGTTGTCGCTCGTCTCCAGGTTGCCGAACGGGTCCTCTTCATCAATCACGGGCTGGACCCCAAACGCCTGCCCGGCCGTTGCCGTCGATGAGGGCTGGGTGTGGATCATTAACTGCGAGGCCCCGGCGGGGGACACGGTGATCGCGCTGGTGGTCGCCGTGGTGACGCCGCTGCTGGAGACCTGGAGCGTGTAGCCGGCGGCGGCCTTGTTCAGCGTCAGTCCGGAGAACGCGGCCACGCCGTTAGACGCGGACACCGAGAGCGTGCCGCCGAGCGTCGCGCCGCCGGGGTTATTCTCCAGGGCCACCGTCACCGTGCCGTTGAAGGAGGAGTCGAGGTTGCCCGAGCTGTCCTCGGCTTCAACCGTCAGGCCGAATGGGCTGCCCGCGGTGACGCTGGCCGGTGGCTGCTGCGTCACCACGAAGTGCGTGGTGCTTAGGGTGTCGACGCCGATCGAGTTGGTCCCGGGATCAGTGAACCAGAGGTTGCCGTCGGGGCCGGACGTAATGAAGGCGGGCGAACTATTGGCATAAGGGACAGCGTATTCGGTGATCGCGTCGGTCGTCGGGTTGATCTCACCGATACCGGCTGTGACGTTCTCGGTGAACCAGAGGTTGCCGTCGGGGCCTGCCGTGATCCCCCAGGAAGGGTGATTGGCGGGAATGGTGAACTCGGTGACGGCGCCCGTCGTTGAATTGACCTCACCGATCTCGCCGTCTCCATCGCCGATCCAGAGGTTGCCGTCGGGGCCGGCCGCGATCCCAATGCCACCGTGACCGGCTGGCATGGGGAACTCGCTGATGGCGTGGGTTGTCGGATTGATCTCGCCGATATTCTTAGGGGCAGAAAGCTCCGTAAACCAGAGGTTACCGTTGGGGCCTGTCGTGATGAACCATGGTTCCACACCCGCGGTGGGCACGGGGAACTCGCTGATGGCGTGCGTCGTCGGATTGATCTGTCCGATCTTGTTGGCGCCAAGCTCGGTGAACCAGACATTGCCATCGGGGCCCGCCGTGACCCCGAACGGCCTGGAATTGGCTGTGGGGATGGCGAACTTCGTGATCGCGTCGGTCGTCGGATTGATCACCCCAATCTCGTTGTTTCCTTGGTCGGTAAACCAAAGGTCACCGTCCGCGCCCGCCGTGATGTCTACATCGTCTGCGGGAGCGGGACCGGAATCGGGGAACTCGGTCATGGCGTGGGTACCCGGATTGATCATTCCGATGTAGCCGCTTCCCATCGTGAACCAAAGGTTGCCGTCGGGGCCCGCCGTGATCCCGGTAGGGCCAGAGCCGCCGTTGGCGGGAAGGGGGAACTCGGTGATGGACAGCAGGCAACGCTCCTCCAGCCCTTCGAGCCGGAGCCGCACTCGCGTTCGTGGGGAAGGACGCCCGTTGCGGCGTCCAACCCCTCCGAACAGTGCGATCCCCATGCAGGCGAGGCGTCTGTGAATGGCGAGTGGAGTCAACATCGTTGGTCTCACGTGGTTGTCGCGGTGTCGTCTCTCTCAGAGAATTGTGGATCAGTGTGTCCCTCGGCGCTTTGACAGCAGGTGCAAAGCGTCCACGAGGTCGGGGCTGTCCAGGACAAGCGGGGCGAGCGCCAGGCTGGACGGACCATTTGCGGGGGCCACGGGCGAGGCGGCCATTGCCGCCGTGGGAGAGGCCGTGGTGTTCGCTGTCGTCATGGCCGTGTTCGTCGTGATGTCGTTCAGGAACCGGGCCATGCCGGGTTCACCGAGGGACGGTGAGACGCTAACTTCTCCTGTGACTGTGATCTTGCCATCCGGGCCAAGGGCTATGGCGAGAGCCCCGGCGCCGTAATTGCTGAACGTCGCGGCGGCCTCTCCGCCGCTACCGAAGGCGGTGTCGAGCGACGACCCATCGGCCAGGACCCGATCGACCGTGAACGCTTTGGTCCCACCCGCGGGCGTGCCGCCGGCGAGGAGGATCTTGTCGTCGGGCTGCACGGTCAAGGCGAGAGCCACGGCGTCAGTGGGTAGGATGAAGTAGCCGCCGGAGCCGAACGTGGTGTCGAGCGTGCCATTGGCGTTGAGACGGCAGACGCCGCCGACCGGGTTGTCAAAGTTCGCGCACACCACGATCTGACCCGTGGATTGCACCCCGACTCCGAAGGCCCAGGTCTCGCTCGGGCTGGGCGGGTTGAGGAGGACTTCGCCGTTGTTTCCGAACGTCGCGTCCGGGAATCCTGCCGCCGTGAATCGCACCACCGCGGGGTACTGAATACCCGCCGCGGTGTCTCCACCCACGAGCAGGATGTTGCCTGATCCATCCAGGGCCATCTCGTTCGCATCCAGTAGCAGGGCCTGGCCCGTCGACGTCGTGACGTACCCCTGGCCGTTGGGGCCAAAGGTCGTGTCGATCGTCCCGTTGGCGTTCCAGCGGGCGGCCAGGAACCCTGTCTGGTTCATGGTCGAGCCGCCCACGACGATCTGGCGGGTGGACAGAATCGCCAGCCCGCAGGCGGCGATGTTCCCCTTCGCGGGGATATCCAGGATGGCCTCTCCTGACCCATTGAAGGTCGTGTCCAGGGAGCCGTTGGGGTTCAGGCGGAGGACCAGCAAGTCCTGTCGCGTCACCGCGTGCTTGCCGACGCCGTAGGTGACTTCCGTCCCGCCCGCGATCACGATCTTCCCGTCCCCTTGCGCCTGGACAACGGGCGCCGTCGACCCAGCCGTAACCGGGATGTCGACCTCGCCGCCGCTCCCAAACGTCGAGTCGAGAGTGCCGTTCGGGTTGTAACGCGCAACCGCGTAGACGCTTTCGGACCCATGGCGTTGTGCAATTGTCGTTGTCGCGACGACGACCGTCTTCAAGTAATTCGCGCTGTCGTACTGGATGGCCACGGCCATGTGGCCGCCACCCGACGCGGAATTGATCGCGGTGAGCACGGTGCCGGTGCCGTTGAATGTGGGGTCCAGGGCGCCGGCGGTCATCAGGGCCCGCCCCTCCAGGGGTTCCAGGTTGGGGCGATGGCGATTGAGCCGGGCCAAGGCCACCTTGGGACGGCGGCCGCGAGCGGACGTGGACGGTACAGGACGTCGAGATTCATGGGGCCACATCATCGGAAGACTCCCGATCGGGGGTGGTCCGCGGTAGAATGGGATCACCATCGCCCCGGGCGCGCAGACCGGCCGCCCGGGGGATGCCGGGCCAGTGAGCTCTCTGCTTCGCGGCTGGGGCTCACTGGCTGTTTCCTTCAAGAGGAATGTGGTTCGATCCGAGGAAGGGTTTCGTCCCCGGCCTACTTTGAGTGATTCGACTCCTTGACCTCGGTTGGGGTCCCCCCGGCTAGCCCGAACAGGGCCGCCGCCTGGTCGCGGAGGCGAAGGCTCACCTCGTCCTGCGACTCGTGCTTCGCCATCTCCGCGGTCGCCTCGTGGAACTGGGTCCGTGCCGTGTCTTTTTCGCCCAGCCGCCAGTGGGCCATCGCCATGAGGAACCGATCTGTGGGGTCGAGTTTGCCGCCATCTTTGCAATGCATGGCCTCTTCCATCGCGTCGATGGAGGCTCTCCAGTTCCCTGCGCGATAGAGAGCCTTGCCGAGTGTTTTCCGGTATGAGGCTCGTTCCGGCACCAGTTTGATGGCCTCCTGAGCGAGCTTGACGGCGCGGGGCGGATCGTAGACGGGTGTACCGGGAAAATAGGCAAGGAGCTGGGCAAGACTCTCTTTCCATGTCGCCAGATTCTTCTTGTCCGCAGCATTCGAAGGATCGGCAGCCACTAACGCTTCGCCGAGTCCAATGCCCGATTGATACGACTGCTCCGCATCCTTCCAGCGCTGGGCATTGCGGAGGAGGATGCCTCGATTGTTGTCAGTTCGTGCCAGGTCCCTCCGGTAATCGGGTACGCCAGGATACTCGGCCACCAGTGACTGGAATAACTTCTCAGCGCGATCGAGTACACGGGAGGCTTCCTCACGACGATCCCGGCCCATTTCCCGCAGCAACTCGCCCAGATTGCCGTAGCTCCCCGCCAGTTCCGCGCGGTAGCTGGGCACTAAGGGAAAGTCGGACGCCAGCCCCTCGCCGATCGAGATGCATTGGCGCAGGATACGCTCGGCCTCGTCTCGCTTGCCGAGTCGCTTCAGGACCACTGCCAGCATCTCTTGATGGTTCCTGGCGAATGCGCGATATTGAAGATTCCGAGGATCGACCCTGAGGGCTGCCTGCTGATGTGCATCGGCTTGCTCGAGAAGAGTCCGAGCCTCTATGAGTTCATCCTGGTTCATTGCCACCAAGGCGCAGTTGTTAAGAGTGCCGCCAAGTGAGCTCTGGTAACGCGGCTCGGTGGGGAAATCGTCTGCCAGTCGCTCGAGGGCATCCCGGACGGGGCGCAGGGTCTCTTTCGCCTCTCGGAAGCGGCCAAGATTGTCGTAAAACAAGCCCAGGTTGCCCTGGTCCTGGGCCCATGCCAGACGATCATCGGGATTGCCCGAGGATCGCTCGAGGATGTCCCAGCGAAGCTCACTCGCACGCCGGTATTCGAATTCCGCATCAGTCGGCTTCCCGAGCGTGGACAGCGAATGTCCAAGGTTTTTGTGGCTCGCAGCGAGGTCGCGCCGGCAGTCGAGATCCGAGGGCCGGCTACCCGCCAGCTCGCTCATGATCGCGATCGAGCTCCGGTACGCCTCGCATGCGCGGTCGTGCTGGCCGAGTAGCCGCCGGATGTCCCCGACTCGGCGGTAGGCCCGGCCGGCTTCAAGGCGTATGGACGGATCGTCGCCCTCCTGGACGAGAAACTTCTCGTAGAACGCCAGGGCCTTCTCCAACAAAGCGCGGCGGACGGGCTCCATGTGAGGCACGCGCGATAGGGTGTCCTGTCCGACTTCGGTCAGCATTTGATCGACGGCCTCGCGCGCCTGCAGGAGGTGGGTCTCGGCCCGCCGCTGCTGGGTCAGGGCCTTGTGCCGCTGCCGGTCGATCAGCACCATCCCGGAGGTTAAACCCACACTGGTCAGCAACAAGACAATGAGCGTCGAGACGACGACTGAAGGATGCCTCCGTCCCCACTTGACGACTTGTTCGCCGACCGTCGGCCGCCTTGCCCGGATCGGTTTTTGTTCCAGGAAGCGCCGCAGGTCGTCGGCCAGCTCCTGAGCCGTGGCGTAACGCGAATGCGGCTCCTTGGCTATCGCCTTGTGGAGGATCGTCTCCAGGTCGGCCGGCACCGACGGGTTGACCCGTCGGACGGGCCGCGGCTCGTCATCGGCAATCTGCCTCAGGACTGCCTGCCGATCCTTACCGTCAAACGCCGGCTGGAGCGTCAGCAGCTCGTACAGGGTCACGCCCAGTGAGTAGATATCCGTGCGGCCGTCGATCAAGGCCCGCTTGCCCAGCGACTGCTCCGGGCTCATGTATCGCAGTGTGCCCAGCAAGTCGCCGGTCGCCGTCAGGCTGACGTCGCCCGGCAGGCGGGCCAGGCCGAAGTCGGTCACCCAGAGGGTGCCCTGGGGGTCGAGCAAAAGGTTGGCCGGCTTGATGTCGCGGTGCAGTACGCCGCGCTGGTGGGCGTGCTCCAGGGCCTCAGCCGCCTGGATGCCCATGCGGGCCACCGTGCAAATATAAGTGCGACTTCGGGTTGAAGAGCCGGATGGTGAGGCCGGCGTCAGCCGGGGCAGCGTGGTGGGTTCCCGGGGCTTGACCACCGGTTCGTAAACGGCGGTTTCGCCGGCCGCGCCGCCCGAGGTCGCCGGATCCAGCCCGTCGAGCTGCCGCAGCTCTCGGATCAGGTCGGCCAGGCTGCGGCCCTCGATCAATTGCATGGCGTAGAAGGGCACGCCCCGCTCGCAGCCCACTGCGTGGATCGGCACGATGTTGGTGTGGTGCAGGCAGGCGGCCGCGTGGGCCTCGACCTGGAACCGCTGGAGCTGTTTGGGGTCCAGGGCCGCCGCCAGCGGCAGCACCTTCAAGGCCACGCGGCGGCCCAGCGAGAGCTGCTCGGCCTCGTAGACAATCCCCATGCCCCCGCGGCCGATCTCGCGCACGATCTGAAAGTCGCCCAGGCACTCGGTCTCGGGGATCGGATCAGGAGCCGTTCGTCCAGCCTTCGACGGCAAGGAGTCGCGGAGATTCACCGCGGCGACGTGTAGTTGCTCGAGGTCCTGCAAGTAGACCGCCAGGACGTCGGCCAGGTCCGGATGTCGGGCCAGCAGGCCCTCCGGGTCTGGCCGGCCGCCCCGCTCGAGCACCGCCATGTAATCCTCGAGGATCCGCAGCACGCGGGCGGATTGCTCGGATGAGGCCGGTTGTGAGAACGAACCCAGTCGCGACGTTACAATCACGTGATGTCCTCCCGCTCGTGCAGCTTTCGGAGCCGGTCCAGGGCACGCAACCAGAGCTGCCGGACCGCGCCCGGCGTGCGGCCCATGCGCCTGGCCACCTCGTCGAACGATAATCCCTCCAGGTTGCGGAGCACAATCACGTCGCGGTAGTGGGCCGGCAGCACGGCCAGGCGATCGGCCATGAGGGCTGTCTGCTCGCGGCGCTGGGCCTGCTCGCTGGGCGAGCTGTGCGGGCTCACCAGGGCGGCGTCGAACCGGGCCGAAGTCTGGTCCAGCGACCCCCGCGCCAGTCGATCAAGAGAGACTTCGCGGCGGGCATTGCGCTTGAGGGCTTTGACCTGCTGGTCCACCAGGCGCGCCAGGTTGTGCACCAGAATCCGCCGCAGCCAGGCCAGCCACTCCTGCTCGGTGCGGCCCCGAAACTGGTCGAAGTCGCGGTGAGCCTCCAGAAACGTCTCCTGGACCAGGTCAGAGGGGTTGACGCGCCCTTGCACGTGCAAGTCGATCTGGGTGCGGGCCAGCAGACGGAGATAGTTGCGATAGAGCTCCAGCAGCGCACCGAGCCGGTCAGAACGGCCCTGCCGCGCCTCAGCCAGTAATTGCTCGGGATCGGGTCGTTCGCCAGCGTGCATCGGAATTCAATCCCCCTCATCCCTCTAGGCCGATTTCTCGGCGAGTTGTTACATGGATCTTGGATTTTTTTTGGGACGAACGTGGCATGCGGCTCAGGAAGGGCTAGCTTCGATCTTAAGCCGCGAGGCGTCAAGAAGTTGGTTCGGCGAGGCCAGCCACCTGCGCCCAGCGCGAATGGAGACCTTCGGTCGAGCGGGGGGCGGGGTCAGGAGACCCGCGCCCA
>JBIOJM010000352.1:0-10567 GCA_044450785.1 Isosphaerales bacterium
GCCCAAAGCGGCTGATCCGCAACAGGTCGTAGGGTGGGTCGAAACGATGCTCCGCATCGTGAGGCCCACCGATCGCCACGGCTCTCCCGGTGGGCCTCACCGCGACGTGTCGCGGCTCGACCCACCCTACTCATCGCTTCCGCGGGAACCACTCCCGCCCAAAGATGCGCGCACGGCGCAGAGAAGTTACGGCGGACGATCCCCGAATGAAACTGTCAAGCGCCCTGCGCCGGCTCGCTTGACGATCTTCCCTCGTCGAGTGTAGCATCTCGGTGGACTCTTCACGCTTCCAAATGGGGCGCTCTCCCCGTCCCGATGAGCGGTGCCGTCGGCCGCCCTCATCACCGGCCCGATCGTCACTACGGTGCCAATCCTCGAGCGATCGAGAGTCGTGGTCGAATGTGGGATCATGTCCTCATCTATTTGAACGGAAAACGGGTTCCGATCGCAGGGGACGCCGTCTTCTCGACCCTGGTCGATCTTCTCCGGGAGCGGCTCGGGCTCTATGGCACCAAGGTTGGGTGTGGCGAAGGGGATTGCGGGTGCTGGACGGTTTTGGCCGGCGTACCCGCCGCCGGCGCCCTCCGCTATCGGCCAGTGGCCGCTTGTATCCAGTCGCTCCACCAGCTCGAGGGCACCCACATCGTGACGATCGAAGGGCTGGCGCCGCGCGACGGGCTCAGCCCGATCCAGCAAGCGATGATCGACCATCATGGTTCGCAATGCGGGTACTGTACGCCTGGGGATGACCTGGTCGCGCGCGCCGGCGCTCCGGTCCTGATCGAAACCGGCCGGCGGACCTTCTTCCGCCCGCACCGGTTGGAGGACGCCGTCGCGTTCCGCGCGCGCCATCCCGGTGCGATCATCGTGTCGGGGGGCACCGAGCTGGGCGTCCAGCGGAACAAGCGTGGGCACGAGCCGGCGATTCTGATGAGTCTCGCGGGACTGATTGAGCTGGCGCGGATCAACCGCATAGGGGACGTCCGGTCGGTCGGAGCCAACGTGACCTGGGCCGAGCTCGAGGCCTTCTCCCGGGTCACGCTGCCCGCGCGCCACGAGGTGGTGAAGCTGTACAAGATCTCCAAGCGCAAGGAGATGGACTCTTCCACGTTCCGCGCCGGCATCCGGATCGCGAGGCGCGGCGATTCCATCGGGTCGGCGGCGATCGCCTATTCCGGCGTCGGGCCGACCGTTCGCCGGCTTCCCCTGACCGAAACGTTCCTGGCCGGCCGGCCTTTCTCCTTCAAAACCGGCAGGCCGGCGCGGATCGTCTCTCCGCGGGACGTGGACATGCGGGTCACCGGCAAGCGACACCCCGGAGGAACTGATCGACTCCCCGGCTGGTGAGCTGCTCGCGAATTCGCCGAACAATAACAGGGAGGCAAAGATCCGTGCGACAGCGCAATCTTGATCAACATTTCATGTCAGCGGCCATCGCGAAGGCCCGCGAGGGGATCGCCTCCGGACAGTCGCCGTTCGGGGCCGTCATCGTTCGCGGTGGCGCGGTCGTGGCCGCCACCCACAACACCGTCTGGCGGGACCTCGACCCGACAGCGCACGCGGAGGTCAACTGCATCCGGTGCGCTGCCAAGGCGCTCGAGGCGATCGACCTGAGCGGTTGCGAGATGTTTTCCACCTGCGAGCCCTGTCCGATGTGCCTGGCCGCCATCCACTGGGCGAAGATCGACCGCGTCGTCTTTGGAGCGACGATCGCCGATGCCGCGGGCGCGGGCTTTTGTGAGCTGCACGTCGACGCCGGCGTCCTCGCCGAAATGGGTCGCAGCCCGCTCAGGGTCGAAGGAGGCCTGTTGCGCGAGGAATGCGCCGCACTGTTCGCGCTCTGGCGCGATGCCGGCCTGTGTGGAACCTATTGATCCGATTTTTCGCGCCGATCCGGCCTGTGCCGAGGCGGTCCGTCATGAGCGTCGTCGCCGGAAAAAAGATACATCAGAAATTCATTTGCATTCTGTTCGCAAGCACGTTAACGTTTGGTAGTTTCTACTCGGATGCATGGGAGCGATACCTCTCTCCGCCCGGCTCCGCCGCCGCGCTCGATACCCATGATGGTTCCGGATGTGACCGTATCTTTCATCGATTCTGTGTCTTTTTCCGGTGTTGATGGAAAGGGTCGCCGACGCGAGAGTCTTGACGCACGCTCAGGTGATCGGCCGATCCCGTTTCTCCAGGAGTCCCACCCCATGACGTCCAGGTCAAGCGAACGCTCGAACCGCGGCTTCACGCTCATCGAGCTGTTAGTCGTCATTGCGATCATCGCCGTGTTGATCGCCCTGTTGTTGCCGGCCGTGCAAAGTGCGCGCGAGGCCGCGCGCCGCGCCCAATGCACCAACAACCTGAAGCAGCTCGGCCTCGCCGTCGCCAACTACGAGAGCTCGAACGGCATCTACCCGAGCAACTCGTACTCGTCCACAACGGCCGCTTATGGGCAACCCGGCTACTTTCCGAACTTCTCGTGCTTCGTGTTCCTGACGAATTACCTCGAGCAACAGGCGCTCTACAACGCCACGAATTTCGCCTGGACCAATTACGACCCTTACAACATCACGATCGCCGGCGTGAAGATCAGCTCGCTGGCGTGCCCCAGCGACCCCTGGCAGGCGACTGTGATCAACGGTGCGGACCCATACGCGAGTTTCGTCGAGAATACCTATGCCCTTCCGCCCGGCACGTGGTATCAGCAATTCACGAGCTACGGTGCCAACCAGGGGACGTTCCCCGGCACCTTCCAGTGGTCCTACGGTCAGGGCGAGTACGCGCAATATAATGGTGTGATCTACAACGACAGCAAGACGAGGATCGCATCGATCACCGACGGTACCAGCAACACGTTTCTGTTCGGCGAGCGGGCCCAGACGCTATTCGCGATATTTGACACACGTTACAAGGACTCCGACGGGTCCTGGAATTCGCATCACTGGTTCGACACGATGGTCACCACCTTCTTCCCGCCCAACGTCGGGACGTCGAACAGCAGCGTCGGTAAAATCTCGGGCGGCATCCCCACCGACGCCACAAGCTTGCACCCGGGCGGCGTCAACTACGGGCTCTGCGACGGCTCGGTCCGGTTCATCAAGAATTCGATCAGCTCGTGGGCGTTCCAGCCCGCCAACGTGCTTCCCGGGTTCTATAACGTATCGGCACCGGCGGGGGTCACTTACGTCAACTACACCTTCGCGGCGACCCCCGGCGTGACACAGGCCGGCGTTTACCAGGCTTTGTCCACCCGCGCCGGTGGCGAGGTGGTCAGCGCCGATCAATACTGAGACCGACCCACCACGACTTTCAGATCGCTTCCACACGCGGCGTGCCCGGGCCGGGAGAATGCTCCCGGCCCGGGGTACGCGCCCAATCGGCAAGGGTAATCCATCCATGCGAATACGTTTTCGCGCGGTCACACTGGCCTTGGCAGGTCTCGTTTTGGGCTGCGACTCGACAAATGCGCCACCGCCTCAGCTCGTCGTGGGCCCGCATCATGGCACGACAATCCGACTGCCCGAGGACAAGGGATTCGTCGAGCTGACGAACGAACCCGAGGTAACGGATCGGCGCGCCTCGGCGGTGACGTCGATTGTTGCCTATTACCTTCAACCTGACTGCAAGTCGGCGATGGAACCAGTGCCGACGGACGTCAACTTCGTGATCGAGGAGGGGAGGAAGGGTACCCAGACCATCCCCCTGAGCGCGGAGCCGAAGTCCGACGATTCCGCCGGCGCCAGCCGTTTTGCCTCCAAGCCCGGCCCGTATCAGCTTTCCGGGTTACGGGGCAAGCTGAACGCCAAGGTCGGCGGACAGGAGATTTCGACGACCTTCGCGGGGGGCCGCTGAGAGGTGAGCCGTCATCAAGCGAGCGTGGCGCCGGAGGCGACTAACCCGGCGCCGGTGCCGCTCGACGACTCGGCTCACGGCAACCCGGACCTTGCTCCCACCACGCTCTCGCAGCGGAAGTGGGGCGTCAAGGATATCGCCGCGCTCTGGGTCTCGATGTCGGCCTGCATCCCGACCTACATGCTGGCGTCCTCGCTGATCGCCGAGGGGATGAACTGGTGGCAGGCCGTCCTGACGATCTTCCTGGGCAACACGATCGTCCTGATCCCGATGGTCATGAATGCGCACGCGGGGACCAAGTACGGCATCCCGTTCCCGATCTACTGCCGGGCGTCGTTCGGGATCGTCGGGGCCAACGTGCCGGCCCTCTTGCGGGCCCTGGTCGCCTGCGGCTGGTTCGGGATCCAGACCTGGATCGGTGGTTGGGCGATCTACAAGATCCTGGCCATCTACATACCCGCCTGGGAAGGGCTCCGTCCGATCGCACGGCTGGAGATCAATGCGGCCCAACTGGCCTGTTTCCTGGCGTTCTGGGCCGTCAACATGGTGGTCATCTACCTGGGTATCGACTCGATCCGGATCCTGCTCAACATCAAGGCTCCGCTCCTGATTGCGCTGGGGTTCGCGCTGCTGGCGTGGGCGTACGTGGCCGCGGGCGGATTCGGGCCGATGCTCGCGCAGCCCTCGAAGTTCGCGGCGGGGGGGCCCAAGGCCGGCCAGTTCTGGGCATTCTTCTTCCCAGCGCTGACTGCGATGATCGGATTCTGGGCCACGCTCTCGCTCAATATCCCGGATTTCACCCGGTATGCCACGTCGCAGCGCGCCCAGGTCCTCGGCCAGGTGCTCGGTCTGCCCGCGACGATGGCCCTCTACTCGTTCATCGGCGTCGCCGTCACCTCGGCGACGGTCACGATCTACGGCCGGTCGATCTGGGACCCGGTCGAGGTCCTTTCCCGCTTCCGTAATCCCTGGGTGCTTTCGGTCGCGATGGTGTCCCTCTGTCTGGCGACCCTGGCGACGAACATCGCCGCCAACGTGGTCAGCCCGGCGAACGATTTCTCCCACCTCTGGCCGCGACGAATCTCGTTCCGCACAGGGGGCCTGATCACGGGCGTCCTCGGAATCCTGATCCAGCCCTGGAAGCTGATCGCCCTTCCGGAGGACTACATTTTCCGCTGGCTCGTCGCTTATTCCTCACTGCTCGGTGCGGTCGGGGGCGTGTTGATCGCCGACTACTACGTCATCCGCGGGACGCGACTCGATCTGGCCGGACTCTACAAGAGTGCGGGCCCGTACTGGTATGTTCGCGGCTTCAATCCGCTGGCGCTGGCCGCGCTCTTGATCGGGATCGCCCCCTGTGTGCCCGGATTCCTCGGGACCATCGGCGTGCTCGATGTGGCGCCGGTCTGGATCTCGCTGTATCACTACGCCTGGTTCATCAGCTTCGGGACCTCGGCGGCCTGCTACCTCGTCCTGATGAAGGTTGCGAGGACACGGCTGGAGAGATTCCCATGAAGATCGCCGTGGCCGTCGCGGTCGCCGTGACGGGGTTAGCCGGCTCGACCGTGCGGCTCGACCGTGCGGCTCGAGGGGACGAACCCAGAGGTAATCCGGTTGAGCCGAAAGCCGCCGGGCCGGCGGCACGGAAGACCGCGGTCTGGAGTATTGAAGGTGTCGTCGTCGACAAGCAGGGCGGACCCGTTCCCGGTGCGGTCGTGCACGCGAAGGAAGAGGCTGATCCCGATTGCAGCAAGACGGCCGTCGATGGCACGTTCACTCTTGGGATGGGGAACGGTCCCCTGTACACCTGGGGGCTGATCGCCGAGACCGACGGCGGCGCGTGGATCGGTCTGGCCCGATTCGAGCCGCCGCGTTTTCTGGCCTCGAAGGGCACGGTGCGGCTGGTTGTGAAGCCGGCGCGGGCGGTGACGGTGCGAGTCAAGGACACGGCCGGAGCGCCGGTCCCCGGAGCGGCCGTCGAGGGGTTCGATCATATGCCTTTGACGATCTCGTCGCCGGGCATCCCAACATGATCGCCGTCAACGACGAGACGTGGGCCGCACCGAGCCTCACCAGCGTCGTGTTGCAAGAGGGCCAGGAACAACGCGGGCTCGACTTCACCCTGATCAAAGGGACGCTCATCCATGGCCTGGTCACCAAAGAGCCCGGCCACCTGCCCTCGGCAGATGCCCCCGTGGGGCTGATGGAGGAGGGCGATCTCTTGCCCGTTCGTGAGACACTCCTCAAGGGTGTCGTGATCGAGAAGACCGCGACCGGCGACAGACCCGTCGCCGGGGCGCTGGTCTGCAAGTGGCCCGTCTCCGGGGCGTCCAGGACCGACCTGCAGGGAAAGTTCCTGATGGAGCGAATGCCTGGCGAGACGACCCTCTACGCCTTCTGCCCCGACAAGGCGCTCGCCGGCTTCCTCCCTCTTGCCGCGGAGGCCGACAACGTGAAAGTGGTCGTCTCCCCGACCGCCACGGTGACCGGTCGGATCATCGACTCGAACGGGAAGCCGCGGGCAAAGCAGCGGGTCCGAGTTCAACTGGCCAACGGGCCGTACGCCATTTCGCCGGCTCACTTCGCCGTCTCCGCCCTCATCACCGACGACCAAGGCCGGTTCACCTACAGGGATGCCCCTGTGGGGTCAGCAGGGGAGCTTGCCGCCTTTCACCAGAAGGATGGTCTGGACATCATGCCGTTCGACGTTCGCGGGCCACGCACCGTCGTGGCGTTCGAGATCCGCGACCTGGAGCCGGTTGAAGTCCCCGACCTGGTCGTCCCGGCCGACAAGACCGCAAAGTAGGTCGTACCCAGCGCAATTGCCGATCCCGGCTACAAACCGTCCCACCGAGATGGACTTGTCGTTGAAGCGGTGCTTGAACTGCCGCGCCGACCAGAGGCCCGGTGTCGGATGTCTCGAATTCGTATTGTACCCAAGCAAGGGCAGTGGTACTGTTCTTTTATCCATGGGCACGCTCCGCCACACATGCCAGGAAGAGTCAGGGTCATGGCGCAAGTCATCTGCGAAGTGAGTTCGGGTCTTCGTGAATCCGAGAAGACCGCCGCCGTCAAGGAAGTTTTCAACCGCAGGCATCACCTCCGCGTGGACGAGGGGTTCATCGCGGCGGAAGGAGGGCGGCATTACCTTCCGATCGGGATCGTCGGGCTTGATGACGCCAAGGGTCACGCCTTGATCGAGTTGCCTCATGAGTCCGACTCGGGAATCAGTCGGCTCTGGGTTCGGCGATCCGACCTTCGGGGAATCACCGAGTCGGTGTCATGATCCTTTCCGACCGCGAGATTATCGCTGCGTTGAAGCGGCAATTCGTCAGGATTACACCGGAACCGGACGCCAGCGCGAATCCAGCCGGTCCCGAAGGGCAGCCGGAGTAGGACCAGGCCGCTCGCGTCGAGTTCAACGAGAAATGATCGGTGAACCGCGCCGATGCTTGCGGGCGGGAAAAGTGGGGACGGCTGATTGCGCGCTCGATGCGATCCGCGGTTCAAGATCGCATTGCCGGACCTTTTTTGGTGATCCCGATCGAGGCCGGCCG
Organism: Isosphaerales bacterium; assembly: GCA_044450785.1. Taxonomy (GTDB): domain Bacteria; phylum Planctomycetota; class Planctomycetia; order Isosphaerales; family Isosphaeraceae; genus JBIOJM01. Next base: position 7,401 of record JBIOJM010000352.1, read on the forward strand.
AAGTCGCCTTGGCCGGGAAAAGCAGACGTCACAATGCCTGTCCTTTTTCCCCGTCAGGAAAAAATGTTTAACTTTCGTAGAACAAATGCTTGACACGTGGTTCACTCGGGGTCAAACTCTCCTGGTGTATTCCGGGAGTGATCCGACGGCCTCCGCCTCCGCTCGCAAGTCTGGACAGGCTTCGGTCGAGGCAGCCGTCTCTTCCCACCGATGTGAAATCTCCCTGCGGTTCAAGGTTTCGCCGAGCCGAAGGCATTCTGGACACGGCTGTGGACGTCCGGACCCCTGGCGTGGACGAACCCACGCCCGCCGTGGTCCCCCGGGTGCGACGGCCGATTACCGGTGAGGTCATCATGAGCAAGCGGTCAATCACAGGATGGAAGCCGCGCCGGCATGCGCCGCGGTTCGGATTCACGCTCATCGAGCTTTTGGTGGTCATCGCGATCATCGCCGTGCTGATCGCCCTGCTCCTACCCGCCGTCCAGGCCGCGCGCGAGGCGGCCCGGCGGTTGCAATGCACCAACAACCTCAAGCAGCTCGCGCTCGCGGCCAGCAATTACGCCGGAGCCGTTGGTTGCTTCCCCCCCGGCTGCCAGGCGCGACAGCAGTTCAGTTGTTTCGTGCGGATGCTTCCCGATCTGGAGCAGGGCCCGCTCTACAACGGCTGCAACTTCAGCCAGAATGTCTTCATGCCCGTCAACAACACCCTTGCTGGAGTCGGCATCAGCGCGCTCATCTGCCCGAGCGACTATGACGCCGCCAACAAGACGGCGAGCCAGTATTACGGCAATGACAACGATCCGCTGGACGTGACGTCGCAGGGCGTGGCCTACTATCAGCAGTATACCAGCTACTGCGGCAACGCGGGTACGTATGACAATATCGTGATGAGTACGTCGCCCTACTACCGGCAGCAGTTGTCGTCGATGAACGGCGTGATCTACGAGGAGAGCGCCACGACTTTCGCCGCGATCACCGACGGCCTGAGCCAGACGATGATCTTCAGCGAACGGGCTCACAGCGTGCTCAAGACGCCCGCACTGGCTTCCCTGCTGTACAACCCGGGCTACGGTAATCTGCCGGCGGACGCGTTCCAGTACTGGCAGTCGGGCATGCGGCTCGACACACTGTACGAGACGTGGAACCCGCCGAACATCCAGGCCAATTCCGCCAACATCGGTGGGCCTTCCAAACCCGACAACGACGCGGACGACAGCCTGTTCTACAACGCGAACGCCTCGAGCATGCACCCAGGCGGGGTCAATGCCGCCTTCTGCGACGGCTCGGTCCACTTTATCAAGAACACCATCAATTGCTGGCGGTTCGGGACCAACAACATACCGCTGAGCGTGTTCCAGGGCCCGCTGGACTTCTCCTGGCGCATCAATCCCGGCGCATACCTCGGGGTCTATCAGCGGCTCTCGACCCGGAACTTCGGTGAGGTGATCAGCAGTGACAGCTACTGAGTCGGTCCGCGACGCGTCGGCTGGGCGGGCGATCTGGACTCCGTTGAAGCAGCGCCGGGTGCAAACGACCATGCGACGACACGGCCGCATCGTGCTCTCGCTCATCATGGCGGCGTTAGCCGCGGGGTGCGGCGGTGCGCCGAGATCCACGAACCCCGCGGTGACCGGTCCGCACGGCATTCCGGCCATCCCCATCCCGGGTGGCCTTGGCTATGGCGAGGCCCGATTCGAATCCTCCTCGGAGGCGACACCCGGCCAGAGAGAAAAACGGGGCAAGAGAACGGGACCGACGCCGGCCACCGCGGGTCCCTCGCCCTCCTCGGGCGCCAGCCCCACCCACCTAAGAAAGGGGAGTTCGGCCCGGATCGTCGTCTATTTCCTGGAGCCCGATGGCAAGACGCCATTGACCCCACTCCCGGAGAAGGTCCAAGCCGTGATCGGAATGCCCGGCACCTATGCCAATAAATACACCAAAGCCTACGAATTGACGAATGAGCCCCGGGGCGACGACCCCGTCGCGTCAGCCCGTTTTGCCTCCATCCCCTTCCAACTCCCCGGGCAGCGAATCACCGGTCGCATCACGGCGGTGCTCCGCGGTCAAGACGTCTCGTTCCCGCTCGTCCTCTCCGGCGTGCCGATTAAGTAACAGAGCCGAACGAGGGTCGCGACCGGACTGATGTAAACATGTCCTTGGTTATCCTTTCACGGACCTGGTCGTCCCGGCCGAGAAGACCGCAAAGTAAGCTGCGTCTCCGTGCCCGCCGGACCGCGGGAAGGCGGTTCTCAGCCTTTGCCGGTCTTCCAGACCGGGTCATGGGGCGACTCGGGGGGCGAGTCGAACCAGCGGGTCATGGTCAGCTTTTGCTGGCTGTAGAACTGAATCGACTCGGTCCCTTGGATGTGCAAGTCGCCGAAGAAGGAGCCATTCCAACCGGTGAACGGGAACCAGGCCATGGGGGCGGGTACGCCCACGTTGATGCCGATCATCCCCGCGTTGAAGTGTTGCTTGAACTGGCGCGCCGCCCAGCCGCTCTGGGTGAAGATGGAGGCACCGTTGCCGTAAGGGCAGTCGCGTCCGATCGCCAGCGCCTGGTCGAGGTCGTCCACCCGAATGACCGAGAGCACCGGTCCGAAGATCTCATCGCGCGCGACCTGCATGGAGGGCTCGACGCGGTCGAGCACGCTCGGTCCGATCAGGAAGCCATCACCCTTGGGCGCGTTCACCCGGCCATCCAGGGCCAGCTCGGCGCCTTCTCGGCGCCCGATGTCGAGGTAGCCGGCCACGCGGTCGAGGTGCTCGCGGGTGATGACGGGCCCCATGTCGACCTGGGCGCCGCCGTCGGTCGGGCCGACCTTCATCCGGTTCGCGCTCTGGCAGAGCTTCTCCACGAACGAATCGGCGACCTTGCCCACGGGGACGGCGATGCTGCCGGCCATGCACCGTTCGCCGGCGCAGCCGAAGGCCGAAACCTGAAGCGCTCCGATGGCCTGGTCGAGATAGGCATCCGGCATGATGATCAGATGGTTCTTCGCCCCGCCGGCCGCCTGGACCCGCTTGCCGTTCCGGGTGCCGGTCTCGTAGACGTGCCGGGCCACGGCCGTCGAGCCGACGAACGAGACCGCTCGCACCAGTGGGTGACTTACGATCGCATCGACGCACTCGTGGTCACCATGCACGATATTGAAGACCCCCTCCGGCAA
>JBIOJM010000353.1:0-10499 GCA_044450785.1 Isosphaerales bacterium
CCCCTGGCCCCCCCTTCGCAAGGGGGGGAAAAGGGGGTTGCCTCGTCCGCCGCTTGCGAAGGGGCGGTCGCTGTGCTTCGACCGGGGCTACTTGGGCTGGTTGTCGTCGTTCGCGGCCTTCTTCTTGGCCGCCGCTTTCGCGGCGCGGCCCCGCTTCGTCGCGGCCTTGGCCTTGGGCTGGTCGTCCTTTGGTTCGTCGTCCTTCATCTCCGCCGCGGGCGGCTTGGCTTCGTCGGTCTTGGGCTCGGCCTTGATGGTTTCAGCCGCCGGCTTGGCCTGGGTTTCAGTGGGGTGCCGGGGCGCGATCAAGCGTTGGAGGGCGCGGTTGTCGACAGCCTCGGCGCGACCGACCACCGGGGTGTTCTGGTCATAGCCGAGGTAGGCGAGCAGCCGCTCGATCGTCATGGGGCGGATGCCGTTGAGCCGGGCTTCCTTGATGACCTCGCCCACTCGCGTCTGCAGCCTGGTCGCCTGCGCCATACTCGTGTCCGACTGATGTTCATAAGAATCACGGATGGGCATCCGAGTATCGATGACGTACCAGTCGATCCGGGGCGAAAGTGTGCCAGTCTCCTTGCCGAGGTCGGGAGGGGGCAAGTCGAATTCGACAATGCCGCCGGCTTCCTCGATCATCCGCTTCAGCTCCGCGCGGTCATCCCTGCTGTCACGGTTCACGTCCATCTTGCCGACCAAGGCGAACCGCATCGGCTGGTTGGGCGACCAGGCGGCGGAGTAGACGATGTCGCCTTCGCGGATCGGATCGATCGAGTTGTTGGTCTTGATGATCCGCGCCGTGCTGAACTGTTCACCGACGCTTGTCAACTCGATGTTTCCTTTCGGCTTCTCGGTGGGGATGCCGGGTGACTTGGCGTCGAAGATCGTCAGCTTCATCTGTGGTCGAGCACCCATGCGGCGCGTCAGGCTGACCAGGACTTCGCGCGTCAGGTAATCGACGTACGTGACATAGCCGTCGGGCCGGTCGAGGACGAGCTCCTGCCGCTCGAGTTGGTCGCGTTTCTCGCGGTACATCGTCAACAGCGTCTCGAGCCGTCGGTTGAGGTCGTCCTCCTGCTGCTTGAGCTTCTGGGTCAGGTTCAGGACTTCGGTTTGTCTCTTGTCGCTCTCGGTCTGGAGCGTGTCGACCTTCGTCAACAGGGTCCCGCGCTCGTCCACGTGCTTCTTCTGTTCGTTCTGGAGCTCGGCCTGGCTGTCGGCGGCGGCCTTGGCCTGAACGTCGACCTGGTCCTTGGCGACCTTGGTGGCGGACTCGAGGCTGTGCCTCACATTGATGTAGTTGAGCGAGAGCTGCGTCGTCAGGAGCGCCATGTTCTCCATCAGCTCGGTGAGCCGGTCGAGCGACGAGACATAGGTCTTGTTCGGCTCGTTGCGAAACGAGGTGATCGCCTTCTGGACGTTGAGCTTGGCATCTTCCAGCTCCGGCCCCTGCGCGCCGTTTTGCTGGGCCGTCTGGACCGCCGCATTGACCGCGTCGGTGAGCGTCTTGAGCCGCTCCTCGATCTTCTTGAAGTTGGCTACGATTTCTTCCTTCGCCGGGTCGAATTCCGACACCTTCGTGCCGATTTTCGTCCTCATCTCGTCGTATTGGTTGACGGCGAGGCTCTGCCCCTTCTTGGTGGTGTTGTGAGCTTCTTGCTCGGAGGCCAACCTCGCTTCGGCCGAGGCACCGTTGGAATACAGGAAGTACGAGGTGACCGTCAAAATGACCGTCAGCGTGATGAACGCCGCGACGGCGATCTTGAGGCCCTGTGACTCATTGGCTGCGGCCATGATTGATTACTCCACCCGAGCGGAGCGGTAGCGACCTGCTCATGCAATCCGCCGGTTTGCTGAAAATATGTCACACGCGAGAGGAAACGACGAGCTCGCCGACGAAAATCGCCCGCGACGGATTCGTCGAGGGCCGCTTCATCGGGAGAATCCACAGGACAGGTTCAATTGTAAAGACCGCGAACGTGCCGGTCAAATCTTAGTCCTTAGTCCGTCGTCCTTAGTCCTTAGTCGAATCGGCTCTGACCGATGGGGAACCTCACCGCCCGCGGTGCGGCTCTCGCCGCGAGACAAAGACTAAGGACTAAGGACCAAGGACTAAGGACTAGTGCCGGCTTGCCGGCACAGGTGGGCACCTCTATTGTTTGATGCGGACGGCCCGTGATCGTTCCACGATCTCTGCTTGACCTGAACGGAAACCCAGCACGATGGCGACACGCCCGACGTTCTACATCCTGGACGCTTTCTCTCTGATCTTTCAAGTCTTTCATGCGATTCCCGAGATGACCGGGCCGGCCGGGCAGCCCACCCAGGCTGTCTTCGGGATCTTTCGGGACGTGCTCAACCTCGTGAAGGACCAGAAGCCCGACTACCTGGCAGCGGCCTTCGACGGGCCGGGACCGGTGTTCCGCACCGAGATTTTTCCGGAATACAAGGCGACCCGCAAGGAGATGCCCGTCGACCTGGTACCGCAGATTCCCGTGATCCGCCGGGTCTTCGACGGCTTTCGAGTGCCGGTGCTGCAGGAGCCGCTCATGGAGGCCGACGACGTGATCGCGACCCTGGCCAGGAGAGGTGAGGAGCGCGGCCTGGACGTCTGGATCGTGACCGCCGACAAGGACGCGCGCCAGTTGATCAGCGAGCAGGTCCGGGTGTACAACCTTCGAACGAAGAAGGTGATCGACGCCCAGGTGCTCGAGCAGGAATGGGGCATCCGCCCCGACCAGGTCGTCGATTTCCTGGCCCTCACGGGCGACTCGGTCGACAACGTCCCGGGCGTGCCCGGCATCGGCGCGGGCTACGCCGCCAAGTTCCTCAAGGAGTTCGGAACGCTCGACCGGCTGCTGGCGGAAGTCAGCCGGGTCAAGGAACCGAAGAAGAAGCAGAGCCTGCGCGAGCATGCCGGCACGGCCCGGCGGGCCCGCCAGTTGGTGACGTTGCGTGACGACCTCCCCTTGGCCCTGGATTGGGATGCGCTGCGGACGCAGCGCGCCGACCTGGAGGCATTAAGAGCGCTTTGCACCGAGTGCGGTTTTCATCGGTTCCGTGATGAGCTGGGGAAAGGAGACGACGAACCCAAGGCCGAGTCGACCTGGCCGGCCGCTTATCACACGATCGACACGCCGGAGTCATTCCGGGCGTTTCTCGAGGAGCTGGGGCGGCAGCCCAAGTTCTGCATCGACACCGAGACGACTTCGCTCGATCCGTTGCGGGCCGGGCTCGTGGGCCTGTCGGTCTGCTGGCGGGCGGGTGAGGCGTACTACTTGCCGCTTCGTGGGCCGGCCGGCTCGAAGCTGCTCGTCGAGCGCGAAACGCTCGCGGCCCTGGGTCCCATCTTGAGCGACCCGGCCGTCGAGAAAGTCGGCCAGAATATCAAATACGACATGCTGGCACTCTCACGCGCGGGGGTCGAGCTGGCCGGACCGGTGACCGACACCATGATTCTCTCATACCTTCTCGAAAGCGGCGAGCGGAACCACAACCTCGACCAGTTGGCCCAGCGGCTGCTCGACCACACCATGATCCCGATCACCGACCTGATCGGCAAAGGGAAAAACCAGGCGCGGATGGACGAGGTGCCGGTGGGCCGGGTCGCTGTGTACGCCGCCGAGGATGCCGACGCGACCTGGCGGGTCGAGGAGATCCTGGGGGCCAGGGTGCGAGATCTTGGGCTCTGGAACCTGTACGCCGAGCTGGAACGCCCCTTGATCGCCGTGCTGGCGCGGATGGAAGCGGCCGGGATCGCCGTCGACGTCGCACGGCTTCGGCAGCTCTCGAGCGAGTTCGCGGACCGCATGGCGGCGATCGAGACGGAGGCGTACGCCGTCGCCGGCAGAACTTTCAACATCAACTCGGGTCCGCAGCTCCGCCAGGTGCTCTTCGAGGACCTGAAGCTCCCGTCACTTCAGAAGACTCCCGGCGGTGAGCAGAGCACTGCCCAGGATGTGCTGGAGGAGCTGGCCCAGAAGCACCCCTTCCCCGCCCTGCTCCTCCAACATCGTCAGCTCTCCAAGCTCAAGAGCACTTACCTCGACGCCCTCCCCGGGCTGGTGCATCCCGAGGACGGCCGCATCCACGCCTCGTTCAACCAGAGCGTCGCGGCGACCGGCCGGCTCAGCTCGAGCGACCCCAACCTGCAGAACATCCCGGTGCGGACCGAGGAAGGGCGCCAGATCCGCCAGGCGTTCATCGCGGACCGGCCGGGCTGGCTGCTCATGACGGCCGATTACTCGCAGGTCGAGCTGCGGATTCTGGCCCATTTTTCGGACGATCCAGCCTTGTGCCGGGCCTTCGCTCTGGATCAGGACGTCCACCGCGCCGTCGCCGCCCGAATCTTCGGCATCGCCCCGGCGGCGGTGGACGAAGCACAGCGCCGGGTCGCCAAGACGGTGAACTTCGGTGTGATCTATGGGCTCTCGGCGTACGGTCTCTCCAGCCGCCTGGGGATCTCCCAGTCGGAGGCGGCGGCGTTCATCGAGGCCTATTTCCAGGAATACGCCGGCGTCGATCGGTTCATCACCACGACCCTGGAAAAAGCGCAGGCCTCCGGCCGCGTCGAAACGATCCTCGGCCGGCGCCGTCCGATCGACGGGATCAAGTCGACGACCGGCCGCGTCCGTAACCTCGCGGAGCGCACGGCCATCAATACGGTGATCCAGGGTTCGGCCGCCGATCTGATCAAGCGGGCCATGATCCTGCTCGATCGAAGTCTCCGCGATCAGAGACTGGAGGCCCGCATGCTCCTTCAGATCCATGACGAGCTGGTCTTGGAAGCACCGGCCGCCGAGATTCCGAACCTGGCCGGGCTGGTCAACCGTGCCATGACGTCGGCACTCGACTTGAAGGTCCCCCTCAAAGTGGACGTCGCCGTCGGCCCCAACTGGCTCGACGTCGAGTCCCTCGACGAAAAAGGCTGAAGGCTGAAGGATGAGTCGGAAAAAGGCTGAATCCGCAGTGGTTTGACTCATCCTTCATCCTTCATCCTTCATCCTTTCTTTTTGAAGAGCCATTGCAGCAACCCGCGCGATGTCGTATAAATTCGCTAAGGACCGAGATCGATCCGCTCCCAAGCTGAGATTACCTGTCATCACGCCGGTACTCCCCTCCCGCGGCCTCTTTGATGCATTGTGAAGCCTTGGGTGAGTGACAACGGCGCAAACACCCTCAGGAAACCCACCGGGTTAAACCAATTTTGTCACGTTGCGTGAATCACCTTTCTTGCCACCGGCACCATTTTCCAGCCCGAGACTCCTCCTCTTTCCTCCTTCGGTGGTTGACTCGGCGGCATATCGTGTGATCATGTCTTCGTAGTCAACTGTGGCTCCGTCCCAGCGGATCCGGGGCGAGAGAAGCGCGGGCCGAGACACTCGATCTCGACCCCGCGGCCCATCCGATTCAACAGCCTGCTTTTGGTGCCGGGGAGCACCCTGCCGATGACTCCATCCGAACGATCTCACGAGCCACGCACGACCGTGCGCTGGAAGCATGGCGCGATCCCGGTGGTCGGCTTGACGGGTGGGGTCGGTGGCGGCAAGAGCGAGGTCGCCACCATTCTCGCCGAGCGCGGCTCGGCCGTGATTGACGCCGATTCGATCGGGCATGATCTGCTGGACGATCCTCCGGTGCGCGCCCGGATCGCCGCCCGGTTCGGCGATGGCGTCCTGGCTCGAGCGGGTCTCGAGCCCGGTGCGGCGCCACGGATTGATCGGCGGGCGCTGGGCGCGATCGTGTTCGCCGACCCGGAGGGACGGCGCGCACTGGAAGCGATCCTTCATCCCCTGATGCGGGCCCGGTTCCTGGCGGCGATCCAGCGGGAAATGCAAGCCGGGCGTAGCCTGGCCCGGTCCGTCGTGCTCGATGCGGCGATTCTGCAGGAAGCCGGCTGGGACGATCTGTGCGATCTGGTCGTTTTCGTTGACGCGCCCCGTCCGGAGCGGATGCGGCGCGCGGCCCGGCAGCGAGGCTGGTCTGCCGAGACCTTCCTTGCCCGGGAACGAGCCCAATGGCCGTGCGACGAAAAGCGGCGCCGTGCTGCCCTGGTGATCGTCAACGACGCCGGTGTCGATTCGTTGCGGCGGGAGCTCGCGCGGCTGGACATCCTGCTGGCGCTCCTTCCTCACCCGCCGGACGAGGCCTGCCGTGAGCGGGCGGGTTCCGGTGCGGCCGAGCCGGACCTACCGATTCCCCAGAGGATGGTCTTCGATTCCCCCTCTCCGTCCGGAGGGTGACCTGGCCGCCACGTCGTGACCGAGCCAGACCCACTCCGTTATCCACACGTTGAACAGGAGAATTCACCCCCATGGCCAACGAGACTCGTCCCCGCCGGGAAGGATCGAGCACTTCCCGCATCCGGAAAACCATCCCACCCTCCACTGCGCCCACGCCGGACGAAACCGGCGGTGAGGCCGTGGGTGCGGCCCCGGCCTATCCGGGCGCGGCAGAGTCGTCACCCGCCCCGGCCGAAGGCCAGCGCGACCGCTCGGACCGCGAGCATTTCCGGGAAGAGGGCCCGGCGGATCGGGAGCCGATCCGGTTCATCCGCGACCGCGACCGCGAGCCGGTCCGCGATCGGCCGGATCGCGAGCCGGGGGGGCTCTCGATGCGGGAACGGCCGGAGCGCGAGCCGGGGCTCTCGGTCCGGGAACGGTTGGCACGTGACCGCGCCGAGCGCGACGGCGGCCCGATCCACCACGAGGGAATCCCCATCGCTCGGGACCGCGACCGCGACCGCGACCCCACGCCGCTGGTCCGCGACCGCACTCGCGACGTCGATCCCGCCGCCGGCTACCGCGATCGCACCGACCGCGAACCGCTTTTTCCCGCGCGAGAGCGCGACCGCGACCGCGACCGTGATTATTCCCCACCCGTTCGAGGCGAGCGCCCCGCGCCCTCGACGTATGTCGATCTGCCCCCCGACTATCCCGATGGAGAGGAAGACATCTTCGGGGACGCCGCGCTCCACGACCGCTACGAGGACATCAAGCGCGGCGAGATCCATCTCACCGAGCTGCAGAAGATGACGATGCCCCAGCTCATCCGCACGGCGAAGACCGAAAACATCGCCGATTGCACGGGGCTGAAGAAGCAGGACCTGATCTTCAAGATCCTCAAGGAGCGGGTCAAGCAGAACGGCTTGATGTACGGCGAGGGAACGCTCGAGGTCCTGCCCGACGGTTTCGGGTTCCTGCGGAGCCCCGATTACAATTACCTCCCTTGTCCTGACGATATCTATGTCTCCCCCAGCCAGATTCGCCGGTTCGGCCTCAAGACCGGCGCGATCGTCTCGGGCCAGATCAGGCCCCCCAAGGAGAACGAACGCTACTTCGCGCTCTTGCGGGTGGAGGCGATCAACTTCGAGGATCCGGACAAGCTGAGCGAGAAGGTCGGCTTCGATGACCTCACGCCGCTCCATCCGCAAGGCCGGATCCGGCTGGAAACGACCAGCGACGAGATCAATATGCGGGTCGTCGACCTGGTTACCCCCCTCGGCTTCGGCCAGCGCGGCGTGATCGTGGCACCGCCTCGGACCGGCAAGACGATCCTGCTCCAGAAGATCGCCAACAGCATCCTGACCAACCATCCCGACGCTTACGTCATGGTCCTCTTGATCGACGAGCGCCCGGAGGAGGTCACCGATATGGAGCGCTCGGTCAAGGGCCCCACCGCCGAGGTGATCAGCTCGACCTTCGACGAGCCGGCCTCCCGCCACATCCAGGTGGCCGAAATGGTAATCGAGAAGGCCAAGCGCATGGTCGAGTTCGGTAAGGACGTCGTGATCCTGCTCGACTCGATCACCCGGCTGGCCCGGGCGTATAACTCCGAAGCGCCCCATTCCGGCAAGATCTTGACCGGCGGCATCGACGCGTCGGCCCTCCAGAAACCGAAGCGGTTCTTCGGCGCGGCCCGCAAGATCGAGGAAGCCGGCAGCCTGACGATCCTGGCCACGGCCTTGGTCGACACCGGCAGCCGGATGGACGACGTGATCTTCGAGGAGTTCAAGGGCACCGGCAACATGGAGCTCCACCTCGACCGAAAGCTCGTCGACAAGCGGATCTGGCCGGCCATCGACGTCAACCGCTCCGGCACCCGCCGTGAGGAGCTGCTCATGGACGCCGAGGAGCTCCGCCGCGTCTGGATCCTCCGCCGCGTCTTGAACGACATGAACCCCGTCGAGGCCATGGAGCTCCTGACCGGCCGAATGCGCAAGACCAAGCTCAACGCCGAGTTCCTCATGAGTATGAACCTGTCGTGAGGACACGAACATCGTCGATCTGCTCTTGGTCTCACACCTTGAGTTCCCACCCGTTGGTCGGACGCCGCGCGGACATAAGAAATCGTGATGGACAGGCATGCCCGAGTACATCGGTGATTACTCGCCGCCGACAGGACGGTTCGCAGTCGTCGTGGCGCGGTTCAACGCGCTCGTGACCGAGTCGCTCTTGGCCGGCTGCCGCGACGCCCTGGCTCGCCATGGCGTCCCGGAAGACCGCGTCGACGTGGCGTGGGTGCCCGGATCCTTCGAAATCCCACTGACGGCCCGCCGATTGGCGGCGAGTGGCCGGTATGCGGCCGTCATCTGCCTGGGTTGCGTGATCCGCGGTGAGACCGCCCACTTCGATCATGTCGCCGGCCAGGCCGCGGCCGGCGTCATGCAGGCGGCCCTGGCGACCGGAGTCCCCGTGATCTTCGGCGTCCTCACGACCGATACGGTCGAGCAAGCCCTCAATCGCGCCGGGCTCAAGGGCGGAAACAAGGGGGCCGACGCCGCCATGGCCGCCATCGAAATGGTCAACCTCTTCACTCGCTTGAATCCCTGACCTTGGTCCTTGGTCCTTTGTCCCTGGTCCTTGGTGAAATGTTCTCCAGGTAGGAGTTCGAACGGTCGGGGATGTCGAAAAGGGCTTTCAGCGCAGAAAGGTGAGGAAGGTCGATGCAGTCTCATTCGCAGCAAGCCAACGCAATTACTGGTGGGATCTGGTTGATCGGCCTGGGAGTATTGTTCGCGACCCGTTTCTGGTGGCCCGGGATCCTCATCCTGGTCGCCATCACGTCGCTCGTTCAGGGATGGTCCCTGGGCCGCCGATGGGATGGCCTGCACGTCGCGTTCTGGATGATCCTGATCGCCGTCTGGGCAATGGTCCGGTTCAGCATCCCGTTCTTCTTCGTCGCCCTCGGGCTTTACGTGATCTTTTCCGCGTTGTACAAACCCGATATCATGCGCAAACCCTATGTGGATAATACGTTAGAGTGAGAGAACCTTCGTCTGGCCGCGGGACAGGACCCATTGCCCACAGGCCGTTACTGCGCGACGAAGGGCGAAGGACCAAGGACGAAGGACCAAGGACCATGTCTGCCAAGCCGTTACTGCCGCAGGCATTCTGGTTTCGGATCGCGGTTCCCTGTCCTCGGATCGAAGGCATGCCTCGGGCGGAGGGTGCGGGGCGGCTGCTCGACCTGCCTGAGTCGAGCGCCCTACCCGATTTGAGACAGCTCGATGGGGGCTCGTCCTGGGCTCGAGTTCGCGTGGGCTGGAACCCTGGCGGCCTGGGGATCGCGGTTCTGGGTGAGGGGGTTTCCAGCGAGCAGCTCGACAAGGATCGGCCGGAGGGTTTCGCGGCCGCCCAGTTCTGGGTGGACACGCGTGACACGCGGAACGTGAGCCGGGCGACGCGATTCTGTCATCGTTTCATGGCCGAGCTGCGGCCGGGCAATGCGCGCGGGCAGTTGGACGTGAAGGTTGCCCACCTGCCGATCGCGCAGGCGACCACCGCGCCGCCGCTCTGCTCCCCCGAACACTTCGCCGTCCGCGCCGAGCTGAGTCGGTCCGGCTGGATGCTGGAGTTGTTCTTGCCGGCTGACGCCTTGAATGGATTTGACCACGAGTTGAATCGCCGGCTCGGCTTTGCCTATCACATCGCCGACTACGTCCGCGACGATCAGTTCTTCACCGTGGGCCGTGAATTCCCCGTGGGGGAAAACCCCAGCCTCTGGTCGACGCTCGAGCTGCGCGATTGAATCACGCTGTGGACGCTGTCACGGGTCCGTTCCACCGCCAGTTGCTTTCGAGCCCGGTTTTTTGATCAATCAACCGACAACGAGCTAGAAACCAGCGATTGAGACACGAATTGACGCTGAATGTCTCGCTCGCGCGCCTCACACTAACCCGACGTGCCAGCGAGGGGCGGCTCTCGCAAGACGAAACGCTCTCCGGTCAGGTCCGGAGAGCGACCCTCGCTGGCGCGTTTTGAAGTTGCGCTTTTCTTAGTCTCGCCCCGAAGGGGCAGCAACATGCCAGCCCAGGGCAACGCCCTGGGATTCGGATAGCGTGATCACCCGTGCCCTGACAGGTCCGAACATGGAGTTCAATCCCAGCGGTACCGCTCTTCATTTTCCATTGAGGCAGAGAGCATGTCCTTGTTACGCCCTTTCAGGGCTCTGCTGCTTCGTGTCGTTTGCCTGTTCCCAGGGCGTTGCCCTGGGCTGATATGTTA
>JBIOJM010000354.1:0-10482 GCA_044450785.1 Isosphaerales bacterium
CCCGAGGGCCAACCAATTGTTGATCACTGCCGACGGCGGCGGCAGCAATGGGCACCGGTGCCGACTGTGGAAGGTATCACTGCAGTCGCTGGCCGACGCCCTTGGTTTGCCGCTCGTCGTTTGCCACTTCCCGCCTGGCACCAGCAAGTGGAATAAGATCGAGCATCGGCTGTTCAGTTTCATCACTCAGAACTGGCGTGGCCGGCCTCTACTAAGCCATCAGGTCATTGTCAATCTCATCGCCAACACCACAACTCGCACGGGACTGATCGTGAAGGCAGCCTTGGATACAAACGAGTACAAAACTGGTATCACAGTCAGTGACGAGGAAGTGGAGCAATTGCGACTACGACGGCACAAGTTCCACGGCGACTGGAACTACACGGTCTCACCTCGATCTAACAAATTGTAAAAGTTATTTATGCGCGCGTCCTTAGTGCTCGCGCTCGCCGGAGGGCTTCGCCAGCTTGGCCCGCCACTCCGCGGCCTTGCCATTCTTGCCCCAGGCTTCGTAGAGCTTGACCACCCGTTCGGCGGCCTCGGTGAAACGCGGCTTGCCGGGCGGTGGGATCTTGGCCTCGCGAGCCTTCATCCCCTCGTAGCCCGACACGATCAGCGGCTCGGCCTCGGCGTACTTCTTCTGGCCAAGGAGGCTACCGCCGAGCGTGCTCCGCGTGTTGAAGGTGGTCCAGTCGTCGGTCTGGGTCTTCTCGCGAATGGCCAGGCAGTCGCGCAGGACGGGCTCGGCCGCAGTCCATTTGCCTTGCTGGACGAGGCTATTGCCAAAGACGGCCATGATACCGGCAGTGCGAAGGTCGTTGGGCCCGAATCGCTTGCGGGCCGCGTCCAACCCTTCGCGAAAGAGCGGCTCGGCCTCTGCGCCGCGGCCGGTTCGGTCCAGGAGGCCGGCCAGGTCGAGTGTCAAGTCGAGGGTCAGCATTCCGTCCGCTTGCGTCTTGCGGTAGCCCTCGAGCGCCCGGCGGAACAGCGGCTCGGCCTCGTCCGGCTTCGACGGTGCCAGCTCGTGGGCCAGCTTGTGGATGCTGGCGAGCGCCTCGGGGTTATCAGGCTCGACTTTGGGTTTGGGATTCGCGGGCGGGCGAGGCTCCTGCCCAGCCACGGAGGGTTTTGGCTGGGAAGGAACCGCAGGGTCTTGGACTTTTCCGGAGCCGTCGGGCTTCGTCTCCTGCGCCTTGGACGTCGCCACGCGCTTCAGGAGCGAATCGACTTCCGACCAGAAGGTTCGCCATTCCTTCTGCTCGGCCTCGAGGAGCTTGGCCAGGGCCAGGGCGTCGCGGATGCCAGCGAGATCGGTGTCCTGCTTCCAGTACTGGAGGGCCTGGGCGACGGCGGCGCGGTCCTGGGGGTTGCCGGTATCGAGCTGCTGGGTGCGGAGCCCGAGGTCGGCGCGGAGCCAGTTGCGGGCCTGGGTGCGGGAACGGCTCCGGGCGGCTTCGTCGCACGGCGGGTCGTCTTTACCCTGCGCGGCGCCGGCCAGGGCCGCGGCGCAGGCGGCGCTGTAGCGGTTGGCCGCCTCGAGGTCGCTGGCACTCGCCGGATCGACCTCGAATGCCTCGGCCCACAAACGAGCGGCGGCGGCGAAGTGCTTACTGGCGTGGGCCAACTGGGTGAAGATCAGTCGCTCGGCGTTGTCCTTCGGCTTGTCATTTCCTCCCAGAACGGCCGGAAGCCGCCCGGCCTGGGCGACCAGCGGCTCGAGCCGGTGGATCATGCGGGACGCCCCCTGTGCGACCGGGGAGTTGGGGGAAGCCAACCTCTGGGCCATTCGGAACTCGGCCAGTGCCTCATTCAGATTGCGTTGGTGTTCCAGGGCGATGCCAAGGTTAATGTGGGCTTTCTCATCCTTGGGCTTGAGGCGGACCGCCAACCGAAATTCGCGCTCCGCCGCCGGAAAGTCCCGCAAGCGATCGCAAAAGATGACGCCGAGTTCGATGTGCGCATTAGCGAAGTCGGGGTTGATCCGGATCGCCTTCCGGCAGGCGGTGATGGCCTCGTCGAGCTTACCCTGATTTGCCAGGGCGGTCCCGAGGCTCGTGTAGGCGCCGGGGTAGCTGGGATCGATCCGGATCGCCTCGCGGAATTCCGCGATGGCCTCCTCGAGCTTGCCTTGTTCCATCAGGGCAATGCCGAGGTTTGTGTGGACTCCGGCGTTGGGGCGCTCGAGCTGGATTGCGGCTCGGCTTGAGGCGATGGACTCGTCGAGTTTTCCTTGTCCTGCCAAGGCGATGGCGAGGTTGGCGTGGGCCCTGGCGTAGTTGGGAGAGAGCCGGATCGCCTCACGGTATTCGCCGATTGCGTCGTCGAGCTTGCCCTGGTTTGCAAGGAAGTCACCGAGGTTGAAATGAGAATCTGGCTGGTCGGGCAGGAGCCGGATCGCCGTTCGGAGTTCGGCGTTGGCATCGTCAAGCTTACCCTGGCGCCCCAGGGCGACGCCGAGGGATTTGTGGGCGTTGGCATCGTCGGGCCGGATCCGGATCGCCGCTCGCGACGATTCGGCGATCTGCTCAAACACTGCGACGGCCTCCTGCAACCGGCCCTGGTTGTTCAGCTCCATGCCCAGACATATCAGATGGCCGTCTCTCGGCCGTAGTCGGGTGAGCTCGCGGAAGACGTCGATCGCGTCCTTGGTTTCGCCTTTGGCAGACAGCGCGTGAGCCAGCTCATGGGCCGTCTCGGGGCGGATCGCTCGCGCGGCGGTGTAGAAGCGAATCGCGTCGTCGCGATGTTCGCGCCGCTCGAGCACCCGGGCGAGGTCATAGTTGATCCAGACGTCGCCCGAATAGCGAAGCTGAGCCCGGCGCAAGACGGCCTCGGCCGTCGCCAAGTCTCCCTCCATGAACAGCGCCTTGCCCAGCAAGTCGAAGCTCACGGCCCCGAGCTTATCGGGCTGCGCGGTGCCGGCCAGGGACTTCAACGTCTCCACGCGGCGGTCTTTGTCAGCCACGGTGAGAGCGTCGCGGAGGTTGTTCCGCCAGCGGTCGGGGTCAGCCACTTGAGCGATCTCGTCCAGGCGGGCCGCTCCGGACGGGTCTCTACGAACGGACCGAAGCAAGTCCGACCAGTCGTCGAGCGCCGCCGCCATCAATTGCGCGACTCCTGGTGGGCGGGACTTGATCCTTGCGCCCGCCTCGGCCGGAGGAAGTGCCGAGAGGTCGAGCCCGACCTCGCGGAAGGCCTCGGCATAGTCGTGGTGGGTGATCGAGCCGTCCGGGTCGTCGGCCTTGGCGGAGCGAATATCGACCAGGCGATCGAGGAGTGCTTTGTCGTGCTTGGCCGCGTGCAGCCCGGCCTGGATCTCCTTTTGCAGGGCCACGAGTCGGGTCTTGGTCTTGGGATCACCGGCGGGGTCGGCTTGCTCGACGGCGGCCAGCGCGAGTTCCCACCGCTGGATCTCCTCGGGCTGCGCGAGGGCCTGAGCGCGGAGCGTCGTCACTTGATCGACGACGCGCTGACCGGCGGCGGCGCGGGCCTGCCGCTGCTGGAGGTAGGACATCGTGCTCAGCCCGCCCAGAGTTGTGAGCGCCAGGACCGAGGCCGCCAGTGCGAGCTGGACCTTGCGCCGCCGCCGCTCCTCGATCGCCCGCGCCACGGCCACCGCGCGCTCCCGCTCGGCCGCTTGGACCCGATCCTGCACGCCCGCCAGGTAGGCCGTGATCCGCTCGGCGACCAGGCCCGCATCACGCGGCCGGTCCTCGGGCTCGACCGCCAGGCAGTCCTTCGCCAGGGCGATCAGCTCGGCCTCGGCGCCGCAGCCGTCCAGCCGCGCCAGCGCGTCGGCGGTCTCGCATCGCATCGCCGTGCGGAGGACCTCCATGGCGCCTCGCCCGGTAAAGGCTGGCTGGCCTGTCAGGATCTCGCAGAGGATCGACCCCAGGCCAAACACGTCGGCCCGCCGGTCGACTCGCTCGCCCTCGCCGGCGGCCTGCTCGGGGGCCATGTACGCGGGCGTGCCCATTACGCTGCCGGCTTGCGACTCGTCCAGGTTCGAACCGCTCCGCACCGTCGCGACCAGGCTTTCCTCGGGCGCGGGCTGGACAGTAGCCTCGTCGGCGACGCGCCCTTCCTTCAGCACCTTGGCCAGGCCCCAGTCCATCACCTGGACCTCGCCGAATCTTCCCACCATGACGTTCGAGGGCTTCAGGTCGCGGTGGATCACCCCGCGAGCGTGGGCGTAGGCCATTGTCTGGCAGATCGCCTCGAAGATGGACAGGAAGCGGGGCAGGTTGCGCAGGCCCGCGCCCCCACCTTGATCCTCCCCCACAGGCGGTGAGGCGAAGGAGGCGAAATTCGGACCCGGCCCGCGCCGAGCAGATTCGCCCTCGACCCGCAGTGTGGGAAGGTCGGTGTCGGTGGGCTGATCGCGAGCGACACCACGTTCCCCCGGCAACGCCGACAGCGTCCGCCCTTTCACCAGCTTCATCGTGAAATAAAGCCGACGGTCGGCGAACGTCCCCAGCTCGTACACCGGCACGATGCCGGGATGCTGGAGCTGGCCGCCAATCTGCGCTTCCTCCACGAAGCGGCGCAGCATGTCGGGATTATCGTCGTGGCTCTCGAGCAGGACCTTGACGGCCAGGTCGCGTCCCAGGTCGGGGTCGCGGCCCTTGATCACCGCCCCCATCCCGCCCCGGGCGATCTCACCGAAAAGCTGGTAGCGGCCGCCACGCTCCGCGGGCGCGGGCGCCTCATTGGAGGACGGCTTGGTGATTGCCACACCGGCGTCGTCGGGCGCCGTATCGGGAAGGAGCAGTCGGGGAATCGACCCGATCGACCGCGCCAGGCTCTCCAGGACGTGGCCGGGCTGAACTGGCTCGAAGCTGAAGGTCGCATCCCCGCCCGCCGAGCCGTCCGGCGGCGGCGTGGTATCCGGCTCGAGCCCGGCGCGGAGCATGCAGGCCGGGCAGGTGCCTTCAGGGGCATCGGAGGGAAGCAAGTTGCCACACCGGTTGCAGCGGTGAATGTCGGCCATTTGGGGCCTCTGGAACACACAATCCTGCTACTTTCGTTCCGCGCTTCCGCCGATCATTATCTCCGAATTACTACCCCGTGCCAGACGCCGGGGCATGAGCGGAAGAGGCATGGTGATCATCGCGTTGCCGCCCGCGGCGCTCCTGGGTTTCGTTGCCGGAGCGTTCATCGGAGCGATCCTCGCTGCGTCGGGACGCGCTCGCCGACAATGACCTGGTAACCCTCCCCTCAATTACAAACGCCCGGCACTCCAGCCGGACTCGAAAACTCGCTCCCGAGGTATCAAGAGGCCGACAACGGACGCGCCGTCTGTAAAGGATATTCCAACAGCAATCTGGGCGGTACCCTGATCTGGCTCTCCGCCGCCGCTGTGACGACATTTGACGTGCATCACTCGACTCAACACCGAAGTTGACGCCTCGCACCCTCCTTCGTCGCGGGGTATTAAGGCTCGGCCGGTGGAATAGGCGTTCCGTTCCAACACGCTCTCCATGGGGAACAGCCCTCCCCGATCGCTCGAGTTTTCAGGCTGCAACGACTGCGCACCGTCGAATACGTCGGTCCGAGCCGATCAAGCAGAGTCCTTCGCGCGGGTGCCAGTCTGGGCCCAATCGAGGCGTTTCCAAGATCTTTCAGCCTTGGACGGTGTGAAATCTCCTGCTGAGCCAATGCACCCGACGGTCAAGCGCCTCGTCGATGCATCTTCTGCGGGTAATCGTCGTTCATCGCAAGATCTCGATTATTGGGCCATCCGGGATCGTAAGCGGCGACAGAAATCGCAAGAGACGTACCCAGCACTGCCAGGAATCGTCGGTGCGGCAAAACGCTTCCAGGAGCGATTGCCGCAAGGCGGCAATTTCGACAACAGGCACGCGACGACCGCGCACGACTAGGAGCTGGATAATCCACTCAGATTGGGTCACGCCTGGTTTGACTGGGGGTTGTATTTGGACTGGCCGGTGCATGGTGACCGTTGGTGACCCAAAGTCCGGCATAACGAAATTGATCTCACCTTAGATTAGTTGACGCGATCTTGGAGTAAGTTCATGGGGATATCCCGGTTTTGACCGTCCGGGAACGGTCGTCGAGATTGCACTTCCGGGAACGGGCTAGGCCTTGCTGGCCGAGCGCCTTCCCACGATCCTGACACCGTTGACCGCAGCCGAGAGCCTGGAGACGACGCGAATCTACAGCGCGATGGCACTCTTGAAGCCCGGCCGCCCGCTCGTGTCCGTCCGCCCGTTCCGCCCGCCCCACCACTCGGTCAGTGACGCCGGCCTGGTCGGCGGCGGGACCACACCACAACCCGGCGAGATCAGCCTGGCCCACAAGGGCGTCTTGTTCCTGGACGAGATGCCCGAGTTCAACCGCAAGACGCTCGAAGTCCTGCGCCAGCCGCTCGAAGACGGCGAGGTGACGATCAGCAGGGCGCTGCGGAGCACGACCTTCCCGGCCGAGTTCATCCTGGTCGCCGCCATGAATCCCTGCCCCTGCGGCTACCGCTCCGACCCCAGGCGCGCCTGTAGCTGCACGCCGCCCCAGGTCGAGAAGTACCTCAGTTTTGGCAAATCGCGATTCTCCCGGATCATCAAATCTTGACCTGACCCTCGACTCGGCTGCGGGCTGCCAGTTGCTGGATCGCTTTCTCCAGTCTGCGAAAGTCGACCGGCTTGGTCAGGTGCTCGGCGAACCCGGTGGAGCGGCTCAGCTCGATGTCCTGGGACGATCCGAACCCGGAGAGCGCGATCCCGGACACCGCACGGCTGGCGCGAAGCATCCACATCAGTTCCAGTCCGCTCCCGTCCGGCAGCTCGATGTCGCTGATGAGCACGTCGAAAATCCGGGGCAGCATGTCGGTCTCGATGCCGATTCCCGTATCGCTGACCTCGAGGATCAGGCCGGTGTCCGGCGTGCCCAGGGCGCTCCCATCCAAATCGCGAGACGGAACCGTCAGGATCCCGCCGGCTGGCGTGAACTTGATCGCGTTCTTGATCAGGTTCCAGAGGACCTGCTGCAGCCGGGCCGGGTCGGCATCCACGTTGTGCCGCCGGGCCGCGAGGTCCAGCGCGAGCTGAAGGCGCGCGGAATGGAGATCGTCCCGGCAGATCTCGACGACGTGCTGGACCAGTTCGTGGGCGTCGACGACCTCGCGCTCCAGGTGGAGCTTGCCGCTGCGGATTCGAGTCCCGTCCAGGAGATCATCGATCAGCCGGGCTTCCAGCGACACGTTGCGACGGACGACTCCCTGTTGGCTTATCAGAGCGAGAACAAACGGCTAAGCTAAACGATCGTGGGACACATCCGCAAGTCACAGCCGCTTTGCCCCGACGCCGTCCTTACGGGGCGGCAACTGTGCGAGCCACTCGTCGCTGCGCCGTCGAACGAGAATGAGATGGGACGGGCCAAGGCGCTGCGAGTTTGCGAGGCTGGCCGCGCAGATTCAATGCGGGCGCGGGACCCTTGGTCGTCTCACGTGATAACGGAGGATGGTCGAGTGAGAGTCGCCTTCGGACTCAAGGCACACTCCGGCTGGTCGGCCCTCGTTGTCGCCGGCATCCGCGATGGCGAGATTCAGGTCATCGACAGGCGCCGGATCGAGCTCGTCGACGCAGCCGACGCCGCGTCCGCAAAACAGCCTTATCACGCGGCAGAGGGCCTGGACGCCGAGGCCGCGCGCGACCTGGTAAGCCGTGGCGTCGCGGCAGCGCGCCGGGCCGCGGTCAAAGAGATGCGAGCGGCCATCGAGCGATCACGTCTGTCACGGCATTTGGTGGCGACGTCTGCGGTGCTCGTGCCCGAGCCGATGCCCGCATGGAGCGTCGACGAGATCCTCGCCGTGCACTTCCGCATGCACAAAGCCGAAGGTGCGCTCTTTCCGGACGCGCTGGTCCGAGCCGCGCTGGCGTGCGGATTGAATGTTGTCACCATCCCGGAGAAGCAACTGGAGGAGCGCGCGGAAAGGGCGCTCGCGACTCCAATCGGGGCCTTGACGAAGCGGGTCGAAACGCTCAAGAAAACCGTCGGCGCGCCCTGGGGCAAGGATCAGAAAAACGCGACGCTGGCCGCCGTGATTGCGTTACACGGTTGCGGAGACTGAACGCTCTGCCAGACGTGGTCGCGCCGTCGAGGAAATCACTATGCACAGTGGCCGCGGAGCGATTCAAGAGCCTGAGAAAGTCTGTCAAGCGCGCCGTTGGTAAACTAGTCGTGTCCGCGTTTCCGGTCCGCTGTTGGTAAACAAGCCGCGCCCCGGTTTCCCGCCACGTTTCCAGTCCGCTGTTGGTGAACTAGCCGCGTCCTGGTTTCCCGCCAAACCCTCCAGGAGCGCCCGCTTCGCCCCGGTCAGGTCGCTGCGGGTTTCGAGGTGGTCGGCGAGTCTGCGCATCTTGTCTAGGGTCCAGGCCTGGACGGCGGCCACGAGCTGGCCCTGATTGATGATCCCGTTTTGCAGCGCGAGCAGTCCGAAGAGGAGATGGCGGTCGGCGTCGGCGGTCATGAACGAGGCTCCGGGCCACGTCGTCGCCGACGGCACGGCCAGCCCAGGCACCCGAGCCCTGGCGGGGGGCAACGTTGCATCGGTAGTATTATCGCAGACGCGCGCGGGCCGTCCATTCCTGCCGGTCACCCGTCGTCACCCCTGTTTCCGGTGGAGAGCTCTCAATGTCGGAACCAGAGTTGCCGAAGGTCGCTGCAATCGCATTCGAGGGCGTGGCGCCGATCCTTTCCGTGCAAAGCCTTCGGGCCAGCATCGACTATTACGTGAGCGTGCTCGGGTTCAAGGTTGATTGGGAGGATCCCGGAACGATTGCGTCGGTCTCGCGTGGCCGGTGCTTCATTTTCTTGTGCGAGGGTGACCAGGGAAATCCCGGGGCCTGGGTGTGGATCGGGGTTGAGGACAGCGAGCGCCTCTTCGAAGAATACAGCGCCAAGGGCGCGAGGATCCGGCATCCGCCAAGCAACTATCCATGGGCGTACGAGATGCAGATCGAGGACCCGGATGGAAACGTGCTCCGGCTCGGCTCGGAGCCGAAGGACGATCGACGGTTCGGGGAATGGCTCGACATGCACGGCGATCTCTGGGTGAGGTCGCCCGCCGGCGGATGGACGCGCAAGGAGTCGCAATGCGCCTCGGACTGATCGGCTCCACGGGACACTGGCAGACTTACGCGCCCGCTCTGGAGCGCGTTCGGGGCCTGACGCTTGTCGCAGTCGCCGCCGCCGGACCGGATGAGACGACCGGCGCGTTCGACCATGCCCCCGGCCTGACGGTGGACACACACCGGCATGACGACGCCCAGAAGATGCTGGACACCGAGCGATTGGACGCTGTGCAGGTCTGCTGCCGCAACGACCGGATCCCGGTCTGGGCGCGCATCTGCCTGGAGCGCGGACTACCGGTCATGACGGAGAAGCCGATGGCGATGGACTTGCCCACGCTGGAAGGGCTCTTTCGTGCCGCGCAGAAGGCGAAAGCCGCGCTCGTTCCGATGCACACGATGCGTGGCGTGCCGGCGCTCGCGGCGGTGCGGCATTCGGTCCGCGCCGGCGACATCGGCGCCCCCATGATGTGCTTTAGCCAGAAGACCTACAAGTGGGGCAAGACGCGCCCGGACTCCTTCCGCAGCCGCAAGACGTTTCCCGGCCTCGCGCCGTGGGTCGGCATCCACGCCTTCGACTGGTTGTACTGGATCCTGGGCGACGTGTTCACGGCCGTGCAAGGGCGAGAGGGAACGACGGCGCACCCAGACTTCCCGGCCTGCGGCAGTCAGGCGGCCTTCGTGCTTACGATGGGGAACGGCGGTGTGGCATCGGTCACGCTCGACTATCTGCGTCCCGAAACCGCCCCGACGCACGGAGACGAACGCCTGCGCATCGCCGGTTCTCATGGCGTCATCGAGACCGCTTTGGTCGAGAAGAAGGTGACGCTGACCACCGCCGGCAACCCGCCCCGCACGTTGCCTCTGACCCCGCAGACTGACTTCTTCACGCAGTTCGTCCGGTCGCTGCGCGGAGAAGCGCCGCCCCCGCTCACGCTGCACGAGGCATGCCGCATCACGGAGATCGCCCTCAAAGCACAGGAGGCTGCCGATACCGGGCGTGTCGTCTCCCTCCGCGACTCTCTCTACCGCACGACCGGGCGCTGAGCGGACCCGGTCCCCCACGCTCACAGGTTTTGAAGTTGCGCTTTTTGGATTTCGCCCCGACGGGGCGGCAACATGCCAGCCTAGGGCAACGCCCTGGGAACGGGAAAACGTGATGACCCGTGCCCTGAAAGGGCCGAACATGGTGTTCAACCGCGGCGGTACCGCTCTTCATTTTCCATTGAGGCAGGGAGCCCGTCCTTGTTACGCCCTTTCAGATGTATACCTTACGCGGCCATAAGTGCGACATCATCGAATTGCTGGAAATTGAGCGTCATCAACGAGGCCAGTGGCTCGGCATACTTGGTCGTCAGACCGTCCAGAACCTCTTGGATGGCGGCTTGAAAGTCAC
>JBIOJM010000355.1:0-10442 GCA_044450785.1 Isosphaerales bacterium
CACCGAGCCCTAAACAGACATCTCCATGACGCTTTCACTCGAAGAGCGCGGCTGGCTTGCGCGCTCACCTCGTTGCCCGGCGCCGTGCCGACAGGACAGGACGAACCGTTCTACGTCTCACGTCAAGTGACCACGCCCATACGATGGTCATCTTGAAAGGCTCGGTCTCAGACCGCCTCGGGGCTCCGAGAGCGGGTGCGCTGGCCGGTTGGTCCGACCGACGAGTTCATGGGTGTCTCAATCCCCCGACGCTTACGCCTCCAGTACCCGGGCGCTATCTACCACCTCATGGCCCGCGGCAACGGCCGCCAGCACATCGTGCGTGATGACGTCGACCGTGATCGGATTCAGGTAAATAGATACTAGTGTTGCGCGATGTGTGTCCTTCCCCCCTTCGGCCTGGACACCATGAATCGGCGGCGATAATCTCCAGGTGTGGTGGGTCATCGGCAGCATTCTCCGTTCGACGGACCGGGTGCTCATGGATCGTCGATCGCGGTCGCGGCGGCTCGTTGTACTGGCTTGGGCCACAGCGGTCGTCACGCTTGACCTCGCGGCGACGCCGCCTGCGGCGCCGCTTCCACCGTTGAATCAAAAAGTGCTGGAGTTTGCCCGCGAGCGAATCGGCAAGAAGGTCGCTGACGGCCAGTGCATGAGCCTGGCGGTCGAGGCCCTGCGATACGCCGGCGCGAAGCGTTACCCGTTCGACCCGAGCGGAGATTTCGTCTGGGGGCGGCCGGTGGCGTCGTTCAAGGAGGCGCTGCCCGGCGACATCCTCCAGTTCCGCAACGCCGTGTTCCAGGGCAAACGCTGGATCTCGAAACGGCGTTGGGTTTCGTGGCATCACGAGTATCCGCACCACACAGCCATTGTTTTCGAGGTCCGCGAGGGGGGCCGGGTCGTCGCGATCCTCCATCAGAACGTCGGCGCGCCCGACGCCGACATTGCGACCAAGCAGGTCGTTCAAGAAGCGTCGATCCGCCCCGAATCGCTTCAGGACGGTGGTGCGGTCGTGATCTACCGACCGGTCGCGCGCGACGAGGCGGAAAACCCCGAAATCCGCCACGATGCACCCAGCGCGCGCCGGACCGAGGTCGCGATCCGGGGCGACTCCTTCTGGATCAACGGCCGACCCACCTATGAGGGCCGTTCGTGGAAGGGCCGATCGATCGAGGGCCTCTTGCTCAATTCGCGGATGGTGCAGGGCGTCTTCGATGACTTGAACCCCGAGACCCGCAGCCGATGGGCCTACCCCGATACCAAGCTGTGGGACGCTGAGCGGAACACCCGCGAGTTCCTCGCCGCGATGCCCCTCTGGCGCGACCACGGCTTGCTCGCCTTCACCATCAACCTGCAAGGCGGCAGCCCGCAAGGCTACTCGAAGGGCCGGCAGACCTGGCACAACTCGGCCATCACCGCCCTTGGCGACCTCCGTCCGGAATACCTCGACCGGCTCGCCCGCATCCTCGACCGCGCCGACGAGCTGGGGATAGCCGTCATCCTCGGCCTCTTTTACTTCGGCCAAGACGAGCGGCTGAAGGACGAGGCCGCCGTCGTACGCGCGGTCGATCGCGCGACCGACTGGATCCTCGACTGCGGGTACAAGAACGTCCTGATCGAAGTGAACAACGAGTGCAACATCGCCTACGATCACGCGATTCTGAACCCCGACCGCGTCCACGAGCTGATCGACCGCGTGAAAGCGCGGAAACGCGACAGCCGCCGACTCTTGGTCGGTACGAGCTACGGCGGTGGGACCGTGCCCGGCGAGAACGTCGTTCGCTCCTCCGACTTCCTGCTCATGCACGGCAACGGCGTGCGGGACCCTGCGCGGATCGCCGCGATGGTCCGCGAGGCCCGCGCGGTGCCGGGTTATCGGCCCGTGCCGATCCTGTTTAATGAAGACGATCACTTCGACTTCGACCAGTCTTCGAACAACTTCGAATCCGCACTCTCGGAGCGGGCGTCGTGGGGTTACTTCGACCCGGGCTCGTCGAACTACCGCGACGGATATCAGTCACCGCCAGTGAACTGGGGGATCAACACCGACCGCAAACGCGCGTTCTTCGCGAAGCTCAAGCAGATCACGGGAAGCTGATCTCGAACCCGCGTGCCACTCCCAAATGCTGACCGAATCGCGCAGGCTTTCAGACACCCATGTTCCCCGGGCTTTCAGACACCCATGTTCCTCGTGAGGCCACGAGGTCCAAGCCAGCGCCGCGCGGGCGATCTTTTTCCGTGGGGCACTTGACATGGGCTGACGAGTTGATACTTTTGTCCATTACTGTCATTGCGGACATGGTCTCGACCGTGAGTGCCCCACGCTGTTTCAGGAGTCTCACTGATGCCTACCTACGCCCGGGGCCAGATCGTCGTTGAAGATATGGTCGGCGTTGATCACTGCATCGCCCGATGCGTCCGTCGGGCCTTCGATGGTGCATCATGATAACCTCGGGTCCAGGGTGAGTGAGAATCGTTCGCCGCACAGCAACTCTTTGAGTTGCTTCAGGACTTTCTTGTTGTCGCGGACCAGGTAGAGCCCGATTTCCGAGTCTCGTTCGATCAAGAGTCGCTTATTTCGGATCAGGGTGTATGCCCACGCCTTGTGCTCACCGAGTCGTTGGGTTGCCTGACCCAGAGTGATCCATCCTGCCAACCCGTGCAGCAGGAACTCCGTCTTAGGGCTGTGGACACCATGTTGTTGCCGCATGCGCTCAATTGAATTAACACTTAGTGGCTTCTTCCGAGGCGCGTGGTAGCCAGCCGCTGTTAGCTCGTCGGCGATCTGCTGGTCAGATTGCCCCGCTCGCGCTCGACGTAACACCTCGCTGATCAACGCGTCGCCGTTTGCCATCGCTGCGTACGTCGCTACCGGCAAAGGAACGGCGGCGGCGGTCCAGTTCCCTCCTTTCCAGATGATGCGGAGTTCACACATTCTGCTGATGGCGGGCTCGCTCGATTTGGCGATGCTGCTCATCGAACGCCGCGACAGCCTCGTCATAGCAATCCAGCTCGGCGGGGGACAAGGCTTCCCAGAAGTTTTGCACAACCCAGGCGTCAATGGGAGCCACCAGCAACCGTTGACAGTTTTTGCCCCCCGACTGGGTTCTGTGCTGATTGCAAAGGTAGCCGGGGGTCGCATGATAGTGAATGGTCATCTTGTTTCCGCAACGTCCGCAGTAGGCCAGGCCCTGTAACAAGGCTGCACCAGATCGGGCCACGCCGCGGTTACGTCGGCGGTGGCAAGAAGGTAGCAAAGACGAAGGCAATGCGCTCACGAACTTCCTGATCGGGGTGTTGGACAACGCGGCCAGACAGGTCACGCACCAGCCCTCCGGGGACGCTCACCGCCAAATCACCCCGCCGGGCCTTGTTGATCAAACCGGCGTGCAACCGCATTTTGATCGTGTGCAGTTCCATCTCCGCGATCAGGCCTTTGAGCCCAAGGATGAGCCGGCCATTTGGTGTGGCTGGGTCGTAGACCGCCTCGAGAACCTCCTGTTCGATGTTCAAGACTTCCTTGCGGATGGGTCGGCGGATCTCTTCGGAGAGCCGTCCCCAGACGGAGCGGGGTGCGACACGCATGGATCCCTCCAATCAGCCACAAAACCGAGAAGTACACGAATGGCGTCGGGGGTGATTTTGGTGCGTGGCGACGATGAGGGGCAATCGGCGCAATCCGTGGCGGCGGCTGCAATGCGCAGGATGATGCCGTCGCGGTGTTCGACCTCAAAAAACAGGGGTTCGCGAAGCGTGGGGTGTTGGACGGCTACCCGAAAGGTGCGTCCGTAGAGAGGGTGACACGGATCGATGACGGTGACGGTCGGGATGTGTCTCTGACTGTCCAGGCAGCCAGGGGCATCCAGAATATCCCTCGGATGACCATGTCCGTGTCCAGCATGTAGAGCACGGCGATTATTCCCGTGATTCCAACTCGGGCTGGACACGCTCGCGGCTCAAGAACTCGTCGGAGAGTTTCTCGACGCCTTCGAAGAAGATTTCCCAGGGGTCCCTGGTGATCACGAGGAATCCCTCACTCGTGCGCTTGAGGTGGACCGTGTCCGACTCGACACGAAACTCCTTCGGCAGCCGGATCGCCTGGCTGCGACCGTTTCGGAACACTCTGGCAATCGCCATAACCGACCTCCGCGATTCGGTGGTATCTACCATATGGTAGATCTCTCTCGCTCGGCGGGCAAGGTCTCGCCGCATCCGGTGGGATGCGTCGACAAGCAACCTCGTCGATCAAACCGTTTTCCTGGGCTTGAACCAGCGGGACAGGACCTTGTCGAGCTGGTCGGGAATTTCCAGGCCGAGGGTGTAAAGCTCATGATTGAGCTCGGCCGGGTCATCGTAGTTAAGCTGGTGGCTCTTGGGGGCGTGCCAGAGGACGTAGCGCTCCGTGTTCATGAAGTCGAGGTGGACGATGACCAGGCTGTTGTCGCGGTAGACCCACACGGCCAGGAGTGGCTTGCCGGCGGAACCCTTGGTTCGGACCGTGGGTGTGGTCAGCTCGATTTGTTTGTTGGACATGCCTTGAATGGCGATTTGGCCGGCGGCGCGGCCGCGGATCGAGGGAATCACGGCGAGTTGGTACGGGCCGATCGGGACTGAACGGTGGCTGGTTGGCTTGGCGCCAGGCCGGGCACCGGCCTGGTTCTGGAGCGCCTGAAGCGCTTCTTTCCACAACTCGTGGAGCTGCCCCTGGGAAAACCGGAGTGGGTCAGGATCGGCGAGCCGCAACAGGCCTTTCCCTTTGTCGGCCTCCACCGGTTCGGCGGCCAGGTCCACCAGGCTGACGCCGCCGCTGTCAAGAGTCGCGGTCAAGCGGTCGGCCTCGTCAGGTGCGTCCGCGAACGGGTCGCCGTCCTCGTCGTCAAGCCGTGGGTTTTCAACCATGAGGTTGAGCGAATCGTCGAGCTGCGCGACCAGAGGCGCCGGCACGGCGCGGTCCAGTTCCTGGTCAAGCACGACGCCGGCATCGGGAACGTGCAGCAGTTTGCCGGAGAGGTAGTCCCACACCGCCTCGGTGCGGGTACGGATCCGGCGGTGCCAGCGGGCACGCTCGATCAAGGGGTAGACGACCTCGGGCCATAATCCCGCGCTGGCCGGATCGCGGTGCGCATTGCTGGTGGCGTAGCGGAGCACCGCGGTGCGGAACTCGACCTCGTTGCGCCAAACTTCGGCGACACGGTTCCACCGCTCGACTAACACGTCGTCGACCTCGGTGCGGGCGGGGGCGATCAGGTTCAAGTCTTCCAGCCGTTGCGGCATCAGCCCGGGGTTGAGCACGCCCTTGGCGTCGATCAAGCGCTTCTGGGCGTAGCTGCTGGCCTGGCCGATCGCCCTGCGAGTCTGGCGGAACAGCTTGCGCGCGGCCGGGCTGTCGCGGCAGGCCAAGTACTTGGCCACGACGACCGGCGACAGCAGGTGACGGACCTCGATCCGCTGGTCCAGGAGAGCGGCGGACTCGTGGATTGCCTCGTCGGTGGCACCGGCCTTGATGGCATAGGTCAGGCCGAGCAGCAACCGGCCACGATCGGCGTTGCGAGGGTCCAATGGCCGGCGCAAGAACAAGCCGCGCCGGCGCGAGCCACTCAAGAGATAGGCCAGATAGTGGCCGTGGAGATAGCGCTCGTCCGGCGAGAGTAGGACCGGCTCGGCCAGGACCAGTTCGAGCATCCGCCGAGCCAGAGGTGAACGGACCAGCGCCGTGAGGCCAACGTTGCCGGCGCTGGCGGCGACGGCAACGAGCGGGGCTGCGTCGGTATGAACCGATTCGGTGGTCCGGCCCGTCTGCGCCGTCGCAGCGGGCAAGGAGGCTCCCGCAGTTGCGGGCCCGTTGGCCGCGGGGGCGCTCGATCCGGGCAGAGGCTCGGTCAGCACCGGCGCCGTCCAGCCGACCGAACCCGTCACGCTTTCAGCCCCGACCGGCCCCCCCTTCGGGCCTGGGCCCTCTCGATCCTTGATCCGTCCAATCTCCTGGTGCAACGCCTGCGACACCGCCGACCCGGATCCGGGTCGATTCTCGGGTCGCTTGGCCAGGAGCGACAAGATCAGCGCCTCGAGCTCCGGCGCAACCAGCTCGTTGCGCGCCCGCGGCCGCTCAGGCTCCGCGGAGAAATGCTGCGACATGATCGACACCGACGTTCCGCTGAATGGCACGGCCCCGGTCGCCGATTCGTAGAGCATCACGCCCAGCGAGTACAAGTCAGTGCGGTAGTCAAGCCGCCCCCCCCGGGTTTGCTCCGGGCTCATGTAATGAGGCGTACCCCGGATGATCCGCGTTTGGTCCCCTCGCTCGGCGATCATCGAGAGCCCGAAGTCGGACAGCTTGGACACGTCGTTGGCGGTCAAGAGCACGTTGGCCGGCTTGACGTCGCGGTGGACCACCCCTTGGTGGTGTGCATAGTCGAGCGCCTCGGCCACTTCGGCCAGGACTCGCAGCCGTTCGGCCAGGGGGAGCTGCCTCCAACGTTTGGAGTAGCTCGTGCCGTTGACCTCCTCCATGACCAGGAAATACGTCGACTCGGCCTGGCCAAAGTCATAGATCCGCACCACGTTTTCGTGCAGGAGTCGGGCCGCGATCTGTGCCTCGAGTCGCAGCTTCTTGCCGACCTCCTCACCGCTTTGCTCCTTGAGGACCTTGATGGCGACTTTCCGCTCCAAGATCTGGTCGGTGGCTGAATAGACGGCGCCCATGCCTCCACGGCCCAACTCCTTTTCCAGGAGGAATCTCTGGTTGAGCGTTGTGCCGATCTCGATCACCGTAAAGCCCCCACCGCTGTTTCTGAGTTTCTGCTCCATGTTAAGATTTTGTGGCGACGCACACAACGATTCGATCCGCGTATCCAGGGTCCAGCCAGGTTGTCCCTCTCTCACTCGCTCTCGCGGACCGAGCTCAACTCAGCTCGCTCGCCTTCCCGAGTTTGCTGGATTTCCCGATATTGAGGAAGGCCTGGACCGCCTTCCGTAGAAATGCGTCAAAACCGGGGGTGTCAAAGTCTTCGGCGGCGTGGCCGACGATCGCGACCTCCTGAAATGGGCCGAGGTCGGTGAGCTTCAACCGCGGCTGGTCGCACAATACCGGCGTCGCACTCTCGTGAAACGGCAACAGCTTGAGCTGACCCTCCAGTGCCCGCAGGCGAAACGTATTCTTCGGGACGAAGAACCGCAGGGTGACGACCCATTCCGACGACGTCGTGGCGTGGAAGAAAGGGAAGCTGATTTTGGTCTTGTCCGACCCGCCGATCCGCACGACATTGCGCTGCGACCAATCGGTTGGGGCCAAGCTGGAGCCGCTGCCGGAGCGAGATGCGTCCAGGGCCTCGACCTGGTCGACGATCCGTTCGAGGATGCGGCCATCCCAGCGCGCCCTCCGTCCGTTGCCGGCGACGCGGTCGCGGGTGTGCCACTTCCGGCCGTCGATCTCCCAAGGCGCCTTGACCTGATCCGGGATTCCAGATTCTCGATTCGAGACTCCAGATTGCTGGTTCGACTTCCCGAGTTTCTTCGCCGATTTCCTCGTGTCTCGTTTGTTTCCGCCCCGTGAATCGGATTTCTGGGTCAGGGAGAACTTGGGCCGCTCGGCCAGCGGCCCGGCCGCGAGTACCGGCTCAAGGAATCGGCCGGTGTGACTGCGTCGGTTCTTGACGATCTCTTCGGGCGTTCCTTGGGCGACCAGATCGCCTCCGCCAAGGCCCGCCTCAGGCCCCAGATCGATGACCCAATCGGCCGTCTTGATCACCTCGAGGTTGTGCTCGACCACGACCAGCGTGTTGCCCAGGTCGGCCAGGCGATGGATTACCTCAAGGAACTTGCGGACGTCATCGAAGTGCAAGCCGGTGGTGGGTTCGTCGAGGATGTACAGGGTGTCTCCATTGTCGGGCCGGGCGAGCTCGGCGGCCAGCTTGACGCGCTGAGCCTCGCCGCCCGAGAGCGTCGGCGCGGCCTGGCCGAGCGAGATGTAACCCAGCCCCACGTCGTACAGCGTCTGTAAGATCCGCCGGATCCGCGGTAAGTTGGCGAAGAGATCAAGCGCGGCGGCGACTGAAAGGTTGAGCACGTCGGCGATCGTCCGGCCGTGGAACTTGACGGCCAAGGTTTCGGCGGTGTAGCGGGCGCCGCCGCACGCATCACAGGTGATCCAGACATCCGGGAGGAAGTGCATCTCGATTCGTTTCTGACCAGCCCCCTCGCAGGCCTCGCACCGGCCGCCCCGCTGGTTGAAACTGAACCGGCGGGCCGAGTAACCCCGAACCTTTGCCTCGGGGAGTTTCGCAAAGAGCTCGCGGATCAGGTCGAAGACCCCCGCATAGGTCGCCGGGGTCGAGTTGGGAGTATTCCCCAGCGGCGCCTGATCGACGCTGATCACCTTGTTGATGTATTCAAGGCCCTCGATCGCTTCGTGGGCGCCGGGAGTCAGTTGCGCGCGGTGCAAGACTCGCGCGGCCGCTTTCCACAGGATATCTTCCACCAGCGAGCTTTTGCCCGAGCCGGAGACTCCCGTGACCGCGGTCACGACTCCCAGGGGGATCCGAACGTCGAGGTTCCTGAGGTTATGCTGCCGCGCCCCTTTGATGACGATTGCCGGGCCGTCCGCCTCCCGCCCGCCGGGCCGGCGGTTGGTCGGCACGGGAATCGCGGTCTTTCCGCTCAGGTATGAGCCAGTCAGTGATTGGGACGACGCCTTGACCTTGGAAGGCGTCCCGGCCGACGTAATCCGGCCGCCGGCTTCGCCGGCTCCGGGCCCGAAGTCGATCAAGTGATCGGCCGCCTCGATGACCTCTCGGTCGTGCTCCACCAAGACCAGCGTGTTTCCCAGGTCACGCAGGTGCCGCAGGGCCGAAAGCAACCGGCTGTTGTCCCGCGGGTGAAGCCCAATTGTCGGCTCATCGAGTACATACAGGACGCCGGTCAGCCCGCTGCCAATTTGGCTGGCGAGGCGAATCCGCTGGCTCTCGCCACCGGAGAGCGTTGGTGTGCCGCGGGCCAGCGTCAAATAATCGAGGCCGACGTCAACCAAGAACGTCAAGCGGTCACGGACCTCGCGCAACAGGTCGCCGGCGATATGTTGCTCGCCATCATCCAGCGCCAGGTCTTTGAAAAAAGCCAGGGTCTGACCCAAGGGCCAGCGACTGATCTGGTCGATGGTGTATCCCTTGAACTGCGCGGCCCCGGCGGCGTCGCGCAGCCGCGCCCCCATGCAACCGGCGCAGGGGACATCGTCGACCATGCCCTGAAGCTTGAATCGGTAAACGAACGAAACCCGCGCTGCTTCCTCGATCGCCGGGAACAACCCCTTGAATTGGAAAGAGAAACCGAGAGCCGGCGCGGGCATTTTGCCCGCGGGCATCTCGGACACGGGCTCGAAGCCCGCGGCACGTTCGACGGTGTACCACGTCTCTCCCGCGCCGTGAAGGATGATTCGGCGGCATCGGCCGTCCAGTTCATCAAAGGGGGTGTCCAGATCGATCCCCTCGCTCCCAGCAACTGCCTCGATGAGTCGGGCAAAGAGCGGAGTCGGACCAAACTCCGGCCAGGCGGCCACGGCCCCCTGGCGAAGGCTCAAGCGACCGTCGGGCACGAGCACCGCCGGGTTGGCACCCTGCTGGATACCCAGCCCCTGGCAAACGGGGCACCACCCGAGCGGGCTGTTGAACGAAAAGTGATGAGGGGCCAGTTCGTCGAAGCTCCGGCCGCAGCGGTCGCAAACGCGGTGCTGGCTGTAGCGGTCAACCGGCCAGCTCGGCTCGCTGGACTCGTCGCCGACCCGCGCGACGTGGACAACCCCCTTGCCCAGGTCGAGGGCCGACTCGATCGAGTCAGCCAGCCGAGAGCGGGTCGCGCGCCGCACGATCGCCCGGTCCACCACGACCTCGATCTTGTGCTTGCGCCGGTGGCTCAGCTTCGAAGGCTGGTCCAGACTGACCGACTGGCCGTCAACCCTCACCCGGGCAAAGCCCGAGGCTCGCAGCTCGTCCCAGAGTGCCTCGTAGCGTTCGCCGTCGCGCCGCTCGACCGGCGCCATGACGTAGACCTTGGTACCCTCAGGCAGGTGGAGGACCTTCTCGACGATCTCGTCGGCGGTCTGCGTTCCGATCCGCACGCCGCACTTGGGGCAGTAAGGCTGTCCCAGGCGGGCGAAAAGGATGCGCAGGTAATCGTAGATCTCGGTGACCGTGCCCACCGTCGAGCGCGGGCTCTTGCTGGTCGTCTTCTGCTCGATGCTGATCGCCGGCGATAGCCCGGTGATCCGCTCGACCTTGGGCTTCTGTAATGGGGCCAGGAACTGCCGTGCGTAGCTCGAGAGGCTCTCGACGTACCGCCGCTGGCCCTCGGCGTAGAGCGTGTCGATCGCCAGCGAGCTTTTGCCGGAGCCGCTGGGTCCGCTGCAAACCGTCATCTTGTTGCGAGGGATATCCAGGTCGATCCCCTTGAGG
>JBIOJM010000356.1:0-10417 GCA_044450785.1 Isosphaerales bacterium
CGAGCCGTTCGCGATGAAGTTGAAGGTGGCCCCGGATTCGTTGTCGACTGTGGCCCCTGAGTCCAGGTACAGGCCGTAACTGGGGTCGGCGCTGGCGAGGGTGGCCGCTCCGCCGTTGTTGAGAGTACGTGCCGAGAGGAACATCTGGTCGTCTGCATTGGCGTCGCCCATGGTAAGGCCGCCGTTGGCGTTGGTCACGCCGCTGCCCGACATCGTGCCGCCGGTCCAGGTGGTCAGGCCGGTGACCGTGAGCGTGCCCGCTCCCCCCACCGTTCCGCCGGTCAGCGTCAGGCCGCCGCCGATCGTCGACGTCGTGGCCAGCGACAGCGTATCACCGCCCACGCTGAGGCTCGTGTTCGTATTCGTCGTCAGGCTGTTGATCGTGTCGGTGGCTCCGGTGCTGAGCGTCACCGTGCCGGTGGAAGTCAGGTCGATGACGGCGTCGTCGGTCGATTGGGGGACGACTCCACCTACCCAATTTGAGGCTGTGTCCCAACTTCCGCCAGTGGGCTGGTTGATGCTGTCCCACATGATCGTGGACAGCACGATCCGGTCCTCCAGACCTTCGATCGAGGGATTCAGGCTCAGGAACCGCCGGCGGACACGTTGTCGTTGTCGCCGATGCCTCGATGGAGTTGGACCGGCCGGCCCGCGTCGCGAAAAATCGAACATGGTGCGTGAACCTGTTTCTGGTGAGCAATCCCTGTTGAGCCGGATACCCGCGTACCTTCTATCCATTGATCCAACGCCTCGTGAAAAAAAGTCACAGCCTTTTTGTTTTTTATTTCAAACAAACCCCACTTGAGGCTTGCACGCAATCGAGGCTACCGCCAGAATCGATTCGAGACTTCTCGCTGAACACCACCGCCCGGACCCCTCACCCGGCCTGCGGCCGACCTCTCCCCGGGGGGCGAGGTGGAAAAGATCAAAAGCCCGTGGCGTACTGACCTTACGGCGCGAAGGAGTTAACCGGTCGCCCTCGCCCCTTTTGGGGAGAGGGATGGGGTGAGGGGGCGAACCGCCTGGCGATCGCGGTTTCGCTCCGCCAAACCAGGTGGTGATCAGCAAGAAGTCTCATCGATTCCGTTCCGACCTCTTTGTTGAGCTTCGAATCGCGTGCCCGATGATGAACACGAGCCCATCGACCAATCCCGAAATCGACGCGTTGCTCCGCGATGCGGCCCAGGGCGACGTGCAGGCAGTCCGGTGCTTGTTGGAGAAGCACCGGACCCGGTTACGGCGGATGATCGCGGCGCGGTTGGACCCGAGATTGGCGCCGCGGCTCGATCCTTCGGACGTGGTGCAGGAAACCTTGGCCGATGCGGCCCGGAGGCTGCCGGACTATCTGCGCGACCGGCCCTTGCCGTTTTACCCCTGGCTCCACCGGTTGGCGGCCGATCGGCTGGCATGGACGCACAGGCATCACGTTGCGTCCACGGTCCGGGGGATTGGGCGGGAGGAATTCATCGACTGGCCGTCGCACGATGAGGCGACTTTGACGCGGCTGGTCGACCGCCTGGCGGCCAATGATACGACGCCCGGCCATCGCATGGCTCGCGAGGAACGGCGACTCTTGCTGGCCAGGGCGATCGCGCGGATGGGCGAGGCCGATCGCGTGATTCTTGGGCTGCGTTACCTCGATCAGCTTGCCTTCGACGAGATCGCCGCGGTCCTCGAGATCGGTCTGGGGGCGGCCAAGATGCGGCACCTCCGGGCGCTCGAGCGTCTTCGCGGCCTGCTGGAGGAGGTGGGCGTGGAACCATCCACTGAACACGGATAAGACGTGAACAGACAAAGTCAGCAGCAGAGCTTGTTGCTGGCTGCGTGGTCCATGCGAGGAAAGTTACCCATGGATCGAGTCGACGTCCCGCTTCATCTGTGTTAATCTAGACCTAGCACGACCTTCGATCATCGATTCCAAGATCGTCCCCAGAGGCTCTCGACGATCATGACGACCGCGACTCAACTTTCCGAACTCCCGGCGATCGAATACCCCGACAGCGACGGATTGCCCATGTCGGACAATACCCTGCAAAACGATTGGATGGTCACGATCAAGGGGGGAGTGTCCGTGCTCTTCCTCGACGACCCCAACGTATTCGTGGCGTGCGATTTATTGTGGTATCCCGTCCAGGGTGATCCCACCACGCGCATCGGTCCCGACGTCATGGTGGTGTTCGGCCGTCCTAAAGGGCGTCGGGGTTCCTACAAGCAGTGGGAGGAAGGGAACCTGCCTCCCCACGTCGTTTTTGAGGTCCTCGCGCCCGGTAACCGGCCTGGCGAAATGGAACGCAAATTACGTTTCTACGAGCAGTACGGCGTCGAGGAATACTACGTCTACGACCCGGACGATGGATCGCTGGAAGGCTGGCAGCGCGCGGGGCCTCATCTGGAAGAGATACCCCAGATGGCGGGTCACATCAGTCCTCGGCTCGGTATCCGTTTCGATCCAGGCGAGGGTCCCGACAATCTCAGGATCTTCGGCCCCGATGGAGCACGGTTCCTGACTTTTGACGAGCTGGCCGAGAAGAGCAAGGCCGAAGAGCGGCGAGCAGATCTTGAAAGCCGACGCGCCGACGAAGAACGGAGGCGCGCCGAGGAGCAAACCCGAGTCGCCATGGCCGAACGCCAGCGCGCCGACGAAGAACGCCAGCATGCCGAGGAGCAAACCCGAGTCGCCATGGCCGAACGCCAGAGCGTTGAGGAGCAAACTCGACGCGCGGAAACCGAACGCCAGCGCGCCGAGGCCGAACGCCAACGCGCCGAACGATTGGCCGCGCGCCTGCGAGAACTGGGCATCGAGCTGGAATGAATGCGCGGCTCCGTCCGAGCGGGAAGCGGCTGGGAGCCGCTTAGGCACCGGCGGATGCAAGTTCACCGTAGGACGGATTGCCAATCCGTCCTACAATCACTCGGCCCCGGGTATATTTCCATCTGCCGGTCACCTTAGCTCGGCGGTGGAAGCATCGGACTCGGTTACGGCGGATGATCGCGGCGCGGTTGGACCCGAGATTGGCGCCGCGGCTCGATCCTTCGGACGTGGTGCAGGAAACCTTTTCGCCGTGAATGACGACGCGCGGATGGACGTGGGCCTCGATGATCAGCGGCTTGCCGACCAGGTGGCGGACCTGGCGGAGCGGATCGCCCGCGGAGAGACCCCAGACCTCGAGCGTCTCGAAAATGGGAATCCCGGCGTCACGGAGGCGTTGCAACGGCTGCTGCCGGCGATCCGGCTGCTGTCTGAACTCTCCGACGAAGAGCCGACCGAGACGCATCGGGCGTGGCCCGTGCGACCGCCGGACGTCCTGGGGGACTTCCAGCTTGGGAGAGAGATCGGTCGGGGCGGAATCGGCGTGGTTTTCGAGGCCAAGCAGATCTCACTGGGCCGCCGCGTGGCGGTCAAGGTGCTGCCTCCGACGTCATTGCTCGACCGCAGGCAACTGCGTCGGTTCGAAATCGAGGCGCAGGCCGTCGCGGCGCTCCAGCATCCCAACATCGTCCCCGTTTTTGCCTACGGCCGCGAGCGCGGAGTGCCGTACTTCGCCATGCGGCTGATCGACGGCCGCAACCTTGCGGAGATCGTCAGCGAGCGCCGCGAGCGAAGCAACCACGGCCTGCCGCCGCGTGAAGTGGCCGAGCTCGGCAGGCAGGCGGCCGAGGCGCTCGATTACGCCCACCGCAACGAGGTCCTCCACCGCGACATCAAGCCTTCGAATCTGCTGGTCGATGCCGATCACCGTCTCTGGATCGCCGACTTCGGGCTGGCCCGCGTCCGGGGCGACAGCGACCTGACGGCCAGCGGCGACGTGATCGGGACCATGCGCTATCTGAGCCCCGAGCAGGCCGAGGGCCGCCGCGGCGCCGTCGACGGCCGGAGCGACGTCTATGCCCTGGGAGCGACTCTTTACGAGCTCCTGACGCTCAGGCAGGTCTTCGAGGGAGATGACCGTGCCCAGCTCTTGAGGCGGATCACCGCCGAGGAGCCTGTTTCTCCGCGGCGGCTCGATCCGGCAATCCCGCTCGACCTGGAAACGATCGTGCTCAAGGCGCTGGCGAAAGACCCGGCCGAGCGTTACGCGACGGCCGGTGAGCTGGCCGCCGACCTCACGCGATTCCTTGCCGGTCAGCCAATCCGCGCGCGACGGACGACCTTGGCCTGGCGGGGAGTCAAGTGGGCCAGGCGGCACTGGAAGGCCGTGGCCGCCGCGGGCGTGATGACTTCCGTGTTGCTGATTGGCCTGGCGGCGGCAGGCTGGTGGTCGAACGCCCGGCTGCGAGCGATCAACCAGCGGCTCGCGGCGGCGATCGATCGGGCTGACCGTAACGCCCGTGAAGCCCAGGATCAGGCCCGCAAGTCCGGGCGGCACGCCCTTGGTGCGCAGCTCCGATTGGCAGCCCAGGCACTCGAGGCTGCCCAGCCCGAACGCGCTCAGGAGGTCCTCCGCGACATCCCGCTCAATGCCGGCAGCGAGGCCCCGCGCTCATTCGTCTGGCGATACCTCTGGCGCCAGGCACGCCGCGATGTCATCGTGCTGGTCGGCCCCACGCCGCACTTCGGCGGAATGGCCCTCTCGTCCGACGGCAAACTCCTGGCCACGACCGATGACACCGCGGGCCTCCAGCTCTGGGATGCCGTCTCCGGAGAACGGATTCGCGATCTTAGCCCCGTATCTGGTCGGATGGGAGTGCCGGCCTTCTCGTCCGGCGGCACGCTCGTCGCCGCTCCCGATCGGAGTACCGACCGCGCGTCCTCGGATGGCTTCTTGATCTGGGAGGTCGCCTCGGGGCGTCGGTTGGTTCGATTGCCGATCGACCGAGGCTTCGATTCTCTCTACTGCACCTTTCTGCCAGGGGGCGGGTTCCTGGGGTACGGGGTGAACGAGAAGGCTAGGCCGCCTCTCGCGCGGCTCTGGAGCCTGGCCGACGATCCGTCGCACCCTCGGTTGCTCGAACAGTTTGAACGGTGGCTAGACTTGGATTCCTCTTCGGCCGGAGCTGGGTTCCTCATTCTCGAAGAGCAATCCGTGATCTCTCTCCGCGACCCCCACTCAGGCAAGGTGACCCGGCGGTTCCAGGTCGAGGGTGCTGGGGAGAACATCGCGGCATGGGCCTGCTCACCCGGCGCCGAGGTTGTCGCCGCCGTGTCAGAGCCCAGTTGGAAATTGAAGTTATGGGACGGACATACGGGGGAATTGCTAGCGAGTCACGCGGTTCCCGAATCCGTAGGTTCGTTGTACTTCAGCCCCGACGGCGCGACGCTGGCGGCTGTCGATAGGAACGGGGATGTGCATCTCATTGACCGCGCGACCGGGGCGACTCGCCGGATTCGCCCCGAGGAAGTCGATCGTCCCCGTTATACACGTGTTGTGTTCTCACCCGACAACGCCCGGCTCGCGACCAGCGCTTTTGGGCCTGGGAAGGGAGGTGGTCCTGGTCCGATCTCGATCTGGGAGACCGCGACCGGACGGCGACTGGCCACGTTCCCGGGCCGGCCCGAACAAGTGGGGAAACTGGAGTTTACTCCCGACGGCCGATCGTTGCTGATTTCTAGCAGTTCCGGCGTTCGTCAGTGGCGGCTGGCATCAGGAGACGACGACAAGGACCAGCAGCCGGCCGGCCACAAGGACGAGGCGTGGTCGCTGGCCTTTTCGCCTGACGGCCGCACCCTGGCCACGGGGAGCGACGATTCCGAGCCCGACCCGACGATCAAGCTGTGGGACACGGCGACGGGCCGGTTGACGAGAGCGTGGGACGGCGGGCTCGGCACGGTCGCCGCGCTGGCCTTTTCGCCCGACGGCCGCACGCTGGCCTCGGGGCACCTCGTGGATCGAAAAAACGTCCGGATCTGGGACGCGGCGACGGGCCGGCTGCTGCTGACCCTCGAGGGACATACCGACCGCGTCCGCGCGTTGGTTTTCGCTCCCGATGGCAACAGCCTGGCGACGGCAAGCTCCGATGGAACCGTGCGGCTCTGGGACGTCGCCTCATGGCGTGAGCGAAGCGTGCTCAAGGGCCACTCCGACTCGGTGCACGCCGTGGCTTTTTCACCGGACGGCAAGACGCTCGCCTCCGCCGGTAACGACGGCGATGTGCGGCTCTGGGATATCGAACCAGGCTCCGAGCTCCCGCCCCGCGTTTTCCACAACCGGGCCAACCTGATGGCGCTGGCGTTCGCTCCCGACGGCAAGACGCTCGCCGTGGCCGACACACTTGGCTCGATGACCCTCTGGGACCTCGACCGGGCCACGCCCATCCGGTTGATCCACAGCGATGGTGACGAGCTCCGCCAACTGACGTTCACTCCCGACGGCGCCGCGATCGCCGCGGCGGGGATCAAGGGAGTGATCCGTCTCTGGGATCCGGCCACCGGCCAGGAGCTCCTCACCCTGGCCGCCCATCGCGCGCAGATCAACGGCCTGGCATTCTCCCCCGACGGCTCGACCCTCGGCTCGGTCGCCCACGACGGGTCGGTTCGCCTCTGGCACGCGCAGCCGTGAGCGCGGGCAAACGTACTTGAGGGTGCTCTGTGAGCACCGAGTTCTGGTCGTCGTCCTGGTCGATGTGGAACTGTCGGCCACAGGCGAAGTCCTCGCCGTCGAATGACGAAGCCCGAAAGCTGCTCGACAACTTCCTCGAAGAGATTCGGGACGTGGTCATTCCCGGGCTCAAGGGAAAGGGGTATAAGAATCTGCAACCGGCGAGCCGCTCGAGTCGGCAACGAGTCGGGCTCGCCGTCAAGATTCCCATGCCCGCGACATGCGCCGGAATTGCCCCAACACCCGAAGGGAGTGACTACCATGGTACGACTCGGATTTGTCCTGACGCCAGCGCTCCTGCTGGCCTTGGTCGCGCCGGTCAAGGCGCAGGACCCCACGGCCCGCTATGACAAGGTTCGCACGATCACGATCGGCGGCGAGGGAGGCTGGGACTTCCTCGAAGTCGACGCCGCCAACCGGCGGCTCTACGTCACGAGGGGCACGCACGTCGTCGTCGTCGACCTTGACACTGAAAAGGTTGCCGGCGAGATCCCCGGCACCCGCGGCGTCCACGGCGTCGCCTTCGTCCCGGACCTGGGCCGGGGCTTCACCAGCAACGGCGGCGACTCCACCTCGACCGTCTTCGATACCAAGACACTCAAGGTCCTCGGCACGGTCAAGGCCAACGGACGCCCTGACATCATCTACTTCGAGCCGGTCAGCCGCCGGGTCTTCACGTTCAACCACGGCACCAACGACACCACCGCGATCGACCCGGCCGAGATGAAGGCGGTAGGCACCCTCAAGCTGGGCGGAGTTCCCGAGCTGGCCGTCTCCGACGAGAAGGGACACGTCTTCGTCAACATGGAGAACACCAGCGAGATCGTCGAGTTCGATGCCCCCACATTAAAGGTCCTCAGGCGGTTCCCGCTCGCGCCTGGCGAGGAGCCCACGGGCCTGGCCTTCGATCCCAAGCAACAGAAGCTCTTCAGCACCTGTGCCAACCGGAAGCTGGTCGTCGCGGACGCCGACAGCGGCAAGGTCGTTCAGACGCTCGAGATCGGCCCGGGACCTGACGGCTGCATCTTCGACGCCGAGACGGGCCTGGTCTTCTGCCCGAGCGGCGGCGACGGCACGCTGACCATCATCCGTGAGCTGACGCCGGGCCGGTACGAGGTCGCCAAGACGATCAAGACCCAGGTCAGTGCGAAGACGATCGCGATCGACCCCAAGACGCATCGCCTCTACCTGGCGGCCGCCACCCGCGCCGCGGCCACGCCCGACGGTGCGGCGGCGAAGAAGAAGGGCGGTCGGCGCGGCTACGTGCCGGGATCGTTCGTCGTCCTGGTGGTCGGCGACTGACGAAGTCGAATAAGAGCTTCGGCGGCCGGCGACCTTCAGTCGTTGCCGATGGTTTCCGGGGCGGACGACGGCGGCATGACGAGCCGCCGGGCCGCCGCCCCGACGTAGCACCCCAGCAAGCAGGCGGCGAGGGAAACAGGGATCAGGATCAAGTACGTGAGGTACCCATTCCGGTCATCGCGGGGTAGACGTCCCGCGACGCGCAGTATGAGATAAGTGAGGGGCAGCATTGGCCCGATGAGAACGGCCCAACGCCACGGGCGTTGGGGCATGGCGAAGCCGAACAGTCCGCTGGAGACGAGCCAGAGGAAGACCGTGAACTGCGAGGAATCGTCCCCGAAAG
Source organism: Isosphaerales bacterium (assembly GCA_044450785.1). Lineage (GTDB taxonomy): Bacteria > Planctomycetota > Planctomycetia > Isosphaerales > Isosphaeraceae > JBIOJM01. The sequence continues at coordinate 8,182 of JBIOJM010000356.1, forward strand.
GGGCGGCCACGTCGATCGCGGCGATCACCAGCCCCAGCCCAGCCGCGATCGCCTGCGCCACCGGCCGCAGGACCCGAGCGTTACCTTCCATCGTGGACTCCAACCCAAGGGTGAGAAGATTCGACTTTGCAATGCAAAGTGATTATCCACGGAATCGCCTGTTTGTCAACAACGCCGGGCAAAGGCGGTTGACGGAGGGGCCGATCGTGGCCGGTGACGCGTGATCGATCTGGAAATCCTGAAGCCGCCGTGAGGGGGACATCGTCGCACAAGAGACGCGGAATATGGTGGCGATGAGGAGGTTGCGCCGCGAGAATGGAGGAGGTTTCCGGTCGGGCACGGACAGGTCCGGTAAAAAATGGAACCGATCCGGGTCCGTCGGGGCATATCTCTGCGAATCGTTGAATCGGGACCGGTCGGGGAGGGTCGGGGCATGGCGAGTGGGCGGCCTGTTTCGGTCGGGGAGGGTCTCCGCACCCTCTGGGCGGCCGGGGCGATTGGTGCGGCCGACGACGCGGTCTTGATCGCCCGCTTCTCCGAACGGCGCGACGAGGTGGCGGAGGCGGCATTCCGCGTGCTGGTGGAGCGGCACGGACCAATGGTCGTCCGGGTCTGCCGGCAGGTGATCGGCAACGGCCATGCCGCCGAGGAGGCGGCACAGGCCGTGTTCCTTGTCCTGGCCCGCAAAGCGGGCTCGATCCGGGTCCGAACCACGGTCGCACCCTGGCTTTACGGAGTGTCGCGCCGGGTCGCCGCCCGCGCCCGCGCGCGGGCCGCTGCGCGCACCTCCCGCGACGCGCGGACGGCGCGGGTCCTCCTGGCCGGGCGGGTCGACGCCGACACGACCGGGGCGCCGCACGAGGGGGACTGGGAGGCAGTCCACGAGGAGGTCGGCCGGCTGCCAGAGAGGTACCGCACACCCGTCGTGCTCTGCTACCTCGAGGGCCAGACCTACGAGGAGGCCGCACGGCGGATCGGGTGCCCGGTCGGGACCGTCCGCGTCCGCCTCTCCCGCGCCCGTGACCGGCTCCGCGACCGCTTGACCCGCCGCGGGTTCGGGCCCGAGCGGGTCACGGCGGTCGGGTGTCTGGTGGATGGCGCGGCGTCGGCTCGTCCGGCATCAGGCGCGGGGGCCGGCTGGGTCGATGCAACAGTCAAGGCGTCTCAGGCGTACGCAGCGGGCCGCGCGGCGGCGGCCGGGATGGTCCCGGCCCTCGCGCTGGCGCTGGGCGACGAAGTCGTGAGGTCATTGGCCATGTCACAGTGGAAGCTCGTCATGTTCGCTCTCGCGGCTTTGGGCGCGACGTCCGCCGCCGCCATAGGCCTCGCCGTGGGTGGGGGCAGCCAGGAGCGACCCACACCGGGCCGCGGGGGCGCGCCGGACGCGACCGCCCAGGCCGCCCCTGAAAAAAAGGTGACGCCGCCCGCCGTCAAGGACCTTCCCGAGCCGGTCGAGGTGATGCTCCCCAAGCAGGCGAAACGTCTCCTTGCCATGGCGCGCCAGCGCGTCGACGCTCAGCGCGCGTTCTATGAGGAGGGCCGGCTCACGATCGACCGCTACATCCAGGCGCTTCAGCTCCTGAACGCGGCCGAGATGGAGCAGGCACCGACGCGCCAGGGGCGCATCATCGCCGCTCAGACTCATGTCGAGCGCACGGTTCAGCTCTTGAAAAGGGAGCAGGACGAGTTGAAAGTCGGCCGGGGCACCATCGCCGACGTGGCCGAAGCAGGGCTCGCCAACGAACAGGCCATCGCCGAGTTGCTCAAGGCCCACAAGGCGCCGGGGCCGGGGGACGTGGAGGTCCTTCAGAAGCGCGTCGAGACGCTCGAGAAACAGCTCGAACGAGTCATCAAGCTCATGGAGCAGAGGGGGATCGACATTCGCTCTAGGCGCTGATGGGCTGCGCATCGACATGTTGTTGCCGATTCTTGGTGAACCGATCGCCCGTCAGAGCCGGCTCCCACACTAACCCGACGCGCACGCGAGGGATCTTCAACCCGTTCAGGATCATCAAAGACGCCTCGCTTGCGCGTCTTGAAATTGCGCTTTTTGGATTTTGCCCCGTAGGGGCCGTAACATATCAGCCCAGGGCAACGCCCTCGTCGTTACACACATCTTTTCGTTATTTTGGAGGCTATGGGGATTATAGATAAGTGCATGTCCTATTGTTAAGTTGGGACGTCTTGGTTACCCTGCTCCGGCCTGGCACGACGCACAGGCCGAAGAGCACGCCGC
>JBIOJM010000357.1:0-10325 GCA_044450785.1 Isosphaerales bacterium
CCCTTCCACCGCCCCCACCCGCCCCACGAGTCCGCATCGGCGGGCTCTTCATCGGCGGGGTCTCGGCGATCGTCTTCGCCTCGGCTCGCTGGGTCTGGACGATTTCGTCGATCTGGGCGGTGGCGGACCGCATCTGCTCCAGGAACGGCCGCGGGTAAGCCCCGATCGCGACGATCAAGACCATGAGCGGAGCCAGGCCGGCGATTTCATGCCAGCCGACTCGTGGACACGTACCGTGGGGCGAGGCGTCGTCCGCCGGCCCAACGCCGTCGCCCGCCGGCGGAATCGGCTCCTGGAGCGGCCCGAAGAGGACCTTGCGGACCATCCACATCAGGTAGCAGGCCCCCAGGATCATGCCCGTCGCTCCGAGCACGGCCGCGCGCCCGCTCGTTTCATAAGTTCCGATCAGGATTGGAAACTCACCCACGAACCCGTTGAGGCCCGGCACGGCCGCCGACCCGAGCGACGCCAGGATCAGAAAGAAGGCCAGGAGCGGCATCCGGTTCCAGAGACCGCCCAACTGAGTGAGGTCGCGCGTATGGTACCGCTCGTAGATCATGCCCACGCAGGCGAACAGCGCTCCCGTCGTCAGGCCGTGGTTGAGCATCTGGATCGTCGAGCCGTCCAGGCCCGTGGAGTTGAGCGCGAACAACCCGAGTACCACGAAACCCATATGGCTCACCGAGCTATAGGCCACCAACCGCTTGATGTCGGTCTGAGCCAGCGCCGCCAGGGCCCCGTAAATGATCCCGATGACGGCCAGCGTCGCCAGGACCGGGAACAGAGCGGCCGCCCCCAGCGGGGTCATCCCGATGTTGAATCGCACCAGACCATAACTTCCCACCTTGAGCAGGACGCCGGCCAGGAGGATCGACCCGGCCGTCGGTGCCTCGACGTGAGCCAGCGGCAGCCAGGTGTGGAACGGAAACATCGGCACTTTGATCGCAAAGCCGGCAAAAAGCAGCAGGAAGATCAACACCTGTGGGCTACTCCACGACCCGGCGCTCTTCCATTCCGGCCATTGCAACGCGGCCAGACCGTTCGTCAGCTCGGGGATCGAGAACGTCAGCACCTTCGCCGCGGAATATTGATAATGCACCACGACGAGCGCGATCACCCCCAGCAAGGTGAGTAGGCTGCCGGCAAGGGTGTACAAGAAGAACGTCACCGCGGCGCGCCGGCGCTCTGGCCCTCCCCACAGGCCGATCACGAAGAAAAGAGGGATCAGGGTGAATTCGAAGAAGACGTAAAACAGCACGACGTCCAGACTGGCGAACAAGCCGAGCAGCCCGGTCTCTAGCGCCAGGATCAACGCGTAATGGGCGGCCACCTTCTCCTTGATCGACATCCACGATGCACCAATCGCCGTGATCACCAAGAGCGAGGTCAGGACGAACAGCCACAGGCTCAATCCGTCCAGTCCCAGGGCGAACCGGATGTCGGGCCGCCCCAGCCAGGCCAACCCGTACCGGCCGTCCCGGATGAATGAGAACTGGGGCCCCCTCACCTCGGAACGGAATCCGACGAGCAGCATCAGGGTCAAGGCCAGTGTCAAGAGCGCGAACGAGAGCCCGATCAACCGGGCAGATTCATCCTTGAGCTTCGGCGTCAGAACCAGAACCAGGCTCCCCAGCAGGGGAAGCAGGACCGTGATCGTCAGGAGTGTCGCCATCCATCAATCCTCGCCGGCCTCGCCGCCAAGACTAAAGGGTAAAAAGAACCAAGATCAACAGCAGCACCGCGAGACCGAGCGCCGAGGCCGTCGCATAGAACTGGATCAGCCCGTTCTGGTACCGAGCGAGCAGGTTTCGGCCGAAAAACCGGGGCACCTTGGCCACCCCAATCACCAATCGATCCACCAGGTAGTCGTCGAGAAAGTCGCTCACGACCGCCAATGCGCGGGTCGGCCGGACAATGACCCGCTCATAAAGCTCATCAACGTGGAACTTGTGCAGCGATGCCTCATACAAGGGCTTGAACCGCTCGACCAGGCGGCCGGGAATCGGGCTGGGCTCGGCATACATCTTGTAGCTGAGTCCGAGCCCCGAGAGCCCGGCGAGTGTGCCGGCCAACGCCGTCATCCAGTCAAAACCGTGCTCCTCGTGGCCCAGCGACTCAAACCCGAACGTGGCGTGCAAATGGTGTGCGAACCACTCGGTCGTCCCCGCGAACGGGCCCGCGATCAAGCAGATCAAACCGATCAAGACGGTGCAACCAGCCAGGGCGAAGAGGGGATAAGTCATGATCGGCGGCGATTCGTGGCCGAGATCTAAACCGTGCTCGTGGGTGTTGCCGGCGTCATCTCCGTGATGGCCGCCATGTGCGGCCGAGCCGTTCGAGCCGGCAAGTCGAGGCGCCTCGGGATCGTCCGGCCTGGGCAGCTTTAGAGGGCCCCAGAATGTCATGAAGAACGCGCGGCCCACGTAAAACGCCGTCAGGAATGCGGTGAAGATCGCCAACAGATAGATCAAGAGATAAATCCTGCCCCACCAGAGGTCCAGCGTGCCCGCGGAATGCCAGGCCGATTTCAAGGAGCCCAGGATCTCGTCCTTGCTGAAAAAGCCCGACAGCGGCAAGATCCCCGACAGGGCGAGTGCACCGACCGCGAAAGTCCAGCAGGTGTAGGGCAGTCGATGACGCAGGCCGCCGAACCGCCTCATGTCGATCACGTCGCCCATGGCGTGCATCACGCTGCCGGCGGCGAGGAACAACAGGGCCTTGAAGAAAGCGTGCGTGAACAGGTGAAACATGGCCGCCACCACGGCGAGCTGCCCGACGTTGCCCACGCCTGCCCCCAGTGCCATGAACATGTAACCGAGCTGGCTGATCGTCGAATAAGCCAGCACGCGCTTCAGGTCGGTCTGGGTCACGGCGATCGCCGCCGACAGCAACGCGGTCGCACAGCCGATCACCGCGATCAACAGCAGGACTTCCGGCGCCAGCTTCAGGAGGGGCATCGACCGCGCGATCAGGTAGACTCCGGCCGTCACCATCGTGGCGGCGTGGATCAGTGCCGAGACCGGAGACGGGCCCTCCATCGCGTCGGGGAGCCAGACGTACAACGGGATCTGGGCGCTCTTGGCCGTCGCTCCCCAGAACAGCAAGAGCGCAATCCCGACGACCGCCCCATGGTCCATTGCAAACGTCCTCTGGAGCGTGGTCTCGGAGAGGACGTTGCTGTAGCTCAGGTCGTGGTTCGGCACGATCGACCACATCCAGAAGATGGCGATGGCGAACCCGAAGTCGCCGATCCGATTCACCAGGAACGCCTTCATCGCCGCGTCCGCGGCCGCCGGCCGCGTATGCCAGTACCCGATCAACAGATAGCTGCAAACGCCGACGCCCTCCCAAAATACGTACGTTAACAGGTAATTATTTGAGAGGACGAGGCCGGTCATCGAGAAGACGAACAGGCCGATCAGCGCGAAGAATCGAGGGTATCCCGGGTCGCCGGCCATGTAGCCGGCCGCGAAGACGGCGACCAGCATCGACACGAATGTCACCATCGCCAGCATCATCGTGGTCAGGCCGTCGACCCGGAATTCGATTGGGACCTCCAGGTTGCTCACGGTCAGCCAGCGCATCAACGTCTTGGTCTCGAGGGGCCCGGCGGCGAAGAGGAGACCGAGCGAGACCAGGAACGCCAGGCCGATGCCCGCCACGACCGGGATGTGGGCGAGTGCCCGCACGCGCCTGGGGCCAACCGCGGCCACCAAGGCGCCCAGGAGCGGGAAAAACGGGACCAACCACGCGCTGCTCATCATCAGCCCAGCCTCACCCTCTTGACTTGGATCATCAATTCCGCCGCTCGATCCAGGGTTGAGCGGGATGGGACGGCTCGACACCGGCCGGGACAAGCTGCGGATACGACTCCAGCCCGGGCGTGTCCTCTACCGGCTCCGCCCCTTCCGCCACGTCAGTCGTCGTCGTCGCCGGGACTCCGGCCTCTCGAATGTCTTGCCAGAGCGTGACGTCCAGCGACGACCGCCGGTTGTAAAGGACCACGATGAGTGCCAGTGCGATCGAGGCCTCGCACGCCGCCACGGTGAGGATCACGATCGTGAAGACCTGGCCGGTCCAGTTTCCGTGGTATCGGCCGAATCCGACCAGGGAAAGCGCGGTCCCTTGCAGCATCATCTCGACAGACAGGAACATCACGATCAGGTTCCTGCGGGACAGGAAGCCGACCATGCCCAGCACGAACAGCACGGCTCCCACCAACAGGTAGTTTCGCAAAACATCCAGCGTGAAAACGTCCGAGACCACGTCAGGCGAAGGCATTGAAGTCTTTTCTCTCTCTTGTGAATTAGTTCTTTGCTCATCGTTCTCCTCGTCTTATCCGTGCAATCCGTGGTCGATCTTCAATGCAATTTGTGCAATCCGTGGTCGATCTTCAAACTCGATCCGGCCGCCTGGGATTGGTGATCGCGACGGCCCCGACCAGCGCGACGAACAACAAGACACCCGCCAGTCCGACGGTGATCAGGTGCACGGTATAAAGCGATTCACCCAGTCCGGCGACGTTCGGCTTCTCCGCTCGCTTCGAATCACGGATCAGCAGTGTCGACGGCAGGGTGCTATTCAGGACGGTGCCGTAGGCTTTGACGTTTTCCATGTGAAACGCATCGTAGATGTCGCGGCCTCGGTATAACGTTTTTTCCGCCGAGAGCTGGGGCCGCCGGTTGGGCGTGGTATCGGTCGACTGGGTCTTGAGCGCGGAGAGGGCATAGATCAGGGACCAAAGCAGGAGGAAACATGTGAAGGTCGCTGGGCCGGGGGAACGGGCCGCCCGGTCATAGAGGGCCTTGCCTTCCATCTGGGCGAGCATGATGACGAACAAAAACGTGACGATGATCGCGCCGGCGTAGACAATGACCGTGCCGGCCGCCAGGAACGGGGCCCCGGCCAGCAGGAAGAGTCCCGCGGTCGCCAGCACAACCGCGGCAAACCAGAGTGCGCTGTAGATCGGGTTGCGGCTGGTGACGGTCAACAGCCCGCCGCACAGCGCGGCCACGCTGAAGACGTAGAAGAACACGGTCGGGAGAACAGGGCCCGGCGGGCTCCAGAAGCTGAGGAACACCAGCAGCCCCAGGCTGGCCGAGATTGCACCGGCCCCGTACTCTCTCTGCGGCCGCGCGGTCCCGTGCCGGTGCGGCAGCATCAAGAAAGTGCCGGCCGCGCCCAAGACTACGACAAGGGTGGCCAGGATCGCGTCGCCGATTGTCATCGAGATCGGGCTTTCTTTCCTCGGTGTGAGAATTCAAACCAGGGCCAGGTCCGCGGCGTGTCATTCCGTCACAGGACGGTACGAGATCATTCCAGGGGCGGCAAGATCTTGGTTTCCGGCGCCTGGCCGGCCGGCGATCGGCCGTACCGCATCGGCTCCTGGTGCCGGGTCACGTCGTAGACCGAAAGCAGCTTGGACTTGTCGAAGATCATCTGCTCGCGCGTCAGTCCGGTCAGGTCGTACAGGCCCGTGAGCTCGATCGCTTCGACCGGACATGCCTCCTCGCACATTCCGCAATAGATGCACCGCAGCTCGTCGATGACGAAGCTCTCGGGGTATTTCTCACGGTCGAGCCAGCTCGGGGGGGCGGTCGTCCCGACGATGTCGATGCAGTGCGCGGGGCACGCCGTCGCGCACAACATGCAGGCGACGCATTTGACTCGTCCCTGTTCATCCTTGTTCAGCCGATGCACACCGCGATAATTCGGGCTCGGTATGTGCTGTTCCTCGGGATACTGCACCGTGATCGCCTTGCCGGCGAACCAGACGCCGGCGATGTGCTTGGCCGTCACGCCCAGACCCTCGGCGATCTGGGGCAGGAAGAATTTCTCCCAGGTCGTGAGCCGGGGCGGTTCCAATCGTTTCAGCTTGGGGTCGTCGACTCGCACCGATTTGGCTCCCGGTTCGGGTTGCTGGCAGGAAGAATTACGATGAGCTCCAATTGTAGATCAACTGCACGATTGCGGCGGTTGCGACCAGGTTGACCAGGGCCAACGGTATCAACGACTTCCAGGCCAGATCCATGAGCTGGTCGTAGCGAAACCGGGGCAAGGTCCAGCGCACCCACATCATGAAGAGGATCACCAGGGTCACCTTGGCCAGGATCACCACGATTTTGGCCAGGGCACTCAGGAACCCCGTTTGTTCCTGGTTCAGGAACGGGAAGTCCCACCCGCCGAAGAAGAGGATGACAACCAAGAAGCTGACGGTGATCACATGCACGTATTCGCCGAGGAAGAACAGACCGAACTTCATTCCCGAGTACTCGGTGTGAAAGCCGCCGACCAGCTCTTGCTCGGACTCGGGGAGGTCGAAGGGCAGCCGGTTGGTCTCGGCGAACGCGCTCACGAGGAAGATCAAGAAGCCGATCGGCGAGGCGATGATCCCCCAAACGTGATGATCCTGCCAGTTGATGATCGCGTTCAAGTCGAGCGAGCCCGTCCAGAGGACGATGCCCATGATCGACAGCCCAAGCGGGACCTCGTAGCTGATCAACTGGGCGCTCGAGCGCAGGCCACCGATGAAGGAATATTTATTATTAGACGCCCAACCGGCCAGGATGACGCCGTAAACCGCGAGGCTGCCCACGGCGAAGATGTAGACGATGCCGATGTCGAGATTGGGGGCGATCTGGAAACTGATGGCCCGGTCCGGGCCGGCCGGGCCGAACGGAACGACGGCGAAGGCGACCAAGGCCGCGACGAGCGCGATGAGCGGTGCAAGTTCGTAAAGGGGCTTGTTCACGTAGCTGGGAACGATGCTTTCCTTGAGGACGAGCTTGGCGCCGTCCGCCAGGGCTTGGAGCAGGGCGAAGGGAATGCCGAACTCGCGCCCTGCCCGATTCGGCCCCAGGCGGTCCTGGGCGTAGGCCGCGACCTTGCGCTCGACGAAGATCAAGTACGCGACGGCGCCCAAGAGCACGCTCACCACGATGAGGGACTTCACAAGGACGCCGATCACAAACAACATGGACTCGATCCTTCTCGCCGGACTTCGACTTTCTTCGAGGCGGCCGACAGTATAGCAGGCGAGTTGCCCGCGATCACCCGGCTAGCGCCCTCGGGCGGCGCCATGGGCGACGAACCAGGTATCGGTGAAACCGGCTGAAACGGGTGTCGCATTCTCGGGCGGCGAGCCCTGGCCCAGCAAGACGCCATGGGCCGGGAGCTTTCCTCCCTTGGCGGCGGTGAAGGCCGGGACCTGCTCGGCCAGTTCGGCCAGGACCTCGCTCGAGCTGACCGGCCCACCCGGGCGATGCAGCAGGATGGCCAGAATGTCCAGGTCCGGCAGCGAACCGTCGCGCGGCGGCAAGGCCGCCTCCGAGTACTGGAGCCGCCCGCCGGCGTTCACGTAGCTGCCCGCCTTCTCGGCGAAGGTCGCGCCGGCCAGCACAACGTCGGCTTGGTGCGCCAGCGGCGTGACCGTCGTGTCCTCTACGACCAGCATCTTCACATTCGAGCGTAACGACTCGCTCTCGGTTGCTTCGATCCAGGGATCGATGGCGTCTGACGCGACGTAAAGGCCCTCGAATTCGCCGGCGGCGGTGCGCCCCAAGAGTTCATCGAATTCAACAACCTTCCCCTCGAATTGCTCGATGATCGCGGCCACGCCCCGGCGGTTCGGGCACTTCTCGGCATGAATCGTGAACGCGCGCGGCACGACGAAGCTGGTATCGCCGGTCCGGCCCTTGGTCTGGTCGGGTTGGAACGTCTGATCGATTCCCCGCGCCGGCACCGGTCCCAGCGCCAGCACGTTGGCCGGGTTGAGCTCCTTCAGGTAACGTGCCAGCAAGTAGGCTTCCTCGACGGTCAAGAACGGTGACAGCATTCCGGCGACGATCCCTCCCCGCCCGGCGATCTCCTTGAAGCCCTGCGCGACGGTCTTGATCGCCTCGTCGATCGCGACCGGCTGGAGGTCGTCGTTCTTGCGAACGTACATCGCGGCCAAAAGGTTGGGGTCGTTGGCCGTTTTGTAGCTATACCGCCCCTCGTCGCAAATCCAGTAATCGTTAACATGGGGGTTGTGACGGGGCTTGAACCTCCAGAGAGCACCTCGGTTTTCCTCGGCGCTGATGTTGCAGCCGGTCGAGCACCGCGTACAGATGCTGTTGTGCTTCGAGAGGAACCAGGCGCGCTGCTTGTGCAGGAAATCCTTGTCCAGCAGGGCGCCGACCGGACAGATGTCGACGACATTGCCGGCCAGCGGGTTGTCGACGGGCTCACCCGGGAAGATGTCGATCTCCGCGTGGCTGCCGCGCCGCGTCACCTGGAGCTCGCCCGTCTGCGAGATCTCGCGAGTGAACCGGACGCACCGCGTGCACATGATGCACCGGTCCATGTTGAGCTGGATCAGGTCGGAGACATCCTTGCGCGGATTGACGGTGCGCTCCTCGACGAAGCGATGGACCGCCTGGCCGTATCGGAAGCTGTAGTCCTGCAAGCCACACTCGCCGGCCTGGTCGCAGACGGGGCAGTCGAGCGGATGGTTCAAGAGCAGGTACTCCATGATCATTCGCTGGTGCTCCTTGACCTTGGGGCTGTCGGTCACGAGGACGGTCAGGTCTTTCGCCGGGGTCTGGCAGGCGGGGACCAGCTTGGGCACCAGCTTGATCTCCCCCGTCTTGGCGTCCTTGCTGCCGGTCTCGATCTCGCACATCCGACAGTTGGCGACGACGGAAAGCGCCGGGTGCCAGCAGTAGTAGGGGATGTCGATCCCGACTCGCCGGGCCATCTGAATCGCGTTCAGCTTTTCACCGTCGGGGATCTGGTACTCGTTGCGATTGATGATGATGGTTGCCATTGGCTTCAGTTGTTAGTGTTCAGTGTTCGGCGTTAAGTGTTCAGTGGTCAGTGAGAGCGGGGGCGCGGCCGGGGCCTGGAGCGGTGAGAACGGGGAGCCACGTCACGTCGAGGTCGGTTTCGGCTCGGGTCCCCTGCGCGATTTTTTCCTGGAGAGGTGTGACCGTTGCTCCATCACTCTGGTGTTCGCGGATGTAGTCCTCGAGCTCGCCGCGGAACTTGCCCACGGCATTCTTGATCGGCCAGGCCGCGCCGTCGGCCAGGCCGCAGATGGTGGTCCCGGGCATGATCCCCATGTTGGTGGCCAGGTTGAGCATGATATCGAGGTCCTCGAGTCGGCCGCCGCCGGCTTTGATCCGCATCATCGTCTTGTAGAACCAGGTCGTCCCCTCGCGGCAGGGGGTGCACTGGCCGCAGCTCTCGTGCGCGAAGAATCGGCAGGTGTTGTACAGGTAGTCGACGATGCTGGTCTGATCGTCGATCACGGTCACGGCGGCCGTGCCAAGCCCCAGGCACCCCGGCTTGCGCAGGCTCTCGAAGTCCAGTGGTGTGTCGAGCTCGCCGGCGGCGAGGAGGCCCATGCTGATCCCGCCCGGCACCGCTGCCTTGGCCTTCCGGCCCTGCCAGACCCCGCCGGCATGTTCGTCGATCAAGGCGCGGCAGGTGATCCCCAGCGGCAGCTCGACGCACACTTGCTTGTTCACGTGGCCCGATACGCAATACAGCTTGGGCCCGTAGCTCTTGGGCGTCCCGATCGACTTGAACCAGGTTATGCCGCGCTCGACGATATGTGGAACACAGCACAGGGTCTCGACGTTGTTCACGACGGTCGGCTTGCGAAAAGCGCCTTCGATGGCCGGAAACGGCGGCTTGATCCGCGGCCAGCCCCGCTTCCCCTCGAGGCTCTCGATCAACCCGGTCTCCTCGCCGCAGATGTAGGCCCCCGCCCCGCGATGGGTCCACACGTCGAGGTTGAATCCGCTCCCGTAGATGTTCTTGCCCAGGTGGCCGGCGGCCCGGGCCTCCTCGAGGGCTGCCTGGAGCACACGAAAAGCGCGGATGTATTCGAAGCGCAGGTAGATGTAAGCCGTCGTCGCCCGGGTCGCGAAGCAGGCGATCAGGATTCCCTCCAGCAGTTGGTGTGGGTCCTTCTCCATCAGCAGGCGGTTGTTGAACGTGGCCGGCTCGCTCTCGTCGGCGTTGACGCACATCAGCGTTTCCTTCCGGTCCCTGGGAAGGAACGTCCATTTCAGTCCGCAGGGGAAGCCGGCGCCCCCGCGGCCGCGCAGCTCCGAGTCCTTGACGAGCGTCACGACGGCCTCGGGATCGCTCGCGAGCGCCTTTCTTGCAGCCTGGTAACCACCGCGCGACTCATACACCTTGAGCGTATGGCCGTCGGGTACGTTCCAGTTGCGGGAGAGGACGGGTTCAAAGGTTGGCATCGCGACAATCTCCTTCACCGGCGATCGAAAGACCGCGCGGCCGAGCGATCCTTTTCCCCCCCTTGCGAAGGGGGGGCC
>JBIOJM010000358.1:0-10302 GCA_044450785.1 Isosphaerales bacterium
GACTTGGTCCAGGCGACAGGTCAGAGGCGTGGGCGGAGACCCGCGCCGAACAGGTCAGCGGTGGCGGCGGGGTCGGAGACCCGCGCCGAACAGCGGGGGGAGACCCGCGCCGAACAGCGAACAGCAGCGCGGAGACCTGTCGCGGGGAGCGCGGAGACCTTCGGTCGGGGGGACGGCGGCGACCCTTCGGGTGCCCGGAGACCCGCGCCAAACAGCGGCGGCTCGCCTCCTGGCTCAACCTAACTGCATCTTGTTGATCCGCATGCCCCCCGATCAGGCGCGCTCCACCGATGAGCTCCGAGCCTCGTTCTCGATCGGGGACGCCGCGAGCGGCGCGGGCACAAAATCCAGCGTGGATGAAACCCGAACGCGGATCGCCGTCGGATCATCCGATCCGACGCTGGCTGATCGGTTCAAGGACGAATCGGCGGCCGCCGGGCTGATCATGACACTTCGTCGGCGAGCCGGCATCCACTGCGATTTCGATCGTTCGATCAGGCCCTCGATCACCAGTCCCACAATCGTCAGCACCACGCCGATCAACGCGGACTGCATTGCGAGGAACGTCACACCCGGCTGCACAAAGGCCGCCGCCAGCAGGCCGAGCACGGCGACTCCCAACCAGATCGTTCGAAATCGAATCTTGGTGAAAATGGCGAAGAAGCCCACGAACAAGGTGGCTCCCGAGCAAACCGCGACAAGCCACGAGCGAGGGACGATCCAGACGGAGAAGACGACGGGCTGGCCGCTCCGACTGAACAGGTAACGGTCCGAGTCGTCGGGGCCCGATCCGCTCAAATCGTCGATGGCCGAGGTGGAAACACCGGCGCCCAAGATCCATTCGTTCAAGCTCGCCACGTTTTTCCATGGTCGCCGCTTCCAGACATAACCAGTCCAGTACCACTGATTCTCATCGGACCAGCCGTGCGGAACGCCGACCACCGCCAAACTCCACGGCACACGCAATTCCCAGAGGGATTGAAGGACGACTCCGCCGTCAAGGAGCCGGGGAGCCCACCACTTCGATGCGGCATCCGGACCACTTCCTTCGTACTCGAGCTCGACCAGGACCGGTCTCGACCCCACGTCGCCGGGGAACCGTAGTCGAAAATGGGACCGCGCCGGGTCGTAGTCGACTTGACCCGCGATCCGACCGTCGACGCGAGCCCCGATCCATCGAGCATTCTCGGGCAGAGCGAACGGAAAATCGGGCCCGTGCGTCTCGACCCAGAACCAGGCCGTGCTCCGGCTGGTGTCGTCGACGCCTTGAACCGTCTTGATCAGCAGCCGCGGGACCACGAAAGGAGGAAGTGAAACCGTCTCCAGGGCCAGGGCCTTGAATGTGAAAGGACGAGCCTCCCGGCCCGATTCTCCCTCGACGAACTGGATGACCGGGCCCTCGCCGGCAGGCTCGGCTCGCACGTCGTCCGACGAGCGAATCCAGCCGGGCCCGGCTCCCTCCAGGACGACCTCCGGCGCGAGCGACAATCCCACTTTCGCCGGAGCGCTCTGCCCTTCCTTCAATGAAATCCACGGGATCGTGACCTCTCGTGCACTCCGGGCTTCGAGGCCGGGTAAGAGTGGAATGCGATATCGGAATCGCACGGTCGTTCGATCAAGGACCGGCCGGTCGAAGGACAGGCGAAAACGCCTGGCGCCGTCCGACTCTCGACCCAGCTCCTCGCGTTCCATTCGTTCCTTCTCGAGTAGCTCCCACCGGTCCGCGATCGCCGCCGGCACGCGAATCTCCACGGAGCTCAGAGCGCCATGGCGCACCGCCAGGGTCGTCCGCTGCAGCACGTCAACCCCTCGTGCCATGACGTGGGCGGAAAGCACCGTATCGTGGTAAAGCGCACGCGCCAGGCGCGTGATTCGAATCGATAGATATTTGGAATTGCCGTCGTCGGAGAGAAAGAGCGGGGGCGAGCTCATCTCCTTCCGCCAGGATGCCCAGGGCCAATCTCCTGACGGGCCTTGAAATGGGGTCTTGAGGTCGCTGGTCCGTGCGAGCCGCCCCGAATCCTCTTCGAGCTCCAGCGCGAGACTGCGATCCGCGACCAAGGCGTAGAACGCATTGACCGGTGACTTCTGATCGAGTGTGAACAGACCGAGCTTCAACGAGCCCTGGGACGGGATCCGCTGGAGCCCGGCAAGCCTGATGGTGACTTTGTTCTGGCCCCGGCCGAGCGGTGTCAAACGGATCCTGAGCCGGCGAGCCGGCCCGATCGGCCCGCCAGGATCCCGGCCGGCGATCTCGTTGGTCAGGTGCGAGCTCTCGACAACGTCGGCAGGGCCGACCGAAACCACTTGAAGTCCGGCCGCCACGCCAAGCTCCACCTCGAAGAGCCGGCCGCGAACCCACTCGAGCTCGATCGTTGTCTCGCTTCGGGCCTGGTCCGTGTCGATCTCGAAAAAGGTCCTCGATTCGGCCCGAACGAGTGGAGGAGACGCCTCGACGTCCAGATCGAGCAAAAACGGCTGATCGAGAAACTCGAAGGCCAGACTGGTCGACGGGCGCGCGCGGAGGCCGGTTGGCAATTCGCCGCGCGGGATGCGGCGCAGACCTTGCGAGGTCGCCGCGCCGACCCATAGGTTCGCACTCTGGGTAATGCCGATCGCTCCCGCTTGTTCCCGCGCATGGGTCAGAGGGAACCCGGCGAATGAGATCCGCCGTGCGACCGAGCTCGAGAACGATCGCCGTGTCTTCATGACCAGCCTCTTCTCCGCACCCGGTCGCAGGGGCTCCGCCAGCCGGATCGTCAGCTTGCCCGCCCCGCGCACCCGCTCGATGCCGGCCTCCATCGCTTGATCATCGAGCTGAAGCTCCGTGACCTCATCAAGATCGTCGATCCGTATCTCCAGACTGCGGGTGGTGCCCCGAACACAGCGGATCGACCACGACGAGCGGGTCCGCATCTGCTCCAGGTCGATGTCGATCGCGATCCCGCCCTGTGCCGTCAACAGAGGAGGATTCTCCGCGCCGGAATCGGCATTGTTGGTCCAGCTCACATCCAGCTTGGAGCGGGGGGAAAGATGGGCGGTCAGCCGCGTTCCCTTGCCGTCGCCCACAACCTTCTGTCCGAAATTCTCATTGGCCCCGATGACGATGTCTGACTCGCGCTCCAAAAAGCCCAGCTCCACCGAGGTCGAGAGGGCTGCCGGAATGGCGAGCGAAAGCGTCTTGCGCGCGGGGTCCATGCTCACCGGGGCCCGGAGATCGACTTGAATTCGATGCTCGCCCCCACCGGTCAACTTGACCTGCCACTCTTGCCGCTCGACCATCCGCAAGCTCAAATCACGAACACCTTCCCAGGCGCCTGTCAACTTCTGACCGTCCAAGCGGATCGGGGCCCAGACCGGTTCGGCTCCCTTCACGACGATCGCGAGCTCGACGCTCAAGTTGGCGAAGTCCCGCGCGACTTGGCCTCGGACCCTGACCGCTTCCACCAGCCAGGCAGTCGCCCCGTCGCGATTCCCGCCCGGTCCGGCTCGAGTTCCCTTGGCCGCAAGCTGGTCTCCTTTGATCACGACGAGGTCGGGGCGTTCCACCTTCCGCCATAGCTCGTCGAGGTCCTGAGGACCGTTCAAGATGATGTACCAGGGCGAGAGACGATCGGTCGGAGGCGGGGCCTCAGGAACGGGAACCGGCGCCGCGGCGGCTGGGAGTCAACCTGCGCGTGGGGTGACTGCGATTGGGCCAGGAGAAGATAGCCCATGCCGATGATCAGATTTGTGAAAAAAACCAACGCGCAGCACCTTCTGGAGTTGCATTACGTGGCCGGCCCTGCTGCCGCAAGAATCTCGTCCCGGATGTCGATCCCCGAATCGTCGGACCAGGATGATGCCTCCTGACGCATTCCTTCCGTCTGAATCGACTATAACACAATCGATCAGTATCCTCCACGCTCCGAACGGCGGGTCGAATCCCAAAATGCCGTTGGTGACCCTATGTCTAACGGTGTGACGAACAAAAGCCCGGATGTCCGCTAGACCAATCTCGGAAAGAGACTTAGCCACAGATGAACACAGATACACACAGATAAGAAACAGCGAGACGTCGTCAGTTGGAAGCTCGGATGCGCGTACCGCTTGATATCCAGCATAGTGTTGCCGAAGTTGAGCAGCAAACCGATACGCAATGTTCCTCTTTATCCTTGTCCTCTCGTCATCTGTGTTTATCTGTGTTCATCTGTGGCTCTTATTGTATTCGTCCTTCTGGACGATTGCGTCGACGCCGTGCCCCCTCTTTCCCGCCCACCGAAAAGCGGCCTCATTTCACCTTGGCGCGTGGAGCCGAGAACCGCAGCTTGCCTTGACGTTGCAGGTCCTTCCAGGCGCTCAGCCCTTTGCCTTCCGGATGGTCTGGATCGTATCCGAGGTCGTCACGACCGGTGAGCCGTTTCAACGTGTCGAGGGCCAGCTCCCGGACGCCGATCGACTCCTGCGCTGGCGCGAGCAGGCCGACGAGCTGATCATAAACATCGGGATTGGAGGCTTCCTCCGGCGAAAAGCCGATCAGCATTTTTCCGGCGAACGAAGCGGTCTCCTCGCCGAATTCCTCCGCAAGCTGATCGCGCACACGGCTCGCGGCGTCGGAACCGAGTCCCATGTAGCCTCGGATTGCGGCCAGCGCGCTTTGTCGCACGATCGGATCGCCCTTGCGGGAGAGCATCGGCATCAAGAGCGACATATCACCGAGGGATTTGAGTGCCAGAATCGACAATCGTTTGATATCGGAGCTCTCGTCTTCGCTGGCCACGACGATCTCCGCAAGGACGGGTCGGTCGGGATGAATCAGGCGCGCAAAACGGTCTCGGATCTGAAGCTCTTGCGGTGACGGCTCGGCATCGCTCGCCCACGACGGCGACGCGTCTTCCGTCGTTCGTTTGGCTCCGCCGGCGTCAAGGGTGAGGACATCGAGTGCAGCCAGAGATTCCTGTTTCTTATCGAAGGACACCGAAAGTTCGCCCTTGGTGCAGTAGATCACCAGAGCAGGGGTCGGAGTCATGATCCGCCCATAATCCCGGCGAGACGACCTCTCCAGGGCCATGCTGCTGTTCTCTGACGCCTCCACGGTGACTGTCCGCTCGGAAATACCCAGTCTGAGCGAGCCCGCAGGCTGCTGCGGGAGCAACAGCCGGCCTTGCATCAGCTCGAGCGCAGGCGCCGCACCGGTGGATTGCGGCAAGATGCGAATCTCCGATTCACCCACCAGGACGATCTGCACCTTCCCCAGCGTGACCGTTGCCCGGAAGGGAGCCAGGCACAAGAGCCGATTCGACGGTGCCAGAGGGGTCGGTCCCTTGAGACGTTCCCACATCCGCTGATCAGGGTTGTACCGCAGCAGGATTCCATTCGGCGCGGCTGCCAAACCGACTGATCCGGCGGGAGCCGCCGGCAATGGCCCGGCCTCCTTCGACTTGGACGTGGGATCGGACGCCTGGGCTCCCTTCGGTGCGTCCACCTCCGGCTTGGAGGGCTGGCCGCCCGAGTCGGCTGATTTGGGCTGATGCGCGAGTTCCGCGGCGCTGTCCGCGGTCTTGTCCGCGGGCGCCGTCTGAGCGGAATCGGCGGCGATTGGGCTGCCAGGCTCCTGCTTCGCGCCCCGGGCGGGCGTCGCGACCGACTTATCCTTGACGAGGAGCGGGGGTATGGGAAGGGCCCAGAACGCCTCCGGAGGCGGCGCCGTCAAACTCCACCAGGCCGACACGCTCGACAAGCCGATGAGAAGCAAACACACCACGCCTGGCACGAACCGCTGGATCCAGGAGCGCCTGGGTGCTTCCGGCAGGACCCATGGTTGGATCGGCTTGGTCACCGGCTCGAGAGCTTCGGATCGTCTCGCCTGCGGTTTCTTGGGGCGAATCGCCTCTCGACCCTTCACCAGTTGATACATCCGTGACCGAGCCGCGGCGGGCACCTTCACTTTTTGACCCAGCAAACTGAGGATCTGATGAACGCCGGCCACTTCGGCAAGGTTCACGTCCGAGGTGAGGCACTTCTTTTCGTATTCGGCAACCTCTTCGGGATCGAGCTCGTTATCCAGATAGCTTGCGACGACATTGGGGTCGGTCGCTTCTGGACCTGAGCTGCTCGGCACCGAAAGGCGACGTTGCCGCGTCACGCGATGGATTCGGTCGCTGAGCTCTTGTGCAAAAGGACTTCCAGCAACTTGGACGCCGATCTCCCTGACTTGAGTCGGTTTCAGTGTGTCGTCGAGCCAGGCCAAGAGTGTCCTGAGTGTCAAGCGCATCGTGAGACCCTCGATCTGATTGTCACGCTAACGTCATTCGTCGCGCCACCTAACTCTATCTGTGCGATCTCGCCACAAGATCCGTGCGGGCCGCCCATATTTCATCGCCTATCTCGACCGCCTGAAGCGATAGAGTCGAAACCAACGATCCCTTTCTGCCGCGCCGTAAAGGGGTTCGAACCGCTCGGGGTGTGAATCCGCCCAGCGGCGCTCGATCGGGAAATTCTCGGAATCGGCGATGTTGTGGATGCCCTCGACGGGGTTCGCGCGAGTCACGACCAAGAGCTGAATCCCCTCGGCGTCAAGGTTGTCGACCCACGCTTGAAAGTCCGGTCGGATCCGATCCCACCCGGGCCTGGAATCAGGCCAGTTCCCCTGGCCACGTTCACGGGCCTCGCGGTGGTAATCGTGCAAGAGCCAGTCTCTGTGCCGATCGATGTTGACGTAGCGGACCTCGTTGCGCAAACCGTTTCCCAGAAGATAGTAGGGAAGATCGGTTCCCGCGTAGGCCACCCGCGACCCTGCCGGGCCTGATCGAGCGTCGAGATTGTGCCAACCGATGAAAAAGTCTCGGAAAAAGGGATAGAACTCGATCCGTGGGTCCAACGCTCCACTCCAGACCTCCAGGTATCCGAGCAAGAGGAAAAACGCGAGCGCCAGGGCTGAAAACGCGCGGTGCCTGGGACGAGTCGATTCGGAGGAAATCCGGCTCCAGACCCATACCATCAGCACCGCGGCCAGCCCGATGCCGAACAGCAACCCCACACTCAGGGCCGATCTGGCCGATCCATCGGCTGGGAAAAGCGGCGCACCGATGTCATTGGGGATCAACGGCGTGAGGTCCCATGGAATGGCGTCCCTTCGAAACGGCCAGTTCTGCGGCGTGACGAGATGGATCCCGAGCAACAGGGCGGCCAGGTGGCGCAGCCATGGTCCACGATCCAGAGTCATCGCGAGCGGAACAACTGCCAGGCCCAGTGCCTGGAGCATGAAGCGCTGTTGCGTCCGGTAGGGAATGCAAACCCAAAAAATCACGACGTTCAGCACCGCCATCAGCGAGAAAATCGCGATCCAGCGTCTCGTCTCCGTCGTTCTCGGGCTTTTGATTGCCCAGGGCCCGACCAATGAGCCGATCCAGAGCGGCACGAGCCTGGGGTCGAGGACGGCGGACAAGGTATCGCCCAGCGCCCTCCAATCCCCGAGCGGCAAGTAGTAATGGCTGAAGCGCATCGCTTGCGGACCATACCAGCCGTGCCACACCGTGTGCCCCCACCATCGTATCTCCAGCGGGTAGAGGGGATTCCCGGTCAGCAATCCGTTGCGAATGAACCAATACCCTCCCGACACGAGCGGGACCAGTGCGATCGCGAGGGCCCGACTGAGTTTGGTCCGCACGGATCCGGACTGGATGAGGATCCCCCCCATTGCCAGGGCGAGCAACGGAGGAATGAAGACGACACCGACAGCCTTGGTTCCCAATGCTTGGCCCGCGGCCAGTGCTCCCAAGAACAGCGCGGCGGTGTCTCCTTCTCCCCGCGAAACCCGCAGAAAGAAGTAAGCAGCCACGAGATAACCCGCCACAAAGATCGTGTCGACGTTGGGCTCAAACGAGTACAGCAAAAGGGGGGTCGAGGAAACGAACCAGCAGGTTGCAACCACGCTGGCCGAGCGGCCCGCTCCCAGCAAGCGCGCGCATCCGAATGCCGCCAGGCCGGCCAGGACCAGGAACGGGGCTTGACCGACCTTGGCCAGTCGATCCCCTCCCCACGACGCCATCAGCCAGGTGAACCAGAGATCGCCGTTGGCGGGGAAGTAGGTCGCCGCATTCTCCCCGAACGGCGCAGCCACGAGGAACAGTCGTCCGGCCTTCCACCAACGCGCCGCGAAATAGAGATGATAGATCGGTCCATCGCTCACAACCTTCACCGCCAAGAGCAGCGACCGCATCCCGAAAAAGAGCGAGGCCGAGAACACCCCCGCCAGGCTGATCAGAGCGTCCCAGGAAAGCACCGTGGCCGTTTCCTCACCTGGCCGGTCCCGACCAGCCGGCGCACGAAGCCATCGAACAACCCCCCCTAATCCAAGAAACATCCCCCCCCACGCGAGCATGGGACCGACCGAGATCGCCCCGAACGCGCCCAGTGTTTCGAGACCGAGCGTGCAGGCGGTCCAGAAGACCACGGCGGTGGCCAGGACGGCCGTCAGCCCCCTCGGCTGCGAGAGCCCATACCGGACGATCAACGAGGAACCTAGCAGGAGCGCGCCATTCGCAACCAGCCCGAGCAGCACGGTCCCGGTTGCTGACCAGGTCGAATCGACTACCACAGCTTTACCCTCAGAGACCACGTTGAGTATGATGTCTGGGAATTCAGTCCATCGCCACGGCTTCAATTTTGGGGGCAAGACATCGATGCTTGGTGCCAGGCTCGCTGTTTCCGATTACCTCTCTGTCGTCTGTCGAGAAATTCAACAGCTCGATCCGGCCCAGATCGAGAAGGCGAGCGAGCTGATTGAAGCCGCTTACGATCAAGGTCGCTTCGTATTCATTTGCGGTAACGGCGGTTCGGGCGCCAATGCATCTCACCTCTGCGAGGACCTGGCAAAGTGCACGCTGCGCGACTTCGCGAGCCAAAAGCGGCTCAAAGTCCTGAGTTTGACAGACAACACGGCGGGAATCATGGCCTGGGCCAACGACGAAGGCTACGACCGCATCTTCGTCGAGCAACTCAAGAACCTCGCGTCCCCCGGTGATCTGCTCCTGGCCATCTCCGGTTCAGGGAATAGTCCCAACATCCTCAAGGCCGTTGCATGGGCCAACGAACACGGCCTGACGACGCTGGGAATTACCGGTTTTTCCGGCGGTATCCTCAAGACCCTCGCCCATTACAACCTCCACGCGGCAATCGACGATATGGGGATCGCGGAATCCTTGCACCAGGTCGTCTTCCATTGGATCATCGACGACCTTTACCGCCGTTTCTCCGCGAAGGTGCCCGTTCACAACGGGGTTGGACCTGGGTGATCGCATGGCTGAACCCTGGGTGCTGGGCATCGAGATCGGCGGCACCAAGCTGCAGCTCGGCATCGGCCAGGGGCAAGGGAGCGTGGCCGCCCTCGAACGACTCCTCGTCGAGCCCCTCCGTGGCGCGGCGGGTATCCTCGACCAGATTCGGACTGCCTTCCCCATTCTGCTCGAAAAACTGAATCTCTCCAACGAACAGATCGACGCCATCGGCATCGGCTTCGGCGGACCCGTCGACGCATTGCACGGACGGACCCAAAGGTCATACCAGGTGTCGGGTTGGGACGATTTCCCGCTGACGTCCTGGATGAGCGAGCATCTGGGTGTCCCGCTCGCCGTTCTCGAGAACGATGCCGATGCCGCGGGTTTGGCCGAGTCCCGGATCGGTGCGGGTATCGGTTATTCACCTCTCCTGTACATGACGGTTGGCAGCGGAATCGGCGGCGCGCTGATCATTGACAACCGCATCTATCGGGGCTACGGTCAGGGTGCGACCGAGGTTGGGCACCTGCGGGTGCCCGACATCACGCCTTCCGGGACCCGCGTGCTCGAATTGGAGCAAGTCGCCTCGGGCTGGGCGATTGCGTTGGCCGCCGAAGACGCCGCGCGACGGATGATTCAAGAAGGACGACACGACTGGGTCGTGCTGACGAACGCTCAGGGACGCCCGAGCCAGATCACGGCGGCCCTGGTCGCCGAAGCCGCTTCCGAAGGAGATCTCCACTCGGCGGCGATCCTGGATCGCGCCCGCAGCGCGGTCGCTTTCGCCCTCACTCAGGCGATTACCTTGCTCGCACCCCGCCGAATCGTCATCGGAGGAGGCGTCTCTCTCGTTGGGGAGAAACGTTGGTTCGATCCGATCCGCCACCTGATCGATCGCGATGTCTTTCAACCCTTCCGCGGTCAATTTGACATCGTCCCGGCAGCTCTTGGTGAGGCGGTCGTCGTTCACGGTGCACTCGCCCTCGCACGCGACGCGGTCCTCAATGAACACTGAACACTGAACACTGAACACTGAACACTGAAC
>JBIOJM010000359.1:0-10289 GCA_044450785.1 Isosphaerales bacterium
CAGCGATCTTCGCCTTTGCCGAGTTCTGCCAGTCGGCTGCCATCGTCAGACCGTCCGGGTAAACGACCCAGTCCTTGCCGTGGCTCGCCACGAATTCCTCGTATTGCCGGCGGACCATCTCTCGCGCCTTCTTCAGGTCCTCCGGGGAATAGCGGTAATAGATCGTGGGCAGCTTGCGATAATGCTGCTTCACCTGCTCGATCGCAGCGGCGTCCAATCGATCGAACAGCTTCTGTTCTCCGGACCAGTACCATTCCCCGTCCCAGGGAACCAGGCTGCCGTAGACGACCTGACCACGAGCGAACGGGCTCCGCTCCAGGTTCAAGCGGACGCGGTACTTCACATCGTTGATCAGGTTCAAGACCTCGATCTTCTCCTTGTTGCCCGAGAGCACCTTGAACATGGCGTTGTGTCGCTCGGACCACGAGAACAAGGCGGCGCGCCGCTCCGAGGGGAGGTCCAGCACGCTGGCGAGGACCTCGAGCGGCCCCAGCCCCGCCCATTCGGTGCATTGCTGGCAGAGGAAGTCGTCGATGACCCCGATGTCTGAGAACTTAGCGTTTTGCTCTTCAATGTACCGGTCGCAGAAAATGCGGAAGAGATACGACCTGGTGCCGAGCCAGACCAGCTTTCGCTTGACTTCCCAGCCGTGCTTGTTGGGGGTCCCCAGGAACTGCTTGACGCCCGAGTCTTTGGGGAGATCGGCGAACTGCTCCTGCAAGACTTCGGCGGCGACTTGCGCCAGACGAACCAGATCTGTGTGGTCCGGGCGAAGAAGCAGATCGGGAATTAACTGCGGATACAGGATCCAGAGAAGGTGCTGGAGGCGGGATGGCGAAATCGCATCCTGGGGAAACAGGGGCCTTTGCTCGGATAGGAAAGGTAACTGTGTCCCGAAGAACTCCGTGTTGTATCGTTCTAGACTGTGCCAGATGCCGATTTCGCAATGGAGGTCCTCGGCGAACTCGACCAGCATCACCGCCAAAGCCTTGAGGGACGGTCTGTCGAGTCTCAGCGTGTCGTGGGAGAAGCCCTTCTGCGCCTGGGTGAGCGCTTTCATGATTGCGTTCTGAACCTTGGGAAGGTGCGGTTCCACTGAGCCTTCGTAGCCCTCGGGGCGAAACAGAAGTCTGGACATCGCTTTTTGGTTCCTTTGCCTGTACCCACGGAGCCGATCCTCGGTTGTCCCCCAGCGTATCGGACGGGGACCGGTTCGCTCAACCCGGAGTCCACCACCGTCGTCCCCTCAGCCGGACGCAGAGGAATCCGCATTGGTCTCTTCGTAGAAAGCCTCTGCTGGCCCGACTATCATGGATACTGAGCTCATGCCACAACGAGAGCCCGCCAGGGGGGCGAAGCGATGGCGAAGAAGAAACGCAAACGTCCCAAACGAATCCTGAAGCGACCAACCGAGCTGATCCCGCGGGAGGAACCGGTTCACGAACTCCCGGATCGGCGTGTCATGGACGGGGTCATGCGGCGTCTCTTGGGTGGGCTGTTCGGCTCCCGTGAGCAGACACCGTTGAGCAAG
This sequence comes from Isosphaerales bacterium, assembly GCA_044450785.1. Taxonomy (GTDB): domain Bacteria; phylum Planctomycetota; class Planctomycetia; order Isosphaerales; family Isosphaeraceae; genus JBIOJM01. The sequence goes on from JBIOJM010000359.1 coordinate 1,532, forward strand.
GCCCAGGACCTGATGGACAAGGCGTTCGAGTCGCACGACCTCATGAAGCAGGTCGAGCTTGCCAAGAGGGCCCTCGAACTCTCCCACGACTGCGCCGATGCCTACGTCCTGCTCGCCGAGCAGACCAAAAGCCGCAGGGAAGCCCTGGAACTCTTCGAGAAGGGAGTCGCCGCTGGCGAACGGGCGCTGGGGCCGGCAGCGTTCCAGAATGACGTGGGTCACTTCTGGGGCCTGATCGAGACCCGCCCGTACATGCGTGCCCGTGAGGGACTGGCCAGCCTCCTCTGGACGATGGGGCGGCGGGACGAAGCGATCGGTCATCTCCAGGACATGCTGCGCCTCAATCCCAACGACAACCAAGGGGTACGAGACACCCTGGCCGGGTGGCTGCTGGCCAAGGGATCGGACAAGGAATTGGTCCGGCTTCTGGAGCAATACGACGAGGATTCGGCGACCTGGGCTTACACGAAGGCCCTGGTGGCCTTCCGTCAGCACGGGGACACGGCCGAGGCCCGGAAGCTGCTGAAAAAAGCGAAGGCGGCGAACGAGCACGTCCCGGCCTACCTGTTGAGCCAGAAGCCCTTACCCCGGGAGCAACCCGATTATTACAGCCCAGGCGATCGGAACGAAGCGGTCTTCTACGTGGCCAGCGCCCTGAGTGGATGGCGGGAGACGCCGGGAGCGACCGCCTGGCTGAAAGCGACGGAACAAGGAACGAACAGGTCGAAGGATCCAACCCCCGATTCACAAGGCCCAACCCGTGCCGTCAAGGAACGGCTGCAAAATCTCGCGCACGTCTTTGATGTCTGGCAGGCGGATTTCCGTCCGACGCCCCAATGGATCAGGATCGGAGGCGAACCCGTACGGCCGTGGGTCGTGCTGATCACCAGCCGGAGTGATGATCTGATCCTGGCCCATGAGATCATCGATCTACCGCCGTCCTCGGACCTGCTATGGGATGTTCTGGCCGAGGCCATGAGCAAGCCGGCTGTGGGCGAACCACATCGCCCCACCGAGTTGCAGGTGCGTTCCGACGAGCGGTGGGACGAACTGAAGCCTCACCTCGACGAGATCGGGATCACCGTCGTACCGACCGAGGAACTGGACCAGTTGGACGTTGTGTTCAGGGATCTGGCCCGGCACCTTACCGGTGACGCCCCTCCCGGCCTCCTGGAGATGCCGGGGATCAAGCCCGAGCAGGTCGCCGGTTTCTACCGAGCGGCGGCCAGGTTCTACCGGAGAGCCCCCTGGCGGAAGCTAGGGTACGAGACGGCGATCAAAGTCGAGTGTGACCGGTTCGAGAGCGGCCCGTGGTACGCCGTGGTGATGGGTCAGTCGGGGCTGACGTTCGGTATGGCCCTCTACGAAGACTTGAAGACGCTGGAGAAGCTGTGGGCGGGTGAGATGTCGGACGAGGAGAACGCACGAGAGACGGTGGCATTGTCAGTGACGTTCGACGACGAGACGGGGATCCCCGTTGCGGACCTGGACGCGAGCAGGAGACTCGGCTGGGATGTGGCCGGACCGGAGGCGTACCCATCGATCTTTCGCAAGGAGCGGGGCCTGAGTATTCGCCCCCCACTGGCGTGGGAACTGGAGCTGATGGAGGGCTGCCTGCGTGCGGTCCTGGCGTTTGTGGCCCGGCATCGGCCCGATGATCTGTCAAGGCACGAGATGACAGTCCCGGTGGCGTCGGGCGACTTGAGCTTGATCCTGTCGTGGGTCGAGGGTTGAGCGAGAAAGGGCAACGTTTCGCCCGCCTGTGTCTTGGGCGGGTGAAGTTCTCCCTCGAACTTACGGTCGTTCTGTGTTTCAAGGCTGTCCGTTATTGAGTCTGAACGTTGCTGACCCAAGGTCGAGAGGAGACATGGTGGTGATATACAAAGGACACATCGAGAATGGGATGGTCGTGTTTGTTGAACCGGTCCCGCTCCCTGCCGGAACGGAGGTACGTGTCGAGGCGGTGGCGCCTCCAGCCGCGGATTTCTGGGAATCCTGCTCCGTGGACGAATTGGCTCGCCGGCAACGCGTACCGGTGCTCGAGTCTCCCGAGGAAATACTTGGCGGCTGGCCAGACGATGAGTTGGACGATGGGTTCGAAAACGTGGTCGCGTCGTGGCGTAAACGCGAGCTGGAGCAAGTTCAATGAACGAAACGCTGTTGCTGGATACCGACGAAGGAAAGCCTATCGCGCCGTCGGACGCGTGGGTTGCCGCTGCTGCTTTGCGGCATGACACGGCCTTGGCGACGAACAACCTCAAACACTTCGAGGCAGCCGAATCCTTGTGCGGGCTCAAGTTGCTTCGTGCGCAACCTGGCTGAGACGGCCCGTGACCCCAGAGGAATGCAAGCGCCTGGCCGAGGTGGACTTCGCGATTACCGTGGTTTCGCGGCATTCGGCACGTGAGAAGACCATCCGGCATGGCCTTCAGGCATCTCAGGCCTGGACCCGCAGGCACGACACCTTACTCGCCTGTTCCATCCCCGCCGCCACAAGTGGAGCTACCACTTCCGCTACGAAGGGCCTATCCTGTTCGGTCGGACCGCCATCGGCTGCACGACGATTCGCGTGCTGCAAATCAACCGCGACGAGGCCGTGACGTTGCGGACATCGCTGATTGCCGAAGGGTTGTTCTGAGCTGGGCCATTGCCACGGCGAACTGGTCCCGCTGGTTTGGGTTTCGCCTGCTGGTTTTGCCAGGACCCGGCATCTTGCGGTAAGCTGGAAAGAACGATCTCCCTCAATCCAGAGGGCGATCAAGACTCAAGGGGGATCCCCGGCATGGAAATCCAGTTACCCGAAGAGACGGCGTCCTGCACAAAAGACCCGAGCCTTGCAGACCGCAACGTCAGCACGCCGGGGGTCCGTGGTGGAAAGCCGCGAATCGCTGGTCACCGAATCACGGTGTCGGACGTCGCCATCTGGCATGAGCGGATTGGGATGAGCCCGGACGAAATCGTCTCCGAGTAGCCAACCATCACCCTCTCTGACGTTCACGCGGCCCTGGCTGATTACTTTGACCACCGAGACGAGGTGGACCGAGAGATTCGAGACGGCGAAGAGTTTGCCGAGAAACTCCGGGCCGGAGCTCTGTCAATCTTCGACGAACTGAAGGCACGGAAGCCCAATGCCGCGGACGATTCGATTTTTCGATTTCATCTTGCTCAGAACTGCTCGCACGCCATTGCCACAGAACCCGTATGCCGAGGAGACGCAGATCAGGGAAGAAGGCACATGCGTGCTAGTAATCATTCTGAACGAACGTTCCTAGATGCACAAGTTACACCGTATAGCGTACATGGTACGCTCGGTGATTCGCGTCCGACGGTGACAGCAGCAAGCGTTCGGTTTTCTCGAACCCGTTACCAAAGCAAGCTCGCGTCTCTGCTCCAACCGAAGTGCGAGCCCGCGAGATTGATGGGCTCTGCCAAGAAATCGAGACGCTCTTACAAGCTTGGGGCTACCCCGACGTGGGACGCGTTACCTTCAGTGAGACAGACCAAGATATCGTTATAAGCGGCAGAGACAGGAAGAGCCCCGGCAAGGGCTTCCGTGCTCTCAGCTACGCGGCGTTCACCATCGGGCTGATGCGATATTGCCGAAAAAATCAGCTTCCCCACCCTGGATTTGTCGTTGTCGATTCTCCTCTCGTCGCCTTCCGAGAGCCGGATTCGCCAGAGGCACTAAAATCCGACGACGTGAAAGGAGCGTTTTACGGAACGCTCGCGAAGTCCTCGGAAGACGAACAAATCCTCATCCTCGAAAACGAGGACCCGGCTCGGGACCTTCATGCTGAAATCAATTACATCCACTTCACGAAGGTTCGCGGGATGGACCGCTACGGCTTCTTCCCGGTGGTTCCGGAATATGAAGATGCCGAGCTTGAATTGACTGAGGTCTGAGGGTCAACGCGCTCTCGGGAATCCACCGGCGAGTGGCGGCGGGTTGTGCAACGGTCGATAATAGGTCATAAAGGGAGTTATGACCTTCAGTTAGGGAAAACCACTCGCTTCGACGAGCATGCCGTACTGTACCTGGGGCGCGGCGAAGAAATCGATCGGATTTTGAGGGTCTCACAAGACCACTTGTATATCAATACACCGCCTCCAGCCGTCCGTCGGCTCCGGCCTGATGCGGCATCCAGGCCAGGACGACTCGATCGATCGTGATATCGGTTTTCTTGGGGCGGAGCGGCAGCTGCTCGAACACCAGTGCCTCGGGCCGCAGCGCGGCATCCAGCAACTCGATCTCATGCTGGAACTTGGTCCCAGCGGACAGGCCAGCGCAAGATTGCCCAACTCGGAGCGGCCACCACTGCCGCGAGGAATCACATGGTCGATCGGAAACCGTCCCACCTGGCCTCGGGACGGTAGGAGACAGTATTCGCAGCGGCTTCCCGCTCGCGCCAGCACGTCGGAACGAACCTGCTCGGAGAAGACGCTCAAGGCATTTCGTCCGCTTCCGGAAAGGCATCGTGGAGGCGATCGAGGGCGCGTTTGGCCTCGAGCGATTCCAGAGTCCGCTTGCGGGTAAAGTCAACCAGGGCCACGAGCTCCTCATGCTCAACCTCGCTGAGGAATTCTTTCCGCTCCCCGAGATCGAGCAGCCGACTTTGAAGAGACGGCTCGAGCTCGTAATCCGCGATCTTTCTCAGCGCGGAAACGCAGGCCTCGACAGCAGTATGGAGCGGTGAATCAGCCGTCGGCACGGTCGCCATTGGAACGATCTCCTGCACTGCACTTGATGCCACACGTCATCATAGCGCAACCGTCGTAGCTCCGAAAGACCGGATCCGCGGGCCGATCTGAAACCAAAACCGACGTCCACGTGAAGGCGAGTTCGCAAACCAGATGAGAGCTTTGGGAGAAGGTCTGTACTCTCGCAATCTGGTACAGACGGAGGAAACGACCTTTTCAACGACGCTCAGTACACCGCGTCCAGCCGTCCGTCGGCTCCGGCCTGATGCGGCATCCAGGCCAAGACGACTCGCTCGATGGTGATATCGGTTTTCTTGGGACGGAGCGGCAGCGGCTCGAACACCAGTGCCTCGGGCCGCAGCGCGGCATCCAGCGACTCGATCTCCTCCTGGAACTTGGCCTGGAGCTCGTCATATTTTCGCCGCAGGGATTCGAGCGATCCCGCAGCCTGGCTGATGTCGCCGCGCTGTTGCGCGGCCCGGCTGGCCGCCTTGGCGGCCGTGGCCGCGCGTGCCACGTTGGTCTTGCTGACAGGCTTGCGGCCGAGTAGTGCCCCCAGCACAGAGCTACCCACCGCGATCGTGGCGTCCCACGTCGATCGGCTCGCCTGGGCCTGTTCGCGCTCCAGCCGCTCGTACGCGCGGCGAATCTGCTCCTGGATCGCTGCCTGCTTGGGCGCATACTTGGCCCGCAGCGCCTCGACGTTCTTATCGCGCTCTTCACGCGACGCCTGGACCAGCCGGAGTCGGAACTCCCGCTCCGTCTCCGCCGGCCGGGACCACTCCTTGAGCGCGGGACAGTTCCACACACGCAACGTCCGCTCGCGGTAAAGGAAGTTCTTTAATGCCTTGGTCCACTGGGCATAGCTTTTGGCGCGGGCGAGATCGGCGGGCAAGGGGGCAAAGCGAGCGCCGCTCTCAGGGGCCTTGTCCAGCTCGGGCACGCAGTCGTCGAACGGCTCGCTCTTGTCCCAGGGCTCAGCCGGCATTGCGTCGTCGACCTGCTGGAGCAAGGCCAGAGTCTCCCAGTGGTCGATGCCGGCCCTCTTCTCGGTGTAATGGAGCCGGGATACGCCCAAGAGCGCGGGGCGATAGAGCAGCGACTCTCCGGCCTGGGCGCGGGCGCGGCGCGGCACAAAAAACTCGGGGACATCGGGCGGTACCACCGGGCGAGCGCTGCCAGCGGCGGATGTCAATGACGGGACGGAGGCTGAGGTCGCGGCCGATGATGAAGGTGATGAGGATGAAGCGGCTGCCGACGGGCTTGGAACCGGATCGGGAACCCTCGCTGGCGCCATCGGCTGCTTTCGGGCCGCCATCACGGTCTGGATCTGGTCGCGAGTGAGCGGACCGCGGAGGTACGACAGTGCCCAGCGGGTCTGGAACACGACCGGCTGGTCAAGGTGTACGTTGTTCATCACAAAGACACGGTTGCCCAGCCCCGAGAGGGCCTCGTCCATTTTCCAGCGGTCGAAGGCGTGCCCGGCCGCCGCCCTGGCCCCCTCCAGCCCTTCAAGTACCCGATCCTTATCGCGCTGGGTCTGCAACCGGCCCAGGAACCATGTCCCCGCATTCGAAAGTTCCTTGTAGTCGAGGTCGACCGGGTTCTGGGTCGCCAGCATGACCCCAAGGCCATATGCGCGCGCCTGCTTGAGCAAGGTCAGCATCGGGACCTTCGACGGCGGATTGGCGGTGGGGGGGAAGTAGCCGAAGATCTCATCCATGTAGAGGACGGCGCGCAGGCTCGAGGTGCCCGGCTGGGTCCGAGTCCACGCCAACACCTCGTTCAAGAGGATCGTGACAAAGAACATCCGCTCGTTGTCGGAGAGGTGCGCGATCGACACGATCGACAGCCGCGGCTTTCCCTCGGGGGTGTAGAGCAAAGCGCTGACATCGAGTGCATCACCCTCCAACCAGCCGGCGAAACCAGGCGAGGCCAGTAGGTTGTTGAGCTTCATCGCCAGGGCGAATCGGTCCTTGGCGGGGAAGAAGGTCTCGACGTCGATGACGCCAACCGTTTGGAATGGCGGCGACTGGATGGCATGGATCAAGCTCGCGATGTCAAGGTCGTGGCCCCCGCGCCAGGCATGATCCAGGACATTTGCCAGCAGGATGTGCTCCCGGCTGGAGATCGGGTCGACGACGACGCCCAGCAGTGCCAGCAGGCCGGAGACCGTCGAGGTAATCCGCTCGCGGTAGGCTTCGGCCTGGCTGACCAGACCCGGCGGCGGGGCTTTGAACGAGCGAAGCACTGTCAACGACAGCCCGGCGGAGCTTCCCGGCGTATAGATCGCCAGGTCGACCGCGTCGCGAAGTCGCGCAACCCGTGCACCATCCTCGCCCCAGGCGGCCAGGCCCTCACCCCACTGCTTGGCGGTCTGGGCGGCAAGCTGCTCGAGCGTGAGTCCCCGCCGCCCTGCCTCGTCCGGATCGACCCACGGAAGGAAGTCCTCGAGACGCAGATCGGGAAAGCTCAAGAGCAGGTTGCCCAGGTCTCCCTTGGGATCGATCGCGATCACCGGGATGCCGTCGATCGCCGCCTCTTCCAGCAAGGCGATTCCCAGCCCCGTCTTGCCGCTGCCGGTCATCCCGACGCAAACGGCGTGCGTGGTCAGATCCTTCGACTCGTAGAGCAGCAGATCGGGCGTGATCGTGCGCTGCTTCAAGTCGTATGTCTTGCCGAGGTAAAAGAGCCCGAGCTTCTCGTAGTCCCGCATGGATTTTCTGGTTCCGTCGAGCCGCTGCTGTCGTCGGATGCTCCGAGGAGTTTACCATATCGAACGCGAGCTCGCCGACGTGAACCCCAGGGCTGAACAGCGTGTCAAGGTCTGGTGATCGATCGCGTGATTCAGACGATGAAGGGCCACATTGATCGTGAGTGGGAGTCTGCCATCATGGCGTCCGAGAAGAAGCGACGAAAGCAGTTGTCGATCGACCGGCGGCTGAATCGTCCGGTTTCCTCGAATCGTCCCAAGGATGGCGACCGGCGCCACCGGGGCGTGGATCTCGCCCGCCTGGAGCAAGAGCGCAAGGAGGCCGCGCGGCAGTGGAACCTCGACGTGGGCTGGACTGATGCGCCGAAGGATGCAGAGTGATAGGTTGGTTCGAACCCCAGGAACGCAAGCCATCACAGAAGTCCCAACGGGTTTCCATTGCCCGGCGGCGCTTGTTCGAGGTCAGATGACTTGATCAACGCGGCGAGTGAGTGGGTGAAGCGGAAAGGCGATCTCATTCTGGGACCAATTATACATGAGCAGGAGGCTATCGCGAGGGTCTAACGTATTCACGTAAACCTGAGAACAGAACCCTTGCACGACCTCTGTAATCGGGTTTGGGCACGGTGCCAGCAGGATCGTCGCCTCGTCGTGATCGACACGGACGTTCTCCGAGCGGTTGATGAAATCCGACGCCCGAAATGTTGGACTCTCGGGCAGCCAAAAGTAGTACCCAATCGTCTGTCCGCGCTCGTTCCAAAGATCGTCCCAGAAGATGAAGTCGTCCTCCTTCAGGATCTGGAATTCGCAGTCGTCGACTCGGATGATCTCGGGATCATAGCCGATGCACGAGACGCTGAACTCCGTGGCGTCTGCCGCGCGAACAGCGCCAGAAGCACGAAAGAGGACGAAGTACTCCATCACTTCACCGCCGCCAGGACCTTAAGGACCAGGTCCTTTTCAAAGCCCGCGGGGAACTTGTCACCGTCGCCGAGCCGGACGAACACCAGGTCCAGGCTGGGTACGACGAAGCCGTCGTTGTGGTTGCGGCCCAGAGTCATGACCAGGTCGGGCGGAGCGCCCGGGATGTGGGGTTGGGTCCACCACTGGCCGCCGTAGTCGGGCTTGACCGAGGTTCCCTTCCAGGCGAAGTCGTAGTACGACGCCGGGACGATCCGCTTGCCGGCCCAGTTTCCCTGGTGCAATGCCAGGTAGCAGAACCGCGCGTGCTGGCGAGGGTTGGTCAAAATGCCGCTATACCCCTGGCTCAAGGGACCGATCGCGCCGGTGCCGCCACTGTCCGGACCGCCCATTTGAGTCCACCGCACTTGCGTCAGGCCGATCGGC
>JBIOJM010000360.1:0-10241 GCA_044450785.1 Isosphaerales bacterium
GGACTAAGGACCAAGGACCAAGGACTAAGGACCAAGGACTAAGGACCAAGGACTAAGGACTAAGGACCAAGGACCAAGGACTAAGGACCAAGGACCAAGGACTTGATGAGCCGGTGAGATCCTGGTAAATTCAAGTGTTATCATCGATTCGTTCATCCCCGCCATCGGCCGAGTCGTCCAATCGGGGGCGGCCCAGGGTCGCCCGGTCGTCGTCACAGGATCGATCGTGCTGCGTATTCGACGTGATCCCGCAAACCCTCTCGCCATCTTCTAAAATGGGGAAAAGGAGGCGGCGCTGTGTTTGCGCCGCGGTTCGTTCGCCCGTGGCGTTCGCCACGCCGCGTCCCTAGCCCACATGAATCGTCATCTCTGGAGTCCTTAAGTCATGGCCAAGAGTCGGGATTGGACCGAGATCCTCGTCCGCCGCGGAGTGATCGGCGCTGATCAGCTCAAGGAAGCCCACCGGATGGAGAGCGTCCCGGTCGAGGAAGCCCTCCTCAAGCTCGGCTACGCCGACGCCGACGACATCATGAAAGCCAAGGCCGAACAACACGGCCTGCCGTTCGTCGAGCTCCGCGAAATCGAGATCCCCGCGTCCGTGATCGAGCTGGTCCCCGAGTCGCTCGCTCGCGAGAACATCGTCATGCCCCTCTCGCAGGAGAGTGGGGCCATCCGTGTGATCATGCACGATCCTCTGGATTTCGAGACGATCGACAAGCTGCGGTTCGTGCTCAACCGGGAAATCGAGGTCTCGCTGGCCCCCAAGGAAGCGATCGTCGAGGCGATCAACAAATACTACGGCAGCGCGACGTCCGAGACCGAATCGGTCGACTCGATGCTCCAGGAGTTCACCGACACCGCCATCGACTTCGCCGAGGAAGGAAGCCCCGGTTCGAAATCCGGCGTGACCAACACGCTCGAGGAGGGGGACGCCCCCGTCATCAAGCTGGTGCACCTGATCATCCAGGAAGCGGTCACCATGCGCGCCAGCGACATCCACATCGAGCCCTTCGCCGAGCGGGTCCGGATCCGCTACCGGATCGACGGCGTCCTGATGGAACGCGACAACGCCCCCCGCCGGCTGCTGGGCGCGATCGTCAGCCGCATCAAGATCATGGGCTTCATCGACATCGCCGAGAAGCGCCGCCCGCAGGACGGACGGATCAAGATCCTCGTCGCCGGCAAGGACATCGACATGCGGGTCAGCATCATACCAACCAGTCACGGCCAGTCCGTGGTCATGCGGATCCTCGACCGAGAGAACATCAAGGTGGGGCTCCAGGACCTCGGGTTCGGCGACGATGATTTCGCCAGGTTCAAACAACTGATCAAACGTCCCAATGGGATCCTGCTCGTGACCGGGCCCACCGGCTCGGGGAAAACCACGACCCTCTATGCCGCGCTCAACGAGCTCAATCGGCCTGACACGAAAATCATCACCGCCGAAGACCCCGTCGAGTACTACCTGCCCGGCGTCAACCAATGTGAGGTCAAGGCGAAGATCGGCATGACCTTCGCACGCATCATTCGTGCCATGCTTCGCCAAAATCCGAACATCCTCCTGGTTGGTGAAATCCGCGACCTCGAGACGGCTGAGACCGCAATTCAAGCATCTCTAACCGGACACTTGGTTTTCAGTACATTACATACGAACGATGCGCCCAGTGCCATTACACGTCTGGTTGATATTGGTATTCAACCGTTCTTGGTTGCAAGCTCCGTGCTTGCGATCATGGCTCAACGCTTGGTTCGGCGGGTTTGCACCAAATGCCGGATGCGTTACGACCCACCTGCCCACATCCTGAACGGACTGGGAATCCGTCCCGAGATCGCCAAGAAGGCTAACTTCATGAAGGGGAAGGGGTGCAACCACTGTAACAAGAAAGGATACCGCGGCCGTATCAGCATCTTCGAGCTGATGACCATGACACCGCAAGTGCGCGAGATGGCCTTCAAGGGTGAATCGACGCAAAACGTCCGGAGATTGGCCCGGAAACAAGGGATGCGCACCTTGTTCGAGGACGGGATCATCAAGGCCATCCGCGGCATCACCACACTGGACGAAGTGTTGCGCATCACCCAGCGCGAGATGCTGGCCGAGAGCGTTGTGCTCAAAAAGTTGTGAGCAACGGCAGGCCCCGCCGGCGACGTGGATGCAAACTCGCCCAGCAACCGGCGCCGTCAATCTCCGGGGGTCGGCTCTCCTCAGTCATTTCGGCGGCCGGTACCGCCCATGGGTGCGCGAGCGGGGCTCCGGGGCCCCGGAAAGGGGTGCTGGCGCTTGATACAGTCGGACACCACCGAGATAATGATGTTGCTGTGGGCAGTGGCACGTTGTCCTAACCTCAAGACGCAACATGACGAATCGGTGGACACCTGGTTTGAAGGAAAAAGTCAATCACCCACTCGGCCGTCTCGAGTGAGGGCAACAGGTTCCATTGGCGTTTGCGCGGAGGCTTTTCAGGGCAGGGTACGCTGCTCATCGATAAACTGCTTCAGACCGTCTGCTCCCAAAAGGCGAGTGATCTGCATCTGTCCGTCGGTGGTCAGCCGATTATTCGGCTTCACGGCCATCTGCGCCCGCTGGCGACCAAAGTGCTCGAGTCCGCTGACACCGTGGCGCTCATGAAAAGCATCACGCCCGAGCGGTGCCAGCAAGAGCTTCAGGAGGTGGGAGGGACCGACTTCGGGTTCGCGTTCGGCGACATGGCCCGGTTCCGGGTCGCCGTCTTCAAACAACGTGGCAACGTGGGGCTGGTGCTCCGCCGAATCCCCAACGAGTTTCTCACATTCGAACAGCTTGGCCTGCCCGCCATCATCGAGGAGCTGATCAAGCGGCCGCGGGGCTTGATCCTGGTGACGGGCCCCACGGGCTCGGGTAAGACCACCAGCCTGGCATCCATGGTTAACTTTATCAACAACACGATGGACCGCCACATCATCACCATCGAGGACCCGATCGAGTATTTCCACAAGCACAACAAATCCATCATCAATCAGCGCGAGATCGGCATCGACGTGCCCGACTTCCCCGAGGCGATTCGCCGCGCATTGCGGATGGACCCCGACGTCATCATGGTCGGCGAGATGCGAGACCTCGCCACCATCTCCGCGGCGATCACGGCCGCCGAGACCGGCCACGTCGTCTTCGCGACCCTGCATACCAACTCGGCCGAAGGCACCGTCAACCGCGTCATCGACGTCTTTCCCAAGGACCAGCAGGAACAGATCCGAACCCAACTGTCGGTCGCGATCATCGGCATCCTCGCCCAGGCACTCTTGCCCCGCAAACCCAAGGGGCTCGTCGCCGCCTACGAAATGCTGGTCGTCACCCCGGCCATCGCCAACCTGATCCGCGAAAACAAGACTTACCGGATCGACTCGTCAATCCAGACCGGTCGAAAACACGGCATGATCCTGCTCGACGACTCCTTGTTCAACCTCTGGCGGCAGGGACTCGTCGAGGAAGACGAGGTCATGTTCAAGTGCCGAAAGCCACAGGACTTGCGGGAACGAATCGACAACGCCAAGAAGGGAATCTTCGAAGAGGGTGAAGAGGGCGAAGGGGAGGAAGAGGAATAAATGGCCAGACGCTTAGGCACGATCATGATCGATATGGGTTACCTGGACGAGGAGACCCTCTGGAAGGTGCTCGAGGAGCAGAAACGTTCCGGCACCGACTTGATCGGCAAGGTGGCCGTTCGCATGGGGGTCGTCAAGGAAGACCAGGTCTTGAAGGCGCTGGGCGAGCAGCTCGGCATGAAAGTGATCAAGCTGGCCGACATCACGATCCCCGGCGAGCTGACCGAGCTGGTCAACGAGAGCATGGCCACCGCCTACAAGATCGTGCCGGTCTCCCAGAACAAGAAGGACAAGAGCCTGACGGTGGCGATGGCCGAGCCGCAGAACCCCTCCACGCTCGACAGCCTGAAGATGTTCTTGAGCACGGAAGTCAAGGGGGCGATCTCGTCCGAGGCCGACGTGATGGCGGCCATCGAGCGGCTGTACGCCGGCCACCACGAGAGCATCCAGGACGTCGTCAAGCAGATCGAGCAAGACAAGGGGCTGGCGGCGCTGGCGGGCCGCAACGAAAACACGATCGACCTCGAGGCCATCGAGGAGATGGCCGAGGCCGCGCCGGTGCGGAAGCTGCTCAACATGGTGCTCCTGCTGGCGATCAAGGACAAGGCCTCGGACATCCACTTCGAGCCGTTCGAGGAAGAATACAAGATGAGGTACCGGGTCGACGGGGTGCTCTACGAGCTGGTCCCTCCCCCCCGGCACCTGGCTCCCGCCATCTCCAGCCGCATCAAGGTCATGTCCAACCTCGACATCGCCGAACGGCGGCTCCCCCAGGACGGCCGGATCCAGCTCGCCTTGGGCGGCAGTGAGGTCGACATCCGCGTCTCCACCTTGCCCACCATGTTCGGCGAGAGCGTCGTGCTGCGAGTCCTGGACCGCACGGTCGTGCAGCTCGACCTCAAGAAGCTCGGCATGCCCGAAGACACGATGAAGATCTGGCGCGAGATCATCGAGAAGCCCAACGGCATCGTGCTCGTCACCGGACCGACCTCCTCGGGCAAGACGACGACGCTCTATGCGACGCTCAACGAATTGAATCGCATCGAGGACAAGATCATCACCACCGAGGAGCCGGTCGAGTACGACATCGAGGGCCTGATCCAGATCCCGATCAACCCCGATATCGGCGTGACCTTCGCCCATTGCCTGCGGTCGATCCTGCGGCAGGACCCGGACAAGATCCTGGTGGGTGAGACCCGCGACCTCGAGACGGCCGAGATCTCGATCCAGGCGTCGCTCACCGGCCACATCGTCTTCACCACCCTGCACACGAACGACGCCCCCTCGGCCATCACCCGGCTCCGCGACATGGGGCTCCCGACCTTCTTGATCACCGCCACCGTCGAAGCGGTCCTCGCCCAGCGGCTGGTTCGCAGAATCTGCCCCAACTGCCGCACCGAGTTCACCCCCGCGCCCGAGGTCTGCATGGAGCTGGCCATGACCCCCGATCAGGCCTCGACCAAGAAGTTCTACTACGGCAAGGGGTGCGAGAAATGCAACAACACCGGCTACAAAGGCCGGCAGGGCATCTACGAGCTCCTCGTCATGAATGACACCCTGCGCGAGATGGTCGTCGCCGAGACGTCCCTTGACGAATTTCGCGACGCCTGCCGTAAGTTCGGCATGCGGACCCTCCGCGAGACGGGCATGCAAATGATCCACACCGGCATCACGAGCATCGAGGAAGTCCTCCGCGAGACAATGCTGGATGACGTTTGACCAATGACTAAGGACCATTAGGAGATTCAGATGCCCACCTTCCAGTACGAGGCGATGGATCATACCGGGCGGGAAGTCAAGGACTCGATCGACGCCGCGACGCAGGAGGAAGCGCAGCAACTGATCCGCCAGAAGGGGTTCTTCGTCACCAAGATTGCCGAGAAGGCGAAGAAGGCCAAGCAGCGCGCTGCCGCCAGGAAGGGGGGCCGGAAGCGGAAGAAGTCGTTCACGATCGGCAGGATATCGACCAAGCAGCTCTGCACCTTCACCCGGCAGCTCTCGACCTTGCAGGACGCCGGCCTGCCGATCCTTCGCAGCCTGAAGATCCTCGAGGGCCAGAGCAAGCCCGGGGTCTTGAAGAACGCCCTTCAGGACATCGTCGAGGACATCGAGAGCGGCTCGACCCTCTCGGAGGCCTGTGCCAAGCACCCCAAGGCGTTCGACCGGCTCTACTGCAACATGATCAAGGCGGGCGAGGCCGGCGGTGCCCTCGAATCGATCCTCCAGCGCCTGGCTGACTTCAAGGAAAAGGCCCAGTCCCTCAAGCGGCGGATCAAGTCGGCCATGGTCTACCCGGTCGTGGTCATCACCGTCGCCTGCGTCATCGTCGGCTTCATCCTCTACTACATCATCCCCAAGTTCGAATCGATCTTCAAAGACTTCAACATCCCGCTGCCCAGAATGACCACCATCTTGATCACGTCCAGCCACTTCTTGATCAAGTACTTCTACGTGGTCTTCCTCACGCCCCTGTTCCTCTGGATCTTCGTCAAGCTGCTCTATCGCAACAAGACGGGGGCGTATATCTGCGACCGGATCAAGCTGATCACGCCGGTGATGGGGGCGATCGTCGAGAAGTCGACCGTCGCCCGGACCATGCGGACGCTCGGCACCCTCGTCCAGTCGGGCGTGCCCATCCTGGAGTCGCTCAACATCGTCCGCGACACGGCCGGCAACGCCGTCTTCGAGCGGGCCTTCCTCCGGATCTACGAGAGCATCCGCGAGGGCGAAACCATCGCCCAGCCACTCAAGGAGGCCCGGATCGTCGACGACATCGTGGTCAACATGATCGACGTCGGCGAGGAGACCGGCGAGCTCGATACCATGCTGAACAAGATCGCCGACAACTACGATGAAGAGGTCGAGACGGCCGTCGAGAGCCTGGTCAGCCTGCTCGAGCCGATCATGATCGTCATCCTGGGCGGCATCATCGGCTTCATCGTCATCGCCCTCTTTCTGCCGCTCATCACCCTGATCACCAAGCTGTCGGGCTAATTTGAATAGTTTTCAGTTTTCAGTTTTCAGTGTTCAGTGTTCAGTTGAGGCCGAGAAGCGCGTGTTTTGTTTCGACGGGCAACTGGCCACCACCAACGGATCACTAACCACGAGCCGCCCGCCACCACTCACTGAAAACTGAAAACTGAAAACTACTCTTGGAGTTCCCCATGATCCGCTCGTCAAACTACCGGCGCCGGCCCGCTTGCGTGCGAGATCGGGGCGGCTTCACGATGGTCGAGATCCTGATGGTCGTCGTCATCATCTCGATCCTGCTCGCGCTCTTGCTGCCGGCGATCAATGCCGCGATGCGCACCGCCAGGAACGCGGCTGCCTCGGCCGAGATCAACCAGCTCGCCACGGCCGTGGAGAACTTCCGGAGCAAGTACGGCGACTATCCGCCCAGCCGGGTCTACCTGGCGGAGAACGGGCTCTATCCCGTCGGCCTTCAGACCCAAGTCAACAGCGGCGACCCGAATGACATCCAGGTGGGCCAGCTCGCCCAGCGCTCGCTGATCGCCCTGCGCAAGTTTTTCCCGAGGGTTACTTTCGGTACCCAGGCTGTCCCTCCCGTAATTCTCAATAGCAACGGTACTTACTGGTACGACTTCAACGGCAACGGCGTGATGGACAATCCCTACATCCTCCAGGGTCACGAGTGCCTGGCCTTCTTCCTGGGGGGAATACCTCTCGGCGATCCCCAAACGGGGACGTACGCCATGACCGGGTTCGGCAAGGACCCGACCAATCCGTTCTACAACAGCATCAGCGGTAATGCCATGTACAGCGGCAACCGGCAGCCGCCGATCTTCGAATTCAACACCAGCCGGCTGTTCGCCGATCCGAACCGGTCGGACCCGGTCGCGAATCCCTTGGACCTTTACCGCCAGATCTACGTGCCCGGCTATTACGACTCGCTCGGCAACTCGCCGCCGGCACTGGGCGGCAACACCCTCAACTTCTACGCCTACTTCAGCGGATACGGCAGCGGGACCTACGACGCCGACGACGTCAACTTCCCGACCGAAGCCGACGGCAGCGGTATCAGCCCGATCGGACTTCAGTTCCAGCATGCCGGCTCTTTCTACACCTCGCCGGCTCCGAACCCATACACGACCACGACGTCGATTTCCCCGAGCACCGGTACCGTCACGTTCCAGAAGGCCCAGTCGTTCCAGATCATCGCCGCGGGAGTCGACGGCCTCTACGGGGTCGGCGGCCAGTTCATCCCGCCGGCGGCCGGTACGTCCACGGCCAGCAACGCGCTGCCGCTGGACGCGGCAAATACGTACTCCGGAACCAAAGTAACCGCCGACGCGACCATCCGAATCCGCGAACGTGACAACCTGACGAATTTCAAATCAGGAACGCTGCAATAATGCAGTGGTCCTTGGTCCTTGGTCCTTGGTCCTTGGTCAGTGAAGACAATTCGGAGCGTATTCATTAGCCGCTCGCCAGCGACAACTGACAGGCCACAACTCACAACTGACAACTGCCTGCTATGACAACTGACAACTCACAACCGTACCTCCTCCTGTTCCTCCAACTGACCAAGGACCAAGGACCAAGGACCAAGGACCAAGGACCAAGGACCAAGGACCAAGGACCAAGGACCAAGGACCAAGGACCAAGGACATCACCTGCCGCCGCCGGCGGGGCGGGCCGGCGCGGCTTCACGCTGATCGAGCTGCTGGTCGTGGTGGTGATTATCGCGATCATCCTGGGCTTCGTCCTCGCCGCCGGAATCGAAGCCGCGCACCGCGCCGAGGAACGTGCCACCCAGACCTTGATCGCCAAGCTGGAAGGAGGGCTCAACGACCGGCTCGAGGCCCTGCTCCAGAACCGGCCTGAGCCGAACTATACACACGCCTACCTGGCGGCGATCTGGAGCTCCGCCGCGGTCTCGCCCGCCGACCCCATCGGCATGATCCCCAGCCCTTATCCGCTCGACTCTTTCACCGGCCTCTCGTTCCCGAATTCGCGTGTCAAGCAAACCCAGCGGGCGCAGACGTTCGCCTGGTACGACTACATCAAGAGTGAGCTGCCCGACGTCTTCTTCCTCCAGAACGACCCCAATTACCCGATCAACTTCGGGGCGACTCCGTTTCCGGGCACACCGATCGACGCGAAGGGTTACGGCAACTACATTTTGCCGCTCGGGCATGCCATACAGGGTCCGCTCTCTGCGGGCGGCTACGGCGACGGCAACACGTCGACCGGCGTCTTCATCTCTTCCAACCCGAACCTGGGATTGACGGGACGCGGAATCTTCGGCGCGTCTTACCCGATCGCGGCCGGGCTCTTCAAGAACCTGGCGGTGCCGCCGCCAATGGTGGCCATTCAGCCCCAGGGGTACGACGGGGTCGACAACGACGGCAACGGCCTGATCGACGAGGTGGGTGAATGGGCGCCGACGACCGCTCAACAAAACGCGATCGTCACCCTCCTTCAGACAAACCACCAGCACAAGACCGCTCGCTCGGAGATGCTCTACGCCATCCTGGTCGAGGGCCAGGGGCCCTTCGGTTCGGTCTTCAGCCGCGACGAGTTCACTGACAAGGAAGTCCGGGACACCGACGGCGACGGCCTGCCCGAGTTCGTCGATGCCTGGGGCCAGCCGCTCCAGTTCTTCCGCTGGCCCGTCCTCTACCATTCCGACCTCCAGCGCGGCCAGAACATCGTGCCCACACCAGGCGTGGCCCAGTCATGGTCGTTGCCCCCCCCCTATCAGATCGTCTACCAGGAGCGCGAGCAAGACCCGCTCGACGTCAGCCGGCAACTGGTAGCGCCGGGCTGGTGGTGGCAGAAGGGCGTCTCGGGCCAGTTCGCGGCGAACGATAATTTCTCGCTGGCACCATTCAACAACAACAACCAGCCCGCCTACTCGATTGGAGCCAGCGCCGGCGCCCAGGCGTTCGAGCTCTTCTTCCACCGGCTCACCGAACCGTTGAACCCAAATCCATTCCTCACCACCGGAGTGCTCTGGGACCGCGGCGGCTTCCCATTTCGCCGGGCGTTCTATTCCAAGTTCCTCGTCCTCTCGGGTGGGCAGGACCAGGTGCCCGGCGTCTTTCTGTACTCCGACGCCGATATGCTGTCGCTTGGTTCCGGCGCGGCGGTGAACCTGATTGCCAACGAGAACAACGCCCTGCCGTTCGCCCTGGACATCCTCGGTGGCGGGACCGACGGCTTCAAGACCCAGGTATCCATTCCCGTCACCAGCCCCAACACGGTCCCCACATTCCTGTACGGGCCTTCGACCGATCCGACCCGTCCGTCCAGCTACGACCTCCTGCAAGGGGGCCAGGACGACATCAGCAACCACAACCTCCAGGCCACCGGCGGAATCGGAGGCTCGGGATGATGATCCGAACCGTTGCCAATCCACATCCGAGGTCGCCCTCCCGACCCCCTCACCCGGCCTTCGGCCACCCTCTCCCCAAGGGGCGAGGGACGGAAGAAGGAGGCCCGGCGCCGTTTCCGGTCCCCCTCGCCCCCCAGGAGAAAGGGGCTAGGGGTGAGCCGATGAAAACCTGGCCTTGCGGAGATGCCGGGTTCACCGCGGTTTCGTTGCGCCCGTTACCCGGCGCGCACCGCGTCTCCTTTCCCCCCCATGTGAAGGGGGGGCCAGGGGGGGTGGACCCGGCACGATCAGTCACGCGGGA
>JBIOJM010000361.1:0-10214 GCA_044450785.1 Isosphaerales bacterium
AAGCTGGGCCTCGACCGCCCCTTGCGGGCCTGTCGACCTCAGGACAACGAGGCCGCCGTCGCTCGCCGCTTGCGCGACGAAAGGGCTATGGCTAGTCACGATGAACTGCACGCGAGGGAACGTCTTCCTCAGACGGAAACCAATCTCCCGCTGCCAGAACGGATGGAGGTGAGCGTCGACCTCGTCAATCAAGATCACGCCCTCGAAGGAAAGTCGCCGAGAGTCGCCGTCTTGCACCAGAAACGAATCCGGGTTCTCATAACAACCGGTCCAACGATAGATGATGTCGAAGGCCAAGGCCAGGAAGCACCGGTATCCGTCGCTGAGGTCGAGGCTCCTCACCTCCGCTCCGCCCACCACCCGGAAGTAGACGTTTTCCGTGTCGACCCGGCTGATCCGGACGCCGCCGGGCAAGAGCCCGTCGATAAGCTTCCAGACGTATTCGAGCAACTCCCCGGCGAGAATATGGTTTGGATCGTTCTGATCGATCGATCTCCGATAGAGTGAGGGCAAGTCATCCTTTAGATAAAGAAGTGCTGCATCTTCCCGGAATAACGTCACGAACCGGGACTCGCGGTTGTTCGGATTCATCAACCGGAATGCCTCCTCTGACCCCCCGAACATGCGTCGGAACGGCCCGTAGCCGCAGCAGTACCAGCCGAGCTTTCGTGCGGCGTATGGGCCGTTCATCAGATCGTTTCGCGTGCGGTCGTCGGCCAACTGAACGAGCTGCGGTTGGTCATAGAGGATGCCCCCGAGCGTTACCTGTTCGCGACCCGTAATCGCGAACTTGGGGTTGTAGTTTTTTTTGGACGATCCATTCATGGACTTATCGTTCCGCCCTCTGACGATCGTTGCCGAGAATTCGCCGCAGGTCCTGCCCTTCCGGACCCAGCCGTCCGGATCGAGCAAGAGGCGCTGACCCCCGAGTGAGCCCATGAGAGCGATGGCCATGGCCTGGAGCAGCGTGCTTTTCCCCATCCCGTTCCCACCCAGCAAGACAATCCAACCGCTGTGGTCGTCGCCGTCGTGGGGAAAGTGGAGGTGGACATCCTCGAAGCACTTGATGTCGTGGATTCTAAACTCTCGCAGATACACCTTCGGGGCTCCCCTCTGCACACGGGGTTGCGCTAGAGGCTGCCGCGCCCTCCTGCGGGGACGGCCGCACTCCGTTCTTGTCCGGTCGGGACGATTCAGGAGTATTGTGCCACAGCACCATGGCCCGCTGCCACTTGGCCTCGCGCTCGGCCTTGTCGCGGAGGACGCGGCGGGACATCTCGGGGTTGAGGACGCCTTCGTCGGCGGAAAGGCCGCCGGCTTCGGCCGCACGCTCGACAAAGGAGGCGCGGCGGCGGTCGATCGTGGGGATGTAGGCCACCGCCCCCAGTTCGCGAGCCAGGGCCACGCGCTGGCGGAGGTCGCGGATCGGTCCGGTCTCAGCGACGGCGCGGTCGGTGGCGCCGGCGATGTCGACACCGGCCTCGGCGAAGAAGGTGACGATGTCGGTCGGGGGATCGGGAACGCTTTCGGGGCAGATCCTCGACACCCGCTCCGGGTCGGGCTTCACTTCCAGTCGGCTGGCGAGATAGTCGAAGTACGTCAAAAGGGCCAGGTCCCGCGTGATGAAGCTGATCGAGCGGCGGTCGAGGCCCTTGTTCGTCGCGCGGAGGCGATAGTCATGCGGCAGCGGAGGCTGGTCGCGGTCGAGCAGCGGGAAGGTCGTCAGGATGTACGCGTATTCGAAGGGGGTTAGCTCGAAGAGCGCCGCGATGATCGCGTCAATAAGTGATCGCTTTTCGCTTTTGACGTGCTCGTCGTTGGGCTGTCCGTTGGCCACATGAGCTTCGGAAACTCCCCGCAACGCCTCGTATGTCACCGCGTCGGGAACTGGGCCTGGGAGCAAGCTCAGCAGCGATGCCGTGACGTGCCCATTCGACAGGAACCTGGCGTGGAAATCGATCACAAAACTCGAAGACCAGCACTCGACGAAGTCCATGTCCAACCGCTCGGCCGTGGCGCTCCAAAGCGCTGGTAGCTGATGGCCGCACGGGAACTCCGGTGGGATCCTGGCGGAGATGAGCGTGCGTTCGTCGCTCGACTTACAGACATCGCGGAAGCCGATTTTCCCAGCGGCGTGAGTGGGCGTCCGAATCTCCGCGTCGAGCCGGGCAAGGAAGTAGTGTGGAATCAGGTCGGATTCCTCGGGGGCCATCGGCCGGGTGACGACCCAGCTCCCCGAGCCGGAGACGAAGGCGAACCGAGCTCGGTTGTGCTGGTGAATCCACTTTCCCTCCATTAACGGCAGGAAGACGTTATCCGGCCGTAGGCACGGCGAGATTGTGAGGTCGCCGAGGAATTTCTTGCCTGGAATGCAAACAGGAGCGTCAGTGGACCGAGCCTCGTCGCAGGGGACAAAGACGGTAGGCGAGCCACCATCCTCGGGGCCTTGGCCGTAAAACCGAAGGCCGCCGGGCAATTCGAGGCGAATCGCGAAGTCGTCGAGGTCGGAGCGGCGGAGAGTCTTGCCCTTGGGGATCAGCCAGGGGACGTGGTGGTCGACCACGTTGTCACCGTCAAACACCGCGTACCAGACGGCGACCGGCCGCTCGACGTAGCCCCGTGCCCGATACCACTCGGCGTCGGCCGCACGCCACGTCTCGCCTGGCTCCTGAGTGCAGCCATGGGCGCGGAGCCATACGCGGTCCCTGAATAGGAACGACATGATGCTTATGTTGAACTCGGTCCGATACTTTAATCCGAGCCTTGGCATGAGCCCCTGGCCGAACGGCGGGTGCAAGCGGTACGCCTTGCGTACAATCTCGAGGTCGCGACGGCTTTTGTACTCGTAGAAGGTAAGTGTCTGGGGGCTCAGGCGACGTATGTCGTCGGGCTCTATCCGCAGGGCACCCGGGTGATCGCGGAAGTTGTGAAGTGTCTCGGCGCTCTCTCGTGAGAAGAAGGCCGCGTCGAACTCTCCGGTCATGCCCCCTTTGTGGAACACAACCAGGTCGAACTTGAACTGGTTGTGCACGCCCGGGAAGACACGCATCTCGTTATCGAACTTGACAAGCGATTGCAGCCGAGTGCGGTCGATCATGAGCCTGCGCAGGCCTGTTGAGCCGAGACCCTGATGGAGACCGCTCGACATCACCATTCCCACGGTTCCGCCATCCCCAGCAACCTGCCATGCGCGCTCGAGGAATAACTTGAAACAGTCCGGGTGGCTCCCCGTCTTCTTCACCTTCTTCGTCACCTCGCCATCTTCATCTTCGACGACTTCTTCGATCTCAGCCGTCTGAAACGAGTAGATTCCTCCCTTGAGCAAGGCAGCGGCAAGACTTTGTATGGTCGACTCGTAATTCTGCCACTCGCGCGCGACCCCGGGATCAGTATCGTGTAATTCCTGGATTCGTCGTTTTTTCGCGGTGCCCTGGAGTTGCCGGATCAAAGGTTCGTGCCTCAGGTAGAACTCCTCCATCTCCGGCATGATCTTGTCCCACGGCGGGTTGCCCAGGACACAGGAGAAGCCAGCATCGGGGCGGCGGCTGCCCTGGCCGTCGTAGAAGACCTCGGGGAACTCCAGCTCCCAGCAGAAAGCCGACTGAGCATCGCCCCGGAGACGGGCGGCCTCGCCCGCACCGCGGTGCTCCTCGGTGACGTACTGGAGCTTGAGCAAATCGTCGAGCCAGCCGTTGATCAGGTCGACCGCGCCGGTCGCGTCGTCGCCAAACGCCAGGCCGACGCGAAGCTGATGGAGGTGGTTCCACGGCTCCAGCAATCCGCGCAGTGCGTCGTACTTCGCACGGTGCAGCGCGAAGTTCGTGGGCTCGGCCTCGACGGCGTTTTCCAGGGCCTGCAAGCAGACGAGTGCCCGGCGGAAGGCGTGGCAGAGGGCCTCGCGATTGGGGGCGTAGTAGTCGAACGTCCCCTGCGGCGCGGGGGGCGATATCAAGAGCTCGACCGGTTTGATCGCCCGGGGTTTCCTCGCCTTGCCCTTTCCTTTGGCAGGCTGGGGCTCGATCCAGGGGCGAACGACCTCCTCGGCGGGGATGCCCAGGAGCGAGTCGCCGCACCGCAGGCGGTGGTCGACGAACGTGAGCGGCAACCCCGACGCGGCCGTGACCAGCCAGAGCGACGCCTTGGCCAGGTCAACCGCCAGCGGGTTCTTGTCGACCCCGAACAGGCAGTGCCCGGCAACCAGCAGACGGCAGACGGCCAGCACCTGCTCGTCGTCCTGCCGCCCCCAGACGAGCCGCAGCTCGTCGGGCACGCTCGTCTGTACGAGCAAGTCATCCTCGGTGAGCGACTGGCCCGCCCGTTCGGCTTCGGCCTGGCAGTGGGCGACCTCGCGGCGATAGGCTGCCAGAAGATGCTCGGCCAGCCGCCGGCAGGCCCCCACCAGGAAGTGGCCCGACCCCATCGCCGGATCAACCACCTTGAGCGCAAGGATCTCCTTGGGCGACTTGCCCTCGGCCTTGGGGTCGAGCGCCTCGCGGACCAGGAACTCGACGAAGGTCCGGTTCGTGTAGTAGCTGCCCGACTGCTTTCGCTTCTGGCCCCCGCGTGGGTAGACCTGCCCGGGCTTGATCTCGCGCAGGACCTTGAGGGGCTTCTTGGCCGACGCTTTCCGCTTCGGCTTCTCCTCGACCTCGTCCTCGGTGTCACCATCCTCGGGCTCCTCGGCGTCGTCGGCCAAGTCATCCTCGATGGTCTCGTCTTCTTCGGGTTCGGCCTCGTCGTCAACCGGCTCAATCAGGTCGAGCGCCGAACCGCCGGGGAGGTCGATCTCGCCTCGGACCTCACGGATCGCCTCGCGCTGCGCGTCGGTCAGGTGCAAGAGGCGCGTGTCCAGGTCGACTTCCCAAAGCCGTTCGTGGGCGTAGGCTGGGGCCAGCTCCAGCAGGCCCTCGTAGATCGAGCCGAGCTGCTCGACGTTCAGCTCGCGGTACGACAGGCGGACCCTGCCCACCTGCCCGCGCGGGGCCGGGACGACGGTGAGCGCCTCCAGCACGTCGGCAATGGTTGCGTTGCCCCACGCGAGGCCGTCGATCGCGGCGGTGGCGCCGGGATCGAACAGGCCGCCGCCGTAGGGCTTGATTTCTCCTTCCGGTCCCAGCTTGACGCCCTGGCTGAGCAAGCGGAAAAGAGCGCGGAGCGAGCCCTCGAAGAACGAGCCGTTGGGGTCGACGGTCGCCAAGCCGTCCGGCCCGCCGTCGCGGGCGAGCCGCACAACCTGGCCGAGCGCGTAGCCCTCGCGGTAGGTCAGCATGTCGACCGGCAGGAGCGCCAGGTCCTCGGCGTAGAGGACGAACAGAAGCCGGTAGAGCAAGTGGAGCGTTTCCTGGTAGAGCGTGCCCAGAAGCTCCGGCGAGACCGGGTCGGGGATCGCACCAACGTTGGCCGGGTGGTCGATCATCCCCTGCATGAACCGGAAGACGGCGCGCTGGACCTGCTGACCAAGCTCCGTCGTCACCTTCCTCTGGTGCTGCTTGCCGACCTCTCGGACGCGGTCGAGCACGATCGGCTCGGCCGTCAGCGCGTCCTGCCTCAGGAGGGCGTGGAGCAGTTTCCACGTATCAAGGCCGGGATAGGTCCCGTCGGCGATCGAGGTCAGGTCGAACCCGATCGACGAGGGGAGCGTGCCCGCGACGCAGACGAGTCGCAACTCGAAGGCGTTGAGAAGCACGCCGTAGGTCAGGCCCGACTCGCGGAGCACGCGGGCAAGCGACAGCGACGGTGCAAACCTGCGGTGCAGGCCGGCCGGGGCGGCGTCGAGGTGGGCGTCCGGCGCGATACAGACGGCCCGTGCGAGAACGCGATCTCCCTCAGGTGCCAGGAGTGGGAGGCCACCTTCTTCCTCCTGCTCCTCGGTTGCGATTCGTGACCTCTCGCCCAGCTTCCAGCCGAGCAGCTCGGCGAGGGGCTGTAGCAGGAGCTGAACCGTCGAGCGGGCTTGCTCGCGATCGCGGAGCGAGCGCTGGGCCGAGCGGACGGCGGCCGAGGCCTTCTTGTAGCCGGCCTCGGCCGCGTCGGCGTCGAGCCAGGTCCGCAACTGGGGGTCGGTGCCGATGAGCTGGGTGCAAAAGTACTCGCTGAAGCCCTCACCCGCAAAAATGAGCGGTTTCAAGGCCGGGCCTCCCCAACGGGCACCCGCAGCAACACCCCGAGCGGCTCGATGGCCGCCGGCTCGAACCGCAACCGGCGATTGAGGAACGACTCGTGCTCGTCGACTTCCTTGCGGTGCTCCCTCAACCGGCGCCGGACCGTGGGCGGCAAATTGCTCTCCATGCCCGGCAGGAACATCGTTGGGTCATCGTACTGACCCAGGATCGCCTTGCGGGTGGCCTCGGCCCAGATCCGGAACCGCTCCCGCAGGCCGGCGTGCTCGGCCTGGCGCTGGCCCCGGATCTCGTCCTTCCATTGCTCGGCACGCTTCCGGGCCGCCTCGTCAGCCGCCTGGCGCGCCGACTCCCACCAGGAGCCGAACAGCGCGCGGACCCGTGGCTCGGGGATGTCGGCGACGCCTTGGCCGGGGATCTGGTCGGCGGCATCGCTCGGGTCGACCGCTCCATCCGGCCGAACGCGCACGGCCAGGAGCCGTTCCATCTCGGTGTTGTCCTCGGCGCGGACCGTGGCGATGTAAGACGCAACAAGGTCAGGCCCGTCGAGCGTGTCGAGCACCCGCACGGCGAGCCGGTGGTCGTCGCGGGGATCGTAGCGACTGCCGCGCACCCAGCGGATGGCTGCCTGGGCCAGCGGATGGTCTTCGTCGAGAATCGC
This sequence comes from Isosphaerales bacterium, assembly GCA_044450785.1. Classification (GTDB taxonomy): domain Bacteria; phylum Planctomycetota; class Planctomycetia; order Isosphaerales; family Isosphaeraceae; genus JBIOJM01. The sequence continues at coordinate 6,781 of JBIOJM010000361.1, forward strand.
GCCGGAGGGAGTACCGGACGGAGCCGCGTCCGGGTCGGTGTAGAGAGCCTCGTAAGAGGCCGGCATGCGTCCGCCGACCCAGGAGGCCGGCACTTCGGCCACCACGACCCGGCTGTCCTGACGGCGGCACCGCCCCCCCGCGAGACTGATGGCTCTCACCACGAAGTCGTCGATGGCCACGTTCAGGCTTCGGCCGGCGGCGAGCGCCAGCTTGAGCCGCTCGACCTCGCCCGAGGTCAGCGGGTCGTCACCCAAGACGGCCTTGGCGTGGCTGTCGTTGACCCGCGCCAGTTCCTCATCGATGCTCTGCTCCGCGGCGGCGATTGCCAGCTTGAGATCGCCAGCCGAGCGCGAAAGCAACTGCTCGATCCGGTCGGTCTGCAACGCACCCAAAACGTCGCCGATCGCACCGAGGCGGGCTATCTGAGCCTCGATCTTGGTGAACAGCCGGGAGAGCACCTCGCCCTCGTAGGTGTCCTGGGCGTAGAGGAAGGCGAACCGGCAGGGCCGCTCCTGGCCGTAACGGTCGACGCGGCCCTGGCGCTGGAGCATGCGGTTGGGGTTGAACGGCAATTCGTAATGAATGACGCGCCGGCATTGACTCTGAAGGTTGAGGCCCTCGCTGGCCGCATCGGTGCTGATCAGAAGCGAGGCTTCCGGCGACTGGAAGCGGGCCAGGGTCTTCTGGCGTTCGGGACCGGACAGGCTGCCTTCGAAAGTCAGCAAGCCGCCGGCGTAGCCGTGTCGACCGAGGAACCCGGCCAGCCAGAAGACTGTGGCGGAGTACTCGCTGAAAATGATGACTTTCTCGTCGGGTTCGTCGTGATGGATGGCCCTGAGCTCGGACAGCAGGGCCTCGGCTTTCGACTCGGTCTCGGTCGGGCACTTCTCCAGCAGGCCCTGAAGATCGAGCAGGTCTTGCATCTCGGTCTCGATGGCGCGGAGCACTTTGCCCACGGACCGGATGCGAGCGAGGTAGCTGCGGTGGGCGTCGCGTTCGAGCTGCTTGAGGTCTTCGTCGGGGATCGTCTCACCCTTGCGGAGCGAGCGGAGATGGTCCCGCCGCAGCTCGACTTCCTCCGCCTCGTGCTCGAGGTTCTCAAGCCGGTTGGCAACGGTTTCGCGAAGCGCCGACAGGCTGGAGGCGGCTCGCTTGCGGAGGATCGTCGCCACCAACCGCAGGGCGTACCGATCGCGTTCAGCTTTGAGCTTCTCGGCCTGCTCGTCCAGAGTCGCGGCTTGCTTGGCAACGGCGGCGTGGACGGCGGCCTCGGCCCGTGTGAGGCTCACCGGGATCGGCTTCGATGGGTCGGCCGGTACGAACAAGGGCGAGCCGTCCGGCTTCTTGATATGCCGCTTGAGGTGCCGGACGAGGTAGCGACCGTAATTCTTGTAGGACATCTCCTTCGGGTCGGTCACGAGCGTCGGCTCGATCAGGTTCAGCAGCGAGGCGAAGCTCTCGTCGTAACCCGAGTGGGGCGTGGCCGACAGCAGTATGAGGGCGTCGCTGGCGCGGGCGATCCACTGGGCCAGCCGATGGCGGTCGGAGATGTCGTCGCCCCAGGTGTTGTCCGCGAGATGATGGACCTCATCGCAGACGATGACATTGAACCGGACATTCCGCACTTCGCGGAACGCCCCCTCGCGGCGCTTGAGGTAATCGAACGAAGCGATGATCCGCGGCTCGGTCGCCCAGGGGTTGGCGCCGAGCTCGATCGACTTTTTGACCTCGTGGACCCCCTCGCGGTCGAAGACCTTGAAGTCGAGTCCGAACTTGGTGTCCATCTCGTCGCGCCACTGCTGGGCGATACCGGATGGGCAGACGATCAGGATACGGCCGCCGCGACGCCGGGCGATCAGCTCGCGCAAGGCGATCCCTGTCTCGACCGTTTTCCCCAAGCCGACATCGCTGGCGTTAAGGATCCGGGGCCGGGGCAGCGAGAGCATCCGCAGGGCCGGGACTTGCTGGTACAGCTCGAACCGTATCCGGGATCGTCCGGCGGCCACGAGCGCCGAGGGCGGTGGGGCGAGGGTCAAAAGAAAGGCATCGTGCAGCAATCGGAAGCGGGCGTCGCGTCCGGTGCGCTCCAAGGCGAGCGGCGGCAGCTCGTCCGGCTCGACCGCCTCCAAGGGGTAAAGCACCGGCCACTCGCGGTTCCTGAGTGGTCCCTCGGTCGCCCGCACCCGCAGGCGGTATGCGGGCGGGTCGCCGCCGGCAACGGGATGGGCATCAAGGACGACGCAGCGTTGCCCGCGGCAGCGGACGCTCATCCCGGTCGAGAACGACATGCTGGTGCTCCGAAGACCGACTAGATTCGTAGCCCGGCAGGCGGACCCCCGGGGGCCTGCACTCGCGCGTCCGATCGGTCGCCCTCGCCCCTTCTGGCTAGATCGATTCAGCCGGTTCATGATCGTGCCGACGTGGACTTCGTCGGTGGTCGCGATCGACGGCTTCCGGTTCACCGTGTGCCGGGGGTGAGGCTTGGACTCGTTGAGGCGAGCGACATCATGAGTTTATCAACCTGGTGGCCTCGTGTCAGGGGGTCGGTATCAACCATGCAGTCGGCAACGACGTCTTGGTGGGCGGCTTTGTGGGTGCCGCGGTGTCGCTTGCGGCGTCGAGGTGTTCGAGGATCGACCGCACACGGTCCTGGCGGATTGGAATCGCTCGATTGAGTTCAAGGAGCCAGGTCCACCCTGGGTCGACGCTTGCGGAATTCCGTATCAGCTTGATCGCGGACCTCGCCGAAGTCGTCATCGGCGGTCAGCTCGACCGCGACTTCGATCCACTCCCTCTTCTCGGCGCGCTCGGCCGCTCGAACACGCTTTTTAGTACGTCTAGTTTCGGCCGTTGCCTCGCCGCAAGAGCGTCGTAACTCTTTTCAAGTTCGTCTATAACGGGCTGCGTACAGTATCGGAATTCGCACGGGGTGTCGATCGTGGCGATATCTGTAGCCCTGCCGACCCCTGGGGCTACCTCGGCTGCCCTCTTGGCGTTGTAGACATCCGCCAATGTCGTAATCAGGTCCCGGTCCCGCATCTGTCCCGCCAGGGACAACGAGACGACGGCGTGAGAGGAACCACTGCCGACCGCCCCATACCCGAGCTTCTCCATCGAGTGCAACAGACCGGGCTTGCTCACTTGGAATAAGTGGGCACCCGACGGGTCGATTCCTGCGACAAGCAGATCGGCCTGAATGTCATATTGTTCCATACGCATTGTAAGCGTGGTGTACGTCCCAGGTTGCCGTCGGAGGTAATCCGCCAGGCTGACGCCGTTGGACCGATGCCTTAGAGGGAGTTTGGAAACTTGAGTGGCCTGGACAAGTTTGCTGAATCAGTCACAATCATCGACAGGAGACAATCGAACTTCAAGCAGGGCGGAGCCCAGCGATGGAAAATCGTACGGAACGGAAGCCTTACCAAACCGACCT
>JBIOJM010000362.1:0-10151 GCA_044450785.1 Isosphaerales bacterium
CCCCCCGCCCCGCTCCAACCGCAGAAGTAGCAGCGAGTTATCGCACCATTGGCCGAGCGCCGCCGAGGGAGGCCAGGTCCCCGATCGGGCGGACCTCGAGCCGAAGGCCATGGCCCCAGCGTTATTCCTTTGCAAAATTCGCAAAAAACGTGTTATATCAGACTGATGTCGTCCGTATCATTGACAGAAGTCGGTCGAGTCAGCCAACTCTTATGGAGTGGAACCCCAAAATGACCAAGCAACCACGAGACGCCAGCAACCCCAAGGCCGAGTCTGTGAAGAAAACCGAGACCGTTCAACTCACCCCCGCGGAGCTTCGTGCCATCGCCGGCGGCGCGGCTCTGAACCCCCCGCCTCCCGTGCACCAGCAAGACGTGACCAAGCCCAAGAAGCCCTGAGAAGTCGTGCTGTCAGCGATCGCGAGAGGCTTGTCGAAGCCAGGGGGTTCCACCGCGAAGGCGTGCGATGAGCGAAGTGTTGGTGTCGACACTGGGTTCGCCGCCGGACCCGGCCAGGGTCTCGTTCGACCAACTGGACACGCTCGTTCGCGTGACTACGATCCGTGCCTGGGTCTACCTGGCCACGCTGTTCGTGGTCTGCGCGGCGGCGGTCGCCTTCGCGGTGGTCTACCAGGTCCCGATCAAGGTGAATGGCGAGGGGATCTTGCTGATCGAGCGGGACACGCTTGCGCAGGTGCGCGCCCAGGCCACGGGGCGGCTGGTGACGCTGCGGGTGAAGCTCGGCGACCAGGTCGCGCCGGGAGCTGAGATCGGCGAGATCTCTCAAGACGAGCTCAAGGACACGATCGGGGAGGCCCAATCGAAACGGGACGATCTCGAACGCGAAGACCGGGAGCTCACCCAGTTCGAACAGAAGGAGAGGGAAACGCAGGACGCGGCCCTGGTTCGCCTGCGCCAGGCGATCCTGCGGGCGCAGGAGACTTCCAAGGACAAGTTGAAGATCGCCGAGCGCGTCGGCGCGGCCGCCGACCGGCTCCGCGCCGAAAAGCATCTCGGCGACATCGAGCTCCTCGAATCGCGCGAAAAGCTCTATGCGATTCGCGACGATCTGAACAAGGGACAATCACGGCTCGCCGAGCTGGAGCTGGAAGGGATCAAAGCCGAGTTCGCCCGGCGCCGTGCCCGGATCGACCGCGGGCTGAAGATCAAGCAAGTGGAGACCAAGCTCGCCCTGGACCGCGACAAGCTGACCCGGACTTCGCGGGTCGTCAGTCATGTGGGCGGCCAGGTCGCTCAGGTCTTGAGCGCCCCGGACGAGCTCGTCCGCGAGGGTGCACCCATCGTGTTGCTTCATGCCCCCAAGACGAACAGGGGGGCGGACGACGCCGGACCTCCGTACGACACGATCATCTTCGTGCCGGCGGGCGAGGGGAAGAAGATCGAGCTCCTCGACGACGTCGAGGTGAGCCCGGCGACGGTCAAGCGCGAGGAGTACGGATTCATCCGCGGCTCCGTGGTCGCCATCTCGGAGCTGCCGGTCACCAGGCTGGCCATGGAGGCCGCACTCGCACATCCGGAGCTGGTCGATACCTTTCTCAAGCGGTACGCGCCGGGGGTGTTGCTCCGCGTTCACGTCAAACTCAAGGAGGACGACGGCTCTCGCGATCCCCGGGCGAGCCGGTCGAATGCAGACCGTCGAAACCACTTCCTCTGGTCGTCGTCCTCAGGGCCCACGCAAACCCTCAAGACCGGCACGATGTGCCAGGCCGCGATCGTGGTCGATAAACGGAAGTTGATCAGCCTGATTCTCCCCTGGACCAAGACGGTCGTCGGCGCCGATTAGCCGCCAGTCGGATTGCTCCGCCCGTCCCGAAGCGGGCCAGGCCGCTCCCGATGAGTCGAAAACATGCCCATGGACGTGAGCGAGGCCCGGGAGTGGCACAGGCTTGGCTGGCTTGATCGGGCCGCCCGCATCTACGAGGCGGCCCTGGCGGAGGAGCCGGACCGACCCGATGTCCTTCATCTTCTGGGCTTGGTGACACTTCAGCGGGGGGATTCCAAGCAAGCCGCGGTGCTGATCGGCCGGGCGATCGCCGTCCGACCCACCGAGGCGGCCTATCATGCCAGCCTCGCCGAGGCCTGCTGGGCACTCGGAGAGCTCGACCGCGCCGTCGGCTGTTGCCGGACAGCGCTGCGGCTCCAACCCGACAGCCCCGAGGTCCTCTGCAACCTCGGGGCGACGCTGGTAGACCAGGGGGACCTTGACACCGCGATCGGCCACTTCCGCGACGCCCTCCGGCTCAGGCCCGACTTCGTCGAGGCCCACAACAACCTTGGCAACGTCCTCCGGCTCATGGGGGGCAAAGCCGCCGCGCTCGAGCACTTCCGTGAGGCCGTGCGACTCGACCCCACGGCGTCCGAGGCCCGCAGTAACCTTGGGAAGATGCTCTTGGAGCGCGGCGAGGCTCAGGAGGCGCTGGGCCACTGCCAGCAGGTCCTCCAACTCCGCCCCAACTCCCATGAGGCTCAAAACAACCTCGGCAATGTCCTCTACGTTCTGGGCCGGCTCGACCTTGCTCTTGCCTGCTTCCGCGAGGCGGTCCGGCTCAAGCCCGATCTGGCCTCCGCTCACGCCGGCCTTGGGGCGGTCCTCGAGGAACTCGGCGAGCTCGACCAGGCGCAGACATCGTTCCGCGAGGCGCTGCGACACGACCCCCGGCACGCCGGCGCCTTGGCTCGGCTGGCCACCCGGCTGCGGGCCAATCTCCCCGAGGCCGACCTGGCCACGATCGAGGACCTGTTGGCCGACCCCGATCTGCCCACGGAGCAGCGGTGGCCGCTCCAGTTCGGCCTGGCTCACTCGCTCGACGCCCGGCAAGAGTTTGACCGGGCCGCCGCGCTCACCCTCCAGGCCAACGCCCTCCAGTTAACCGACTTCCAGAAGGGGGGACGGGGCTACGAGCCCGGTAGGCATCGCAAGTTTGTCGATCATCTCATCGCGGCGTTCACGCCCAGGTTCTTCGCGCAGGTCCGCGGGTTCGGTCTCGACACGGAGCGGCCGGTCTTTGTCGTGGGCATGCCGCGGTCCGGCACCACGCTGATCGAGCAGGTCCTGGCGAGCCACCCGCGGGTTTTCGGGGCGGGCGAGCTGCGACTGGCACGGGAGACGTTCCAGGGGGTGCCCGAGGCGGTGGGCCGTGCCGAGGCGCCGCTGGATTGTGTGGAGTACCTCGACCGGAACGCCGCGCAATACCTGGCCCGCCGGCACCTCAACGAGCTGGCAGCGCTCGATGGCTCGGCGGACCGAGTCGTGGACAAGATGCCGGAAAACACGCTGTACCTCGGCCTGATCGCCGCCCTGTTCCCGCGCGCCAAGCTGATTCACTGTCGGCGCGATGTGCGGGACGTGGCGCTGTCGTGCTGGATGACTCACTTCGCCCAGGTCCGCTGGGCGTGCGACCCGGACCACATTGCCTCGCGTGTCCACGAATACCAGCGTGTGATGAATTACTGGCGTCGAGTGCTGCCGGTCCCGGTGTTCGAAGTCGACTACGAGGACATGGTGGCTGACCCGGAGCGGGTGTCGCGGGAACTCGTGGCATGGTGTGCGCTGGAATGGGACCCGGTATGCCTGGAATTCTACAAGACACGGCGTCCAGTACGGACAACGAGCGTTGCTCAGGTCCGTCAACCACTTTACAGCAGTTCAGTAGGCCGCTGGAAGAACTACGAGCGGTCGCTTGCCCCGCTATTCGGGAAACTCAAAAACGATCCCTGATCGACTGGAAACAGGGACGCAGCTAGTTAGGAATTACAGGGCAGGCCTCCGCGATCGGAGTGCGCACCCTCCGCTGCGGACTGCAACTTGGCGGTCGCCGGTTGTCAGCGGTGCACATCTGCCGCCCTTGCGTGATTTTCGGAATCGATCGATTGTGTCGATGGCGTGCCCGGGGAAGACCCGGATTAGCGCAACAAATTGGTAAAAAGTGTGGATCATATAAGATAATGGGATATTGCGTCTGATGCGTCGCGATCAGCCATTGCGGATGCGGCTTTCATGGCTAACTCAGGCTCCCGTAGGTCACGCCCGGTCAGGACGCCGACCGTCCTGCAAATGGAGGCCGCCGAGTGTGGTGCCGCCGCGCTGGGGATCATCCTGGAATACCACGGCCGTTATGTCCCACTCGACGTGCTGCGGGACGATTGCGGCGTCTCGCGCGACGGCAGCAATGCGCTCTATATCAAGGAGGCCGCCAAGCGGTACGGTCTGGAGGTCAAAGCCTTCCGCAAGCCGGCCGAGGGTCTCACGACCCGGCGCGTTCCCTTCATCGTGTTCTGGCAGTGGAACCACTTCCTGGTGGTCGAGGGATTCGCGCGGGGGAAGGTGTACCTGAACGATCCGGCGATCGGCCGAAGGATGGTCGGCCAGGACGAATTCCAGCGCGGTTACACCGGCATCGCGTTCACCTTCGAGCTGGGCCCATCTTTCGTCAAGCAAGGGCGAAGGCCCAGCGCGCTCCTCGGCTTGCTAGGGCGGCTCGCGACCTCCAAGGCCGCGCTCGTGTTCGTGATCTTGGCCGGGCTGGCCTTGGTGATCCCGAACCTTGTCTCGGCCGCGTTCCAGCGTATCTTCATCGATGACATTCTGGTGGAGGGCCACGTTGAATGGCTGAAGCCGCTGCTGCTGGCGATGGCCTTGACGGCCGTGGCGCGGCTCGCCGCGGCGTCCCTGCAGCAGCTCTACCTGACGCGGCTGGAGGTCCGGTTGGCGCTCGTCGAGTCGATCGAGTTCCTCTGGCACGTCCTGCGGCTCCCCGTGACCTTTTTTCAGCATCGCTGGACCGGCGACATCGTCAGTCGGGCCTCCAGTACCGCGCGGGTGGCCGGACTGATGTCGGGCGAGCTCGCGACCACGGCGGTCAGCCTCTTGACCCTGGTCGTCTACGTCGCCGTGATTCTCCCCTACGACCCACTCCTGGCCGCTGTTGGAGTCGGGATCGGCAGTCTGAACCTGGTTGCCCTCCAGTGGTTCAGCCGATGGAGAGTCGACCGGAACCGGGGGATCGCGCAGATCCGGGGACGGCTTGTCGCCGGAGTCATGTGGGCGATCCAGATCATTGAGAGCGTCAAGGCCACCGGTTCCGAGTCGGACCTACTGGTCCGCTGGAGCGGTGACCAGTCCAGGATGATCAACGCCGAGCAAGCGCTCGGCGTTTGTGATGTTCTCTTGCTCGTGCTCCCTTCGTTTCTGGCGAGCTTGACGGCGATTGCGGTCCTCGGTTTGGGGGGCCACCACGTGATTGTCGGCGGGTTGAGCATCGGCCTCCTGGTGGCCTTCCAGGCCTTACTGGCCGGTTTCAACCAACCGTTCCGGGACCTGGCCCGCCTGGGGGCCCAGGTCCAGGAGCTGCGCGCCGACCTCGACCGGATCGACGACGTTCGCCATCGGCCGATCGACGCGGTCTTTGCATCGGTAGACCCGATCCGCGCGGCCTCGGGCCAACTCACGTCAGCCGGCAACGCGTCCGAGACGCCACGGCTGAACGGGCAGGTCGAGTTCCGGCGGGTCACGTTCGGCTATAACCGGTCGGTCGAGGAACCCTTGATCAAGGAGTTCTCATTCGTCGCGGAGCCGGGTCAGCGAATCGCCTTGGTCGGCAGCTCGGGGAGCGGAAAATCCACGATCGGCCGCCTGGCCGCCGGGTTGTATCAGCCTTGGAGCGGCGAGGTCCTTTACGACGGCAAGGCCCTGGCCGAGGTCCCGCGCGCGGTCTTCGTCAACTCCATCGAGCTGGTTGATTCGGAAATCTGCCTGTTCGAGGGCTCGGTCCGTGACAACTTGACTCTCTGGGACAATCGGGTCCACTCGGAGCTGCTGATCCAGGCCGGAGTCGACGCCGCGATCCACCGAGATCTGCTGGGGCGGCGCGGCGGTTATGAAGCGGCCGTCGCCGAGCAGGCGCGGAATTTCTCCGGCGGCCAGCGTCAACGACTCCAGATCGCCAGGGCACTCGTGCGCGACCCCACCCTGCTGATTCTCGACGAGGCCACGAGTGCGCTGGACCCGAAGACCGAGAGGATCGTTGATGACAACCTGCGCCGGCGGGGCTGCACCTGCTTGATCATCGCCCACCGGTTGACCACCATCCGCGATTGCGACGAGATCATCGTCCTCTCTGGTGGGCGCGTCGTCCAGCGCGGAACTCACGATGAGCTGATCGCCGACGCCCAGGGAGAGTACGCCCGGTTGGTGTCGCATCAGGTATTGCCGGGCCCTCGATCGGGCAGTTTCTCCCTGGCTCGCCGCCGGGCGCCGGCCCGGGCGATCGTGCCACTCGAGGACGATCCCGATCAGGAGATAGGGCACCTTGATGCCGGGCGCTCGGAGCAACCGCCGGCCCCTTCGCTTGACCACGAGACGGATCCGCCGCGGTTCATCGTCGAGGAGCTCCGACCCTACAGCCGGCCGGAGCGGGCGGCGGCCAACCTTCCCCTGCCGCTCGACGACGCCGAGGCCGTCTGGTGGGTCTCCGCGGGGGGTGTCGACGTGTTCTTCACACCGCTCGAGTCCGGGGCTTCGCCGGGCCGCCGGCGACACCTCTGTCGCGTCGAGGAAGGCGGTTCGATCTTTGCGATCAGTGGGGTCCGGGGTCGATCGGGGGGTGGCCTGGTTGCCGTGGGAGCCGGGCCGGCTCAGCTCCTCAAGTTCGCCCGAGGGGACCTGATCCGGTTGAGCTTCGAGGAAGGGCTTTCCGAACAGGTCGCCGTGCTGATCGACGACTGGGTGCTGCGCGTCAGCCGGGCACTCAGCCAATCGGCTCCGATCGAGCCTCGTCGGGAGCTCGAAGGAAACACGATTGCCACCTTCGAGCCGGGGGCCCGCTTCGGCGTTCGCGAGGGGGTCGCCTGGGTCCGCCACCTGAGCGGGACATCCTCGCTCCTCGACCGGGTTCCCCTGCCCGACTCCGAGCTCCAGGCCCGATTCCCCGTGACCGAGCACCTCTGGCTCACGGCAGCGAGAGAGTGCCGCGTGACCGCCTGCGACACGACGACCATGATCCACATGGGTGATCCCTGGACGGGTCTCGACGACTTTCACCGAACCGTCCTTGATTTCATCGCGGGAATCCAGGAGCAGGAGACGCAAACCAGGTGGGTTGAATTCGAGCGAGGGATCGCCCACGAGACCGCCCTGGTCGAGTCGGTTTCGGCGCGACTGGCTGCCGCGGCCAACGAGTCCGCCGTCTCGGCGGTCGATCCGGACGGCGACCCGCTGGTGACGGCCTGCCGCACCGTGGGACAGGCCCTCGGGATCGATGTCCGATCTCCCGAGACGGCCGGGGCACGCTGCACCGGCACTTCCAACGACCCGCTGGGAGACCTGGCCCGAGCCTCCGGATTTCACGTACGCGTGGTCACGCTCTCCGAAGGTTGGTGGCGCCGGCGTGGGGGCGACCCGCTGCTTGGCCGGCTCTCCGACCTAGGCCATCCTCCCGTGGCCCTCGTGCCGGCCTTTGGTCGCACCCCATGGTCCGGGCCCGCATACGAGCTCCACGATTCCAAAGGGGGGCGAGAGCCCGTCGACCTTCAGCTCGCCCGGCGAATCGTTCCCACAGCCTGGGTGTTCTATCGGACCCTCCCGGACCAACCATTGGGAATGTCCGACCTGCTCCGCTTCAGTCTCAGCCTCCGCGACCTGAAAAGCGAGCTGTGGATGGTGCTCGCCATGGCCCTCCTGGGCGCGCTCTTCGGCTTGTCGATTCCCATCGCCTCGGGCATCCTCGTCGACCAGGTCATCCCCGAAAACGATCTACCCAGACTCGCGGTGATGTGCCTCTTCCTCGTCGTGCTCGCCGGCGCGGCCGCGATCTTTCAGGCCATTCAGGGTCTCCTGGTCCTGCGAATCGAAGGCCGGGTCACGGCGACCCTGATCCCGGCCGTCTGGGATCGCCTGCTCCGGCTGCCGAGCCGGTTCTTCGGCCGGTTCTCCTCGGGTGACCTGGCCTTGAGGGCGATGGAGTTGAGCGAGGTCTTCAAGAAGGTCTCCGGGGCGGCCGTGACGACCGTCGTGACGGGCTTCTTCTCGTTCTTCAACCTGGCCTTGCTCTTTTACTACAGTTGGAAGATGGCCTTATCCGCGACGATTCTGGTGAGCCTCATGTTCCTGGTCACCGCGCTCTTGCTGGCTGGGCTCCTTCGCCTCGAGACCTCGATCCGGAGAATCGACGGGGCGATCTCCGGCTTGCTCCTGGAGCTTTTCGGAGGCATCATCCCGATCCGGAGCGGGGGGGCCGAGAGCCGCGCGTTCGCCCGCTGGGCAGGGCGTTACACCGAACGTCTCGCGCTCTCGATCCGGGCCAGGCGGTTCTCCAACGGCATTTATCAGTGGCTGGCGGTCTATCCCATCCTGACCGCCATGGTCGTTTACATCGGGACTGTTCACCTCGACCCGGGACTGATGAAAACCGGGAGTTTCCTCGCGTTCAACATCGCGTTCGCCAACCTCGTGGCGGCTGTCCTGGCAGTCGGTTACACCTCGATCGGCCTGCTCGAGCTGCTGCCCATGTGCGAGCGGATCAAGCCGATCCTGGAGGAACGGCCCGAATTCGCGGCGGCCGTCATCGAGCCGGTCCGGCTCGCGGGCGCTCTCGCCTTGAACCATGTTTCGTTTCGCTATCCCGGACAGGACCAGGGGACGAACGTCCTGGACGATGTGAGTCTTCAGGTCCGCCCGGGCGAGTTCGTGGCGATCGTTGGCCCCTCGGGCTCGGGAAAATCGACCTTGATGCGGCTCCTGCTCGGTTTCGAGACCCCCGAGATGGGTACGGTCACCTACGACGGCCGCGAGCTGGCCACGCTCGACTTGCGAGACGTGCGACGGCAGATCGGCGTCGTCCTCCAGAATGCCCAGCTCATGCCGAGCGACATCTTCAACAACATCGTCGGCTTCGCACCATTCTTGAACATGGACGACGCCTGGCGGGCCGCCCGGCTGGCCGGCCTCGAAGACGAGATCCGCGCGATGCCGATGGGAATGTACACCCTGGTCGGAGAAGGAGGCGGCAACCTTTCGAGCGGCCAGCGCCAGCGCCTGTTGATCGCCCGGGCAATCGTGCGCAAGCCCAGCATCCTCCTGCTCGACGAGGCAACCAGCGCGCTCGATAACGTGACCCAGTCGATCGTCAGCGACAGTCTCACCAACCAGCTTCGGGGCGTCACCCGGGTCGTCATCGCCCACCGGCTTGACGCCGTCGTCAACGCCGATCGCATCTACGTGCTCACGAACAGCCGGATCGTCCAGTCCGGCCGGTACCACCAGCTCCTGGAAGAGCCAGGACCGTTCCGTGAACTGGCGCGGCGGCAGATCCTCTGAATTTCGCCCGGAACGATCATCGAGCAGGGGGAACGATCCAGAAAAGAGCGGCGGTGATTGGCGATGACCCGAAGTAGCGCGGATTGATGCCTGGACTGACGGACACCGATTGGCACGGAGGAATGCGAAACTATCGACGGCGCCACCAAACGACACCACCTACCAAAACCGTGAGTACGCCGAAGATGAAACTAACGCCGGAAAAAGTAGACGTCCAGTCAACGGGGGCATCGGCCCGGATTTGTTGCAACGAACGAGCCTCCGTGGACGAGTTAACGGCCCTTTGGACCTCACCCCGTGGAACCTTTATTTCTTTTTTGATCGTGTCGTTAATCACCGCGCCAGATCGTTCAATGTCGGGCCAAAATAACGACGAATCGTACACTTGATCGTATTTAATGATTGTGATTTTATAATCGTTGCTGAGCACTCTTTGTCGTGTTCTCAACGAATCGCCGGAAGCGTAAACAGCGGACTCGGACCGACTCGGAACGAGATGCTTTTCAACCAACTTCACCTCGTTCGTCGCCCATGTCAAACCTGGCAACTGCTTGTCGATATCCGACTCTTCCGCATAGGAGGCGGCTTTCAATGGGACGCCCGTAAGTTTGTCCAATGTGTATACCATGCATTGGGATCCCACTGAGCCTTTGACATTCGAGAAAAGAAAGGTTTCACACTTCCTCCCCAACCATGTCTCCTCCCCGAGGTATTTCGCATTCGGCAGCGCTTCGTAAAGCGGCACGGCGCCGACGTAGTAGAATTGCAATGGCAAAGGCCGGTCGGTTACGTTGCCCCTTCCCTCCTTCAGAAAAGCC